>NZ_JBHTUD010000027.1:36984-63100 GCF_042794235.1 Nocardia sp. NPDC056541
TTGCCCCGCTCTTCTCTCGCTCCTCGCGTCCCCCCCCCCCGGGGGGGCGCCCCCCGCCGCGCCCCCCCCCCCCCAGCCGCCCCCCCGGCCCCCCCCCCCCCCGCGGGGCCCCCCCACGACCTGCACGAAGAACTCATCGATCTGCCTGATCGCAGCGATGAACTGGTCGAGATCCACCGGCTTGGTGACGTAGGCGTTCGCGTGCAGTTTGTAACTGCGCAGAATGTCTTCCTCGGCCGCCGATGTGGTGAGCACGACCACGGGGATGTGGGACAGCTCCGGGTCGGCCTTGATCTTCTCCAGCACCTGCCTGCCGTCGTACTTGGGCAGGTTCAGATCCAGCAGGATCAGATCCGGCCGTGGGGCGTCGACGTGCGCGCCGGTGCGATAGATGAAGTCCAGCGCTTCCTGACCGTCCCTGACCACGTGCAGCGTGTTGCCGATCTTGTTGTCCTCGAAGGCTTCCCGCGTCATCAGTTCGTCGCCGGGGTCGTCTTCGACGAGCAGGATATCGACCGGCTGGGCGGGATCGGTCATGCGAATACCTCGTTCTCGATGGATGCGGCGGTGGTCGCGGGCGCTGCCGCCCGCAGGGTGAAGCACAGGCGGGTGCCGTCACGGTAGTCGGTGTCGAGCCAGATCCGGCCGCCGTGGAACTCCACGATCTTCTTGCACACGGCCAGTCCGATCCCGGTGCCGCCGTACGCATCTCGCGGGTGTAGACGCTGGAAGATGACGAAGACCTTCTCCGCGAATTCGGCCGCGACGCCGATTCCGTTGTCCGACACCGAGAACTCCCATTCCTCGGCGTCGTCGACGTTGGGCGCGCACGCCACCCGGACCACAGGGGTCAGGCCGGGCGTGCGGAATTTGATCGCGTTGCCGATGAGGTTCTGCCACAGCATGATCAACAGGGTCGGTTCCCCGAGGAGCTCCGGCAACGCCTCCGGGCGCTCGATCACGGCCTCGGATTCCTCGATGGTCGCCGACAAAGCGGCCATCGCCTCGTCCAGGGTCTGATCCAGGCCCACCGGCTCGGTGCCCTCCGACATCCGGCCGACGCGGGAGAAGGTGAGCAGGTCGTTGATCAGCACCTGCATGCGCTTGGCGCCGTCGACGGCGAAGTCGATGTACTGCTTGCCGCGCTCGTCGAGCTGGTCGCCGTAGCGCTTCTCGAGCAACTGGCAGAACGAGGCCACCTTGCGCAGCGGCTCCTGCAGGTCATGGGACGCGACGTAGGCAAACTGCTCCAACTCGGTGTTGGATCTGCGCAGTTCCTCGGCCTGGATGTCGAGATCCTGCTTCTGGCGCAGCAGTGCCGCCTCCTGGATGCGCGTGGAATCGAGCTCGGCGACGATGTGATGGCGCATGTTCTCCACCGCCTCGCAGACCAGCGCGATATCGGAAGGACCGACAGCCTCGATCTGCGCGTCGAACTCCCCCGCGGCTACCCGCCGCGACGACTCGGTGAGATAGCCCAACGGCCGTACCACCAGTCGCCGTACCAGCACGGTGAGCAGCACCCCGGTCAGCAGGAAGACCGCGACGATGCCCCACAGCACGATGTTGCGGGTGGTGCGTGCGCTTGCCAGCTCGGCGGAATCGCTGTCGACGACCGCGACGAGATGGTCGTTCTGCACCGCGAAGGTATCGCGCACGGCGTCGAAGAGCGCCTTTCGACGCACCGCTCCGGTGGCGGCGTCGAGACCGATGCCCGTGCGAGACGACACGGCCCCGGTCGCCGGATCGGTGAAGTCGGCCCGCCACTGCTGGGCGGCGAGGTCGACAGCGGCGAGGTCGGCGAGCAATCCGGGGTGGCCGACGAGCAGCTCCCGTAAGCGGTCCGCGGCGCGTGTCTGCTCCTGGCGCCCTCGGTCGTAGGGCTCGAGGAACTGCGGGTCCCCGGTGATGGCGTAGCCGCGGATGCCGGTCTCCTGATTCAGCAGCGCACCCTGCAGCCGATGGGCTTCGGTGGACGCGGGCAGAGTTTCGGCGAGCAGACGATCGGTGACCCGGCTGGTGTGCGCGATGACCTGCGCACCCGCCGCGGCACCGACGACCACCACCAGGATCATCAGCGCGAACACGAGCTGGAACCAGCCCTGTGCCGTCAGCTGACGGATCGACCCCGACCGAGCTGGTGCACTACTCGTCACGTCATCCGCCTCGTCACATCACTCCACCGCAAATACAGGATGGCCACATCGTCATCCAAACCGCCTGCCGCCGAGGAAAGCTCCGCCACCTGCCCGATCAGCGCGTCGACGAAGGACTCGGGCTGCCCGACGGGCAGTGTCTGTGCCAGTTCGAACAATCCGTCCTCGCCGAGGCGGGTGCTGCCGTCGCCGACGCGCCCTTCGAACAGTCCATCGGTGAACAGCATCAGCCCCGCCTCATCCGCCAGCGCCACCTCGTGCGCGGGCCACTGCGCGTAGCCCGGCACGAAACCCAGGGCCGGTCCGCCCGGCACCTCCACCCAGCTCAGTCCGGCACGGGTGCACGACAGCATGCCGGGGTGACCCGCGCGGCGTACCGACACCTGCCGGGTCGCCGGGTCTAGTACCAAGCTGGTAGCGGTGGCGAAGGTTTGCTGGTCGGCGCGTTCGGCGAGCAGCACTTCCTCGAGCAGGCTCAGTTGCCTGGCACCGGTGACACCGCTGAGCACCAGCGTGCGCCACGCCAGCCGTAATGCGACCCCGGTCGCCGCGGCGTCGGGACCGTGGCCGGAGACATCACCGATGATCGCGTGCACGATGCCGGTCGGGTCCTGGACCACGTCGTAGAAGTCGCCGCCGAGCAGTGAGTGGTCGCGGCCGGGCCGATACCGCGACACCACCTCCACTGTGGGGTCGGCACCCAACAGCGGGGTCGGCAACAGTCCGCGTTCGAGTCGGGAGTTCTCCTGCGCCCGCATCTGACTGGCCTGCAGGGCCGCGCTGGTGAGTTCGGCCTGCTTGCGCTGGATCGCGTAACGCACTGCGCGCCCGAACAATTCCGGATCCACCCGGCCCTTGACCAGGTAGTCCTGCGCGCCGGAGGCCAACGCGAACAGCCCGGTGCGCTCTTGGTCGAGCCCGGTCATCACCACGACGGGGACCTGATCGTTGCGGTCGCGGATCCCGGCCAGCGCCTCTAGTCCGTGCGCATCGGGCAGATGCAGATCGAGCAGCACGCAATCAGGGACGTCGGCGCGTAGGCGCTCGCCGGCCTCGGTCAGGGTGCGTACCCAATCCAGGTGCGGGCGCGGAGACAGATCGGCGACCATCTCTTCCACCAGCAAGGCGTCGCCGGGATCGTCCTCGACCAGCAGTATGCGGAGTTGACGTTGCGATCTGGGCCCGGCCGCGATGAGATCGGCGTTCAACGCGTCACTGCGCACCACGACCACCGCCGGCGCAGCCGAGAGTCGCCTGCTCGCGCCACATCAGACCTCCCCCTCCCCACCTGGACAGCACAAAACCCAGGGTGTGCACGAAAGCCTCCGATCACAGGCGCCCACGACGCGAACTGACTCCGCCGGCCGGTTGCTGGACCGAAAGGTAGTACCGGGGATGCTATCCGATTGCGCCGACACCCATGCCCACGCGGGATTTCGGCGTGGGCATGGACATCTTCGCCTATCGCACTACGTGCCCGGACTTGTGTGTCCGCGAGGTCGACCACCCTATCGAAGGCCACTCCGCCCCTGAGCTCATCGCCGGCTACCTCCACGGATCCGAAGGTTCGAGAGCGAATCGCCCGGCGTACTGCGCGCTAGCCGCATACTGCGCGCGAGCCGCTGAGGCTTGCCCGCCACGTCCGACTTGCACCCACACCGGCCGCCGACGGGCCTCGTTGTCACATATGTGGTGGCTGGAGGTGGTCCTTCGCGAACACCGCCGTCACGTAATCGACGAGGTGAAGACGGAGGGCGGAAGGCCAGTCTGCCGAGAGATCGTCGAGGTCCACACCGAGTGCCTTTTCGACTTCCTTCAACACGAAGGGAAGCGGGATGCTCTCGCGCGAACAAACCTGTACCGCGTACTCCAATTGATCCACGACATCGTGGAGATGAGCGGTCTCGCTGTCATAAGATTCAGCGCCATGAGCCGCAAAGCGGTATTCAAGATTTCGTGAAACCCGATCGCCGCCTGCGTCATCGCGCGATAGCGGGGTACCACTGATGTTCTCGTCCATCGATCCCCCTGTCGAAGTAGTTCCCCGTCAATGGTCGACCGTACCCGAATATTCGCAGAAAATGGAGGGCCAAACCGGACATCTTATAGCTAATTAGTAGCTAACATAACCGGGTTTGTGAGGCGTACCAAAGAGCATGTGATCTGCGCGAGATCGGCAGCCGGGCGCGAGGGCGGCCGTCTATCCGCGTGGTGCAGGGCGCTTCGGGCGGCCGTCACGACGCTTCCCACCTCGGCAAACGCCCAGTCTCGTCCCGGATACAGCAGTGCCGACAGGAACGTCGGCGAGATGCCGAGGCCGCGAGGTCAGCCCAGGTGAACCAGTGAGCCGATACGGCGCAGATATCCCGACCGGCCGAACGGAACCGTGTTGCGCTCGGCTTCGAGGAAGGCTGGCATCATTATCGCGGCCAGTTCTATAGCGTCCTTACGGTCGTGGCCGCTGTCGCAGTGTCGAAGCATTCCCCTGGAAACTCCGCAGCTTCGCGGTGTTGGTGTTGAGAATTTTCTGTCAAACACCGGAAAGCACCGGAATACTACGCCTGAACGGCCGGTCCGGGCGGTCGAAAATTCTTCATCCCCTGCCGCCGATGACCATACTGTCGACACTGCATCCAACTGTGAATTGACCTGCGGCACAGAACAACCCGATTACTCCGTCTCGAATATTCATACTGCGATACCCGCGCCCGGCAAATAGCTGGCTCGACATTTCACTACGGATGCGACAGGAATCTCCTATACACGTCATCCATGGACCCAGCGCCGGTCGACATGCAGTGCTGACGCACACGGCCCCGGCGGTTACACCTCTGCCGTCACGACGGATCATGTTCGCGACCGGATTCGATTCACAGCTGACGCGAAGCCTGATTTCATATCAACTCTCGCAATAGATGAATCAGGTTGCCCTGGACGACACACCGCCCCGCACAGGTGCGGGCCACAGAGGCGGCCGGTCGCGGTCGATCAGGCTTCCCTCCCTGCCCGACGCAGGCACCGTGGCATCGACGCAGGCGCCTACTCGTTCGCACCGCTGCGAACGACCCTTCGCCTCGATCTGCGCGAATCTCTGGCCGCCCTCCGAACCAGCACCAACCATGAAGGCGGAGATTCGTTGTCGCGACCCATCAACCCTAGGACGCCGCCATGACCGTCACAGACGAATACCTCAGCAACAACGCCACGTACGCAGCGCAGTTCAGCGGCCCGCTCCCGCTGCCGCCCAGCAAGCACGTCGCGGTGGTGGCGTGCATGGACGCCCGCCTCGATGTCTACCGCATCCTGGGCCTGCACGACGGTGAAGCGCACGTCATCCGCAACGCGGGCGGCGTGGTCACCGACGACGAGATCCGCTCGCTGGCCATCAGCCAGCGACTGCTCGGCACCACGGAGATCATCCTGATCCACCACACCGACTGCGGCATGCTCACCTTCACCGACGACGATTTCAAACGAGCGATCCAGGACGAGATCGGCATCAAGCCCACCTGGTCCGCCGAGGCCTTCGGCGATCTCGACGAGGACATCCGCAACTCGCTGCGCCGCATCGAACGCAGCCCCTTCATCACGCGCACCACCTCTCTGCGCGGATTCGTCTTCGACGTCGCGACCGGAAAACTGAACGAAGTACTCGACTGATCATCGGTGTGACTGCCCGAGTGGCCGAGATCAGATCCGCTGCTCGGGCTCCGACACAAGGCCCCAGATGAGCAAGCCCTCCCCCGCCGACGCGCGTCGCGTCGCGATCGTGACCGGCGCCGCGTCCGGTATCGGCCGAGCCACTGTCGAGTTGTTCGCCGAACGCGGGCACGACGTGGTCGCGGTGGATCTCTCCGAGCACGGCCTGACCGGATTCGGCGACGGCATCGTGACCCTGGCCGGCGACGTGTCCTCCGACGCGGTGAACCAGGCCGCGGTCGACGCCGCGCTGAGCCGTTTCGGCCGACTCGACACCATCGTCCTCAATGCCGGAACCGGCGGCACCCCGCCGCTCGAGGCCGCCGATGCGGTGCGCACAGCCGACCGCATCCTCGACGTGAACCTGCTCGGGCCGATTCGCGGGCTGCGAGCGGCGATTCCGGCATTGCGTCGGTCCGGGGGCTGCGCGGTGTTGACCGCATCGGTGGCCGGTTTGCGTGGCGATGCGGGAAACTGGGCCTACAACGCGTCCAAAGGCGCGTTGATCAACCTGGTCCGCGCGGTCGCGATCGACTATGCCGCGCAGGGGATTCGGATCAACGCCATCGCACCCGGGCTCACCCGCACCGGCATCACCGCCGCCGTACACCAGGACCTCGCACTGCTCGCCGCGATCGAACGCCGGATCCCACTCGGACGGTTCGCGGAACCACGTGAACAGGCGGAGGCGATTTGGTTCCTCGCCTCGCCCGCCGCCGGCTACATCACCGGCACCACCCTCGTCGTCGACGGTGGCCTCGACGCCAACCTGGGCATTGTGCCGCTGCCCGGCCAGTTCTGAACCAGCAGCGCCCATCCGATGTGCTGTCGACTGCTGCGATTCACCCTGTGGGACGCGCTGTTCCAGCAGGCGACAACCACATGGGCCGCTGACCAGCGGAATAGTCGCGTTCGGGATCGCCGATCGCGGTTGCTCGATAGGGTCGGCGCAACGATCGAGCTGGAAGGTGAACGTGGGAATCAAACAGCGGGCCACGGTGCAGATGAGCGCGGACGAGATCGCGCAGTTCCTCGACCGCAGCAGGGTGCTCACCTTGGCCACCCTCGATGCCGAGGGGAAACCGCATCTGACAGCGATGTGGTTCGGGCACCTCGACGGCAAGATCTACTTCGAGACCAAGGCGAAGTCGCAGAAGGCCACCAACCTGCGCCGTAACCCGACCCTCACCTGTATGGCCGAGGCGGGCGACACCTACGACCAATTGCGCGGCGTGTCGATCGAAGGAACAGCGCATCTGATCGAGGACCCCGCCGATGAGGAGTACTGGAACGCCGGAATCGACGTCTTCCGCCGCTACGTCGGTCCCTACACCGAGCAGGCTCGTCCGCTGGTCGAGTCCATGATGCACAAACGCATCGTCGTTCGGGTCGAGCCGACGCGGATCCGCTCGTGGGACCATCGCAAACTCGGTCTGCCCGCCATGCCGCTCGGCGGCAGCACAGCCGGCGTTCAACCCTGATCTGAGCCCTTCGGACGAGCACAATGAAGGGGTCCACCTCTCGACCGCATCCTGGAAGTCGTCTCCGGCAGGGTGATCGTCGCCGTACCGGAAGAACGGTAATCGAACGGAGAAACGCCGATGACCGACGCCGATTACATCGTGGTTGGAGCCGGTAGCGCCGGTTGCGCGGTAGCTCGCCGACTCGCGGAAAGTGGCGCGTCTGTCGTGCTGATCGAGGCTGGGCGCGCCGACGACAAAGGCATCGCCAAGATGCTCTTCCAGATTCCCGGCGCTATCAACGTCATGCACTCCACGCCGCAGTTGAAGAAGCTGTTCGACTGGGGTTCCAAGTCGACACCGCAACGCTGTGCGCTCGACCGCACGATCCCCATGACGCGCGGCCGGGTCCTGGGTGGTTCGAGTTCGGTCAACGGCATGCTCTTCGTCCGCGGCAACAAGAAGAACTTCGACGACTGGGCGGCCGAGGGCTGCGAGGGCTGGGACTACGCCGGTGTCCTTCCGTACTTCAAACGACTCGAAGATTGGGAGGGCGGCGCCAGCGAGCTCCGTGGTGGCGGTGGCCCGATCAAGGTCACCCGGAAGAGCGATCTCACCGAGGCGGCCCGCGCGTTCATGGCAGCGGCGACCGAGCGCCTGGGTGTGCCTGCCATCGACGACTACAACGCGGAAAGTCAGGAAGGCGTCGCGGTCTTTCAGCAGAGCGCCGCGAAGGGGTTGCGGTACTCCACCGCGCAGGGCTACATCCATGCGGATCCGCTCCCGAACCTGCTGGTTCTCACCGAGACGACGGTCATCAGGATCGTCATCAACGGCTCGCGGGCCACCGGCGTCGAGATCTCGGTCGAGGGCGGCAAGCAGATTGTGCACGCCTCGCGCGAGGTGATCCTCTCGGCGGGAGCGTTCGGGTCGCCGCAGATCCTCCAACTGTCCGGAATCGGTCCCGCCGAACACCTCGCGCGGCACGGTATCGCGGTGCACGCGGATCTGCCGGTCGGCGACAACCTGCACGACCACCTCTTCGTCCCGCTCTCGTACAACATGAAATCGGCGGTGCGTCGACCGACTCCGTCGTACTTCCTGCGCGGACTCCTCGCGGAGAAGCGCCGGCCAGGGAGCTCGTGGGCGGCCGGATCATCGTTCGAGTCCGTCGCGTTCGTGCGCACGTCGTTCGCCCAGGACATTCCCGACCTGCAGCTGCTCAGTCTCTACTGGGTCTACCCCTCGCCCAACCAGGACTCCGACAAGCGGGTCGTACCGCCGACGAAGAAGCCGGGGCAGAGTGTCTTCCCGACGCTGATCTACCCGGAGAGCCGGGGCACCGTCAGGCTCTCCTCGGCGGATCCGACTGCGGCTCCACTCATCGACCCCGGGTATCTGAGTGTGCCCAAAGATGCGGAAGTGCTGCTCGAAGGCATCGCGATGGTGCGCGAGATCATGGCGGGAACCGGCGACAACGCAGGCGAGATCAACCCCGGGGCCGAGTTCGCCGACGACGCGTCGCTGCGCGCGGAGCTGCCGAACCGAATTCACACCGTGTACCACCCGGTGGGCTCGGTGCGGATGGGAGTCGACGAGCGTGCGGTCGTCGATCCGACGTTGCGGGTTTCGGGCATCGACGGTCTGCGCGTCGCGGACGCGTCGATCATGCCGTCCATCATCGGCGGGAACACCAACGCGCCCTCGATCATGATCGGCGAGAAGTGCGCGGACCTGATCCTTCGACCCTGAGCGGTTCCGCATCGGTATACACGCGGTGGGCCTCTTGCCGAAGGGAGGACAATGGGCGGTGGGTTGACCAGTTCGTACGCACCGTCAGGAGCACGCGATGCTACACAGCCACCGAACGTTCTCCCACTTGCTGCACGATATGGGTGAGCAGTCTTTCGACGACCACCGAGTGCGTCATGCGGCCTGGGTCGCGCGATGGGTAGGCCACGGCGCCACCGCTCCCCTGCATCTCGATGACCTCACCGCCCTTGCCGAAGGTCTCGAGTCCCAAGCCCTGCCCGCCGGATCGGTGATGTTCTCGGCGGACCAACCGCCGAACGGAGTCTGGATCGTGCGGCAAGGGCAGGTCGAACTGTCCGTCGAGTCGGGCACACAGCGTGCGGTGGTAGGCATGTTGGGTCCTGGCGATGTCGACGGCGATATCGCGCTGGTGCTGGGGGTGCCACTGGCATACACCGCGCGCACGCTCGCCGAGGCGCAGTGCCTGTTCCTGCCTCAGCGCAATTTCGACACAGTGCTCACCACCCACCCCGAGATCGCTCGGCGCTGGATATCCACTGTGGTGCAACGGGTTACGACGGTCCAGACCCGGCTGACCGATATGCTCGGCCGCCCGCTCCCGGTCCAGGTGGCTCAATTGCTTCTCGACGAAGCCGTCGACGGGTCGGTGCAGCTGGATCAGCGCACGCTCGCCGCCATGCTCGGTGTGCGAAGCCCGTCGTTCCACAAGGTCATCGAGGAATTCGAGCGACACCGCCTGATCACCATCGGCCCAGGAAGCATCGGCATCGATGACGGCGACGGATTGCGGCAGCTCACAGCAAAACTTCACAGCCACTGAGCAGCCGGCGGGTGATGACAGGCCGAGACAATACCGGCCTGCGAAAAAACCTTTCCGCAGTTAACTATTCCGGATAGATATCTAATTGCGGATAATGATATTTTTGACACGCTTGGATTTGCGATTTCAACAACAGAAAGATGCGAGCGGGTTATATTTTCTGAACACCCATTTTTTAGCGGTTCGAACTCCCGTCTTACCGCTGCTCGACATTCCCTGGAGATCGCCATGATATCGACCTCTTCCCTGTTTCGTGCGGGCTTTATTGCCCCGGTCGCCATCGCTACCGTCTTTTGTTTGGCCGCACCGGTAAATGCTGCGCCCGTCAGCGTGAACTGGAGCTGCCGGGGCACGGTCCTCGGTATCGGCCAAACCTCGAGCATGAACACCTCGGTCACCGGCACCGCGCCGAGCTCGGCGGCATCGGGTTCCGCGGTGGCCATCACCATCACACCGGGCGCCTCGTCGGTGCCCAGTTCGGCTTCCGGATTCACCGTGAACAACATCAGCAACCTGAAGATGACCATTCCGACTCCGGCGAATTCGACGGTGGTCTCGGCTACCGCCTCCGGGGGCACCGTGGCGGGCACCGTGGCCACATCGGGCGGGAATGTCGTACTGACCGTGCCCGGCCCGATCGCCGGCGGCACCAGCTTCACCCCGCCGGCGGTGACCATCAACGTCACCGCCGGCGCCGCCGGAACACCGATCACCAGCAAGTACGCGGGGACCAGCTACACCAGTCCCGGTATGACCATGACGACCAATGTCTCCTTTGTCGGCAATGTCGCGACCTCGTGCTACCCGAACCCGTCCCCGACCCTGACCACCACAGCTGTCGTCTGAGCTCACCCAACGAGTGCCGCCGGATGATGACCGGTGTCCGCGCCGGCGGCCTGTGGTGAAGGGGCCGGACCGGGTTGCCTCAGCAGCCCGGCCCGGCCCCACCGACCCACACCCGACGGCAGCATCACCTGATAGTGGTTGCCCTGCTTACGGTTTGGAGCCGAGAAGTCACTTCGACCGAATTATCCGATGCGCAGTATCGCCTCGCCCGGTGTGTCGTACAGTGCATGTCCGGCACAGCCACGGCCGCTTCGATGACCGGAGCGGTGCCGCTTTCGTGATGTTCGTCAGCCGCGGTTCGGGCAGCCGGTCGATCGATGGACAGGAGCGCCCATGCCCACTTCGAGCACCTGGCCGCAATCCCTGCTGCCGCGCCCTGCGGCATCCATCGACTCCGCCGCGCGTCCCGGCTCCCCTGAACGGATCGCGGCGCTCAGCAACCGAGCAGGCCCTGATCGGTGACTTGTGCTGAGCGGTTCTCTGTTTCCAGTGATCGATGGGAAAGCCCGTGTGCCCGACAACAAGCGAACCCGCCCGGATCTCGGTCGAGCTCAAAAGGGCGCTGGAGTTCTACCACGGAAGCGTCGAGGACCTGGTCCGTGAATTGATCAGAGTGCTGGGCGTGAACGAGACCGATCGGCGTGCGCTGGAGATCGTCCTGCTCGAGGAGAAGTCCACGACGCCGGGCAGGCTGGCCGAGCGGCTCGGTCTCACCTCCGCCGGTGTCACGATCATGCTCAACCGGCTGGAGAAACAGGGCTACATCGCACGGTCGCTGCACCCGACCGATCGTCGTCGCGTCATTGTGATGGCCACCGAACTCGCGGCCGATCGCGTACAGGAACTCGTCGTTCCGATGATCGTCGAGAGCTACAAGATGTTGCTGAATTATTATGACGCCGCCGAACTGGAAATAATCGCCGACTTTCTCACCCGTGCGGGCGAACTGCAACGAATTCACCGGCAACGGCTGCGCGAGGTGGATCCCTACTCGCGCCCCTGAGAACAGCACGCCGGTCGGCGTATTTCGAGGGAGAAAGCAGGAATGCAATGCGCACCTTCGACAACAGCGAAGACCCGGTGGCCGAGCCTGTCACCGAGACCGAGCCTCGACCCCAGAATCCGCGACGGTGCGGCCACCCGCCCGCGGCGCGATCAACAGACCGGTTCCGGCGGCACGTGTCGCGTGCCGGGGTGGCGGCCGCGTTGGCGATGACGGTTATCGGGACAACGCTCGTGGTGCGGGCAGATTCGAGCCCACCGGCGCGGGCGAACAGCTCGGGGCCGTTCGCGGGCCAACCCACCGCACGATTTTCCGACTACAGTGCCGGCCGAAGCCAGTCCATCGCGACGATCACGAGCACAACAGCCGACAACCCGAGCGAGGTCGCCGTACCGGTCGACGTCCCGGGCGGCTACCCCACTACCGATACCGAGTCCGCCCAACCGGGCGCCGATTCCCCGAGCACGACCACTGCGACGGAAACGACGACAACCATACCGACGGAAACCGCGACGGCGAACTCGACGGTTGTTTCGGTGAGCGCGAGTTTCTCTGCCACGGCAAGCCTTTCGGTCCAGGACACCTCCGATGTGCCGGGCCCAGCTGCCGTCACCCCGACCCCGACCTCCACCGTGCCCGTCGCTATGACTCCGACTGACACGTCGACGATCACGGTGACAGCCGATCCGAGCACGGTGACGATGTCTGCTGATCCCTCGACCGTCACCGTCACTTCCACCACAGTGCCGGGCACCACCACGACGGCACCGCCCAGCACCACGACAACAACCGATCCGCCGAGTTCGACCACGACATCCCGGTCACCGGCGGCGCCGACGACCACATCGGCGCGGTCGACAACGACCACGTCGCCGACGACGACCATGCCCCCGCCCACGACGAAGCCGCCGCGTCCGACTCCATCGATCGCCCGCCCACCGGCCACCTCACCGAGGTGACGGCAGCGGGACGATCGGACCTGCCGCGCACGCGTAGCCGTCCGGTTCAGGTGGCGTCAGTGGCAGAACGCATCGACGCCGAGTATGCGAGGGTGGACGACATGACGGTAGAACGGTTCGAAGTGCAGCGGCAGGTCCCCGCGTCACCCTCGGAAATCTTCACACTGCTGTGTTCCCCCGAAGGGCACGTAGCGATCGACAGCTCGGGCATGCTGCAATCGGCGGAGGGCAAGCCCGTCACCGGCGTCGGCGACGAGTTCATCGTGCACATGGATCGTGAGTCCCTCAACGATTTCCCGATGGGCAAATACGACGTCACAGTGATCATCACCGAGTTCGAGCAGGACAAGCATCTCGAGTGGACGATCTCGGGCGCCATCCAACCGCCGATCGAGCACCTGTACGGATATCGCCTCGAGCCCAGCGACATCGGCACCCTGGTCACCTCGTACTACGACTGGAGCAGGATCGCGCCCCGCTACCGCGAAGCAGCTATCTTCCCGATCATTCCCGAGTCCGCGCTGCGGGCCACTCTCGGCATTCTCGCCCGCACCATCAAGAAATAACCCAGCGCCCCGAAAGGTAGCGCCGGGAACTCGGATCCGG
Organism: Nocardia sp. NPDC056541; assembly: GCF_042794235.1. Lineage (NCBI taxonomy): Bacteria > Bacillati > Actinomycetota > Actinomycetes > Mycobacteriales > Nocardiaceae > Nocardia > Nocardia sp. NPDC056541. The sequence goes on from NZ_JBHTUD010000027.1 coordinate 50,307, forward strand.
ATCGCGGCGCTAGGGTTTGCGGCCGACGCCGCCGACGATGCAGTTGCGGACGTCGGAGAGGGGGGTGAGGTGGGGGCCGTCGGACCACCAGTCGTCGCAGCGGACGAGGCCGGGTTCGACCATGTCGAGGGTGCCGAACATGGCTTGGATTTCGTCGCGGGTGCGGAAGCGGCCGCTACCCATCGGGCTGTGGATGAACTTCTCTTCCATTTTCCGGGCCAGCTCGCTGTATTCGGCGGTTTCCGGGTCGTGGAAGTGGGCGATCGCGACGAACGAGCCCGAGGGCAATGCGTCGATGTAGGTCTGCATGAGGGCGGGGCCGTCGTCGCCGAGATAGTGGTGCAGGGTGCCGATGTGGAACAGCGCCAGCGGGCGGGTGAAGTCGAGTTCGCGGCGGACCGTCTCGTTGCCGAGAACTTCCAGGGGTCGGAAGATGTCGGCTTCGGCGATGCGGGTGCGGCTGTTGCTGGCCAGTAATGCCTGCGCGTGGACGAGCACCGACGGGTCGTTGTCGACATAGACGACCTTGGACTGAGGGTTCACCCGCTGGACCACCTGGTGGGTGTTCTCCGCGGTGGGCAGACCCGATCCGAGGTCGAGGAACTGGTCGATGCCCGCCCTGGCCAGGAATCGGCAGGCGCGGATCAGGAAGTCACGGTTGGCCCAGGCCAGGTCGTTGACCTGCGGAGCGACGGTGCGGACCTGGTCCAGCACTGCGCGATCCACGTCGTAGTTGTCCTTGCCGTTGAGTGCGGCGTCGTAGACACGCGCGATACTCGCACGGGTGGTGTCCACCCCGACCGGAACAGCGCTGGGGTAGGCGGCAGAAGAATGCGACATCGGGAGCGCCTTTCGAGTATCGGAGCCAACTGGACGAATCAAGCCTAGAGCATCAGTTACTTTGGCAGACAAGCTATTCCGACTCCATCCGGGGCAGGCCGCGAGCGGGGTATCGGGAGTACCCGTATCGGTGGGCTCCTATTCATCCTGTGCCTCCGGTCCCAGGATCTGAGCATGATCCAGATGCTCAAACCAGCCCCGGTGCCCGATTCGGTGGTGGGCAGGCGGTCGATCGCCGTGCTCGTCGTCATCCTCACCGGCCAGTTCATGACGGTGCTCGACGGCTCCATCGTCAATGTCGCCATTCCGTCCATTCGGTCGAGCCTCGACACCGGTGGGGCCGCCCTGCAATTGATCGTCGCCGGGTATGTGATCGCGTACGCGGTGTTGCTGATCGGTGGTGCGCGCCTGGGCGATCGGTTCACGCAGCGACGCACCTTCATCGCGGGGCTGGCGGGGTTCACCCTGGCGTCACTCGCGTGTGGACTGGCATGGAACGAGCTGTCGCTCATCGTGTTCCGGTTCGGTCAGGGCATCGGGGCGGCCGCGATGGCGCCACAGGTGATGACGTTGATCCAGCGCACGTTCGCCGGGGCGGCGCGAGCCAGAGCCCTGAGTATCTATGCGGCGATCGTCTCCGGTGGCCTGCTGGCGGGCCAGATTCTCGGCGGATTGATCGTCGACGCCGATCTGGGCGGCACCGGTTGGCGTGGGGTGTTCCTGGTGAATGTGCCGATCGGCATCGCACTGCTGGTGCTGGCTCCACGTGTCCTCCCGGTCACCGTCGCCCGCACCGATCGAACGGTCGACGGGCTGGGCTTGGTGACGCTCACAGCCACCGTGTTGTTGCTGGTCGTGCCGCTGGTGCTCGGCCGGGAGCTCGGGTTTCCGCGGTGGTCGTGGCTGTGTCTCGGAGCGGGTGTGCTCGGGCTGGCGGCGTTCGTTGTGATCGAGCGGGCGGTCGCCGGGCGCGGCCGCGATCCCCTGTTCGCGCCGCAGGCGCTCGGCGCGCCCGGTCTGCTCGCGACTGCCGCCACCCTGCTCATGGTGATGGGGACCTTCGGCGGCTGGCTGTTCGTGAGCGCCATCCACATGCAGAGCGACCTCGGCTACAGCGCGCTGCGAGCGGGCATGCAGTTCTTGCCGATGGGTGCGGCGTTCGCCGTGGCCGGACTGTCCTGGCAGCGCGTTCCGGCCACGCTGCACGCGAGGATGATTCCGTTCGGGCTGGTGATGAGCGCGGCCTCGCTGGGCTGGCTCGCGTGGCTGCTGGGCGACGGCGCGGGTATCGGTATCGCGGCGTCGATCGCGTTCGGGGTCTTCGGTCTCGGTAACGGGCTGGCGTTCAGCCCGTTGATGACACGGGCATTGGCCGCGGTACCGGTGACACTCGCCGCCGACGCCAGCGGCATTCTCGTCACCAGCGTGCAACTGGGGACCGTGGTCGGGATCGCGAGCATCGGGTCGGTGTTCTTCGAACTGGTGGGAGCGACCGCGTCATCGGCGGCCGACGCGGTCGCGGTCGTGCATCTGATCTGCGCGGCGATCACGCTCGTCGCCGCCGTCTCGGCGGCACTGGCTGTGCGCGGGATCCGCCGCTGAGCGTGCTGATCGCGGCGCCACCGGTCCTGAGCTAGCGTGACACCATGCACGAGCTCAGGGCCGGTGACCTTTTCGCCGGCTATCGGATCGAGCGGGTGCTCGGGGCGGGCGGGATGGGGAGTGTGTACGCCGCCCGGCACCCGCGGTTGCCGCGTCTGGTCGCGGTGAAATTGCTGCACTCCTCGTATTCGGCGGATCCGGTGTTCCGGGGTCGATTCGAGCGCGAGGCCGATCTCGCGGGGCGCCTCGATCATCCGAATATCGTGGCGATCCACGACTGCGGAAACGAGGACGGGCGGCTGTGGATCGCGATGCAGTACGTCGCGGGCAGCGACGCGGAAACGGCGCTGCGCACAGGGGCTGTGGCACCGCGGCGGGCGTTGCACATCGCACGGTCGACGGCGGACGCGCTCGATTGCGCGCACACGGCCGGGCTCCTGCATCGCGATGTCAAACCCGCCAATATTCTGCTGAGCGAGAGCGCGGGCGGCAGCGGTGAGCGGGTGCTGCTCACCGATTTCGGCATCGCGAAGGCAGTCGACGAGGGCGCAGCGCTGACCGAGACCGGGACGTTGGTGGCGACGCTGCGCTACGCGGCGCCCGAACAGCTCGACGGGCGCACCGCGGGCGCGCGGTCGGACCAGTATTCGTTGGCGTGCACGCTGTTTCACCTGCTCGCGGGGCGCCCACCGTTTACCGCGACCCATGCGGGGGCGTTGATCGGTGCGCATCTGATGCAGCCGGTGCCGCGGATCAGCGAGATCGCGGCGGGCATGCCCGCTGCGATGGACGCGGTGTTCGCGCGCGCCCTCGCCAAGGATCCCGATCATCGATTCGCCAGTTGTGCGGCGATGGTCGCGGCGGCGTCCACGGCCCTGACCACCGGAACCGCTCCAGCTCGTCCGATGACCGGCCTCGTCGGACCGGCTCAGCCGATCGACCACCTGGTGCGAGGGCCACAGGTCAGCAGGGTGGGCCCAGACGCGGTAGCTGGGACCGGCGTCGCGGGCAACCCGACGTTCGGTGTCGGCAATCGGGCCGAGCTCGACACCGCCACTCGTGCTGGAGCGCGTCGCCGCAACGCCGGGTGGTGGGTAGCGGGCGCACTCGGGGCGGTCGCCATGATCGCGATCGGAACTGTAATCCTGTCGATCCGAGATTCCGGGAGCACCGGCGCCGTTCCGACGAGCGCAACGGTCGCGCCGACCACCACCGTCGACGCGTGGGCGGCGGCGCGGCCCACGATCGCGATGTTCCCCGACCTGCTGCCCGCGAGTCCCGACAGTGCGGGGTATCGGGAACTGCGGTGCAGTTTCGCGACGAAGAGCGCGGAGGCGATGTGGGATACGGGGTTCGACTGCACCGACCGCGAAGGCCTGCGCGTGCAGGTGATGGCGCACAAGGATTCCGGGACCGTCGGACGGTTCGTCGCGACCCTGCCCGCCGGGGCGACCCAGCAGCCGCGGTCGCGGTACGGCAGACCGCTGACCGTGCACAGTTTCAACGGCTCCACCGGACCATGGCTGCTGGTGCGATTCGACGCCGCGCCGTATTCGACTGTGCTGCTCCAGGTGTACTGGAAGGGCCACACCCATCAGGAGATGATCGACCAATGGTTGAGCACCGCACCTCTGTGACCGCACGACTGGCGCTGGGCTCGCTCGCCGTTCTGCTCGTCGGCTGCGGCACCGTCGAGGGCACCGCGACGCCGGGTGAGATCGACGTCCGCTCCCTCGGCGTGGGTAGTTATACGACGGCGCCCGCCGATATCGAGGCGGGCCGAAAGTCCACGGACGGGCCGATTCTGGAAGGGCTGCGGATGGCGGGCGCGGTGGTGTTGCCGCACGAGGTCGATCCGGTGCTGACCCACAGCTGGGGCACCGATGTCCTGGACACCCCGCGGCGGGCTGCGGACACCTCGGCGATCTCGAATATGAATCTTCCCGTGCTGGAACGGCATCGGATGATCGTGGCCTTCGACGTCGCCGAGGGCAGCCAAGCCTTCGACAAGGCGAGACCGGCGATCGAGACCGACGCGCGGATCACCAGGGTGGTGCTGGCGCGGTTTCCCGGCGCGAAGACCGCCGAGGAGGCGGCGCGGGAACTCGAGGCGACCGATTTCCGGGTGAGTCCGGACAATCAGCCGGTGTCGATCCCCGGTTACGCTGCCGCACACGCGCATTGGCGGCCCGGCATCAAGACGATCGGTGCCACCTTCGCCCACGGCGAGATCGTGGTGAGCATGTTCCTCCAGCATCCCTCGCCCGACATCGACGCGCTGGCCACACGCGTCGCGGCCGTCCTCGATGCCCAGATCCCCCTGCTCGACAAGTTCACCCCGACCGCGCCCGACCGGATCGCCGAGCTACCCCGCGATCCCGACGATCTGTTGCGCCGCACCCTGATTCCCGGCCCGGCCAATCAGCGGATCGCCATCTCCTCGCGCGAGTTCGCGGCGTGGACCGGCCGTGCGGGACTGCACTACCGCCCCACCGAACCCGCCGAGCTCGGCGCGGCGTGGGATCGCGGTGGCGTGGACAGCGTGGCGAATTCCTACAGCACCACGCTGTTCCGGTTCCGTGACGAGGCCGCGGCCCTCGCCTTCGGCACGACATGGCAGAACACACTCAGCGCGGCAGCGCATCCGGTCGCGGCGCCCGAGGGCCTGCCGCAGGCGCGGTGCGCGGAGCGGCGTGCGGGGAGTGCGCCCGCACTGACCCGCTGCTATGTGAGTTACCGGCGCTACGGCGCGTTCGTCAGCGGCGCCGAACCCGCCGGAGTTCGCCAGCAGGCCGCGGCACAGTACGCGCTGCTGGCGAACGCTCAGTAGTTCGGTGCTGGTCTAGATCAGAGCTGGGCTTCGATCGCCTGCACGACCTCGGCGGCATCGGGGGTCGTGCGCGGGCGGAACCGGCCCGCGACCGTGCCGTCGCGACCGACGAGGAACTTCTCGAAGTTCCACTGCACGTCGCCCGCCGCGCCCTCGGCGTCGGCGGTCTCGACCAGCGCGGCGTAGAGCGGGTGCCGGTCGTCGCCGTTGACATCGGCCTTGGCGAGCAGCGGGAAATCGACGCCGTAGGTGACCGAGCAGAATTCCTGGATCTCCTCGGCGCTGCCGGGCTCCTGGCCCATGAACTGGTTGCTCGGGAAGCCGATCACGGTGAAACCGCGCTCGCCGTAGGTCTTCTGCAGTTCCACCAGGGCGCCGTACTGCGGGGTCAGGCCGCACTTGGAGGCCACGTTGACCAGCAGTACCGCCCGCTCGCCCGCCAGCTCGCCCAGTGTGGTGTCCTCGCCCGCCAGGGTCTGCACCGCAATGTCTCGAATGTTCGCGCTCATCACATCACCACCAGATCTCGTCTATGTCGGTTCGATCGCCACCGTACCGGAGCCCGATCGGCGCGCAAGTGTCCCGCTCGGCGAGAGAATCTGTAACACGTTCTTGTTTTGTGACGCGGTTCACGGCACCATTCCTATGGATGGGCGGTGATGCCCGCACCCTGAGCACCGGAGGAAGCCCCGTGAGCGACCAGCCACATCGGATCGATACCGTCCGCCCGCTGCGCGCGAGCGAGGTGACGCAGTGGGATTTCGACGCCGATGTGGTGGTGGCCGGTTTCGGCATCGCCGGCGTGTGCGCGTCGATCGAAGCCGCGCGAGCGGGCGCGAAGGTGCTCATCCTGGAACGGACCGGCGGCTGGGGTGGCGCGGCGGCGCTGGCGGGCGGATTCGTCTACCTCGGTGGCGGCACACCGCTGCAGAAGGCACTCGGGTTCGACGACACCCCGGAGAACATGGCGGCGTTCCTCACCGCCGCGCTCGGACCCGGCGTCGACGAGGCGAAGATCAAGGACTACTGCGCGGGCAGCGTCGAGCACTACAACTGGCTCGTCGACTGCGGGGTGCCGTTCAAGGAGTCGTTCTGGGGCGAGCCCGGCTGGGAGCCCCCGCACGACGAAGGCCTGATGTACTCCGGTGGCGAGAACTCCGCACCGTTCCTCGACATCGCCGAACCCGCTCCGCGCGGCCACGTTCCGGAGCTGGCGGGTAAGAAGATCGGCGAGCGCAGCGGCGGCTACATGCTGATGAAGCCACTGGCCGACACCGTGGCCGAGCTCGGCATCGACGTCGAGTACGACACCCGCATCCGCCGGCTGGTCGTCGACGACGAGGACCGGGTGGTGGGCGTGCTGGCCACCACCTACGGCAAGCCCGTCACCGTGCGGGCCGCGCGTGGTGTCGTCCTGGCCACCGGCAGCTTCGCCTACGACACCGAGATGATCGACCGCTACACCCCGCGCCTGAGCGGCAGACCCGGCGCGGCCATCGAAGAACACGACGGCATCGGCATCCGGCTGGCTCAAGCGCTCGGCGCCGAGCTCGCGCACATGGACGCCAGCGAGGTGGCCATCTTCGGCGATCCGCAGATGATGGCGCGTGGCATCCTCGTCAACGGACGCGGCCAGCGCTACGTCACCGAGGACACCTATCCCGGCCGCATCGGTCAGGCGACGCTGTTGCAGAACGACAACCAGGCGTTCTTGATCATCGACGAGACCTCGCTGGAAGAGGCGCTCGCGACCGAGAGCGCCACCCCGTTCTTCCGCTTCCAGCCCAAGTGGGTCGCCGAGACGGTCGCCGAGCTCGAGGCCGAGATGGGCCTGCCCGCACAGACATTGCAGACCACCGTCGCCACCTACAACCAGCACGCCGAGCACGGCACCGACCCGCTGCTGGGCAAGAAACCCGAATGGGTGCGCCCGATCAAGGGGGCGCTGGCCTGTTTCGACCTGCGCGGGTTCACCGCCGGGTTCACCCTCGGCGGGCTGCGCACCGACCTGGATTCGCGGGTGCTGCACGTGAGCGGTGAGCCGATCGAGGGCCTGTTCGCGGCGGGTCGCTGCACGTCCGGCCTGTGCGCGTACGGCTACGTCAGCGGGGCCTCGCTCGGCGACGGCAGCTTCTACGGCCGTCGCGCGGGCAAAGCGGCGGCTGCGGGCTGAACCGCGGACGACCCACCGCACGGGTTCTGTCAGTACTCTGCTTGCAGCGTCACGCCCGACGACGAGTCCGGCTGGGCTCACGGTCTTTTCACGCCCGGGAGCAGGCGCGCCGAACGAAGACGCAATGCAGATCGGAGTTGGACAGTGCAAGCAGGTGGGACGTCCGCGGATTACGTGATCGTCGGCTCCGGATCCGCGGGGGCGGTGCTCGCGAATCGGCTCAGTGCCGACCCGGGCACCACGGTCGTGCTGTTGGAGGCAGGTCCGGCAGACGACGACAAGTTCGCCCACATCCCGGCCGCGTTCTCGAAACTGTTCCGCAGCGAGCGCGATTGGGACTATCTGACCGAGCCACAGCCCGAGCTCGGCGACCGGCAGATCTACTGGCCGCGCGGCAAGACCTTCGGTGGCTCGTCATCGATGAACGCGATGATGTGGGTCCGCGGCTTCCGCGCCGACTACGAGGAATGGGGGCTGCTGGCGGGCGAGAAATGGAATTTCGCCGCCGCGGTGGAGCAGTTCCGCAAGATCGAGAACGTCCAGGACGCACAGTTTCCCGACGAAGGTCCCAAGGGGCCCCAGCACGTACAGCGCCAGCGCAGCCCACGCGCGTCGACGCACGCGTTCCTCGAGGCCGCGCGGCAGGCCGGCCACGAGCTCGAATCGGCGAACCGGCCCGCGCCCGAGGGCTTCACCCAGACCATGGTGACCCAGCGCGACGGCAGGCGCTGGAGCACCGCCGACGGGTACCTGCGTCCGGCGATGAAGCGGGCGAACCTGACAGTGCTGGCCGAATCGCTGGCCACCCGGGTGCTGTTCGAGGGCACCAAGGCTGTGGGCGTCGAATACCGCAGCGGCGGGCAGACCCTCACCGTGACCGCCGATCGTGAGGTCATCCTGTGCGGTGGCGCGGTGAACAGCCCCCAGCTGCTACAGCTTTCGGGCATCGGCGATCAGGACGAGCTGAAAGAACACGGCATCGAACTGGTCGCGCACTCCCCCGAGGTCGGCGCGAACCTACAGGATCACCTCATCTCGGCGCTCGGCTACAGCGTGGACTCCGATTCGCTGTTCACCGCGGAGAAGCCCCTCGAACTGATCAACTACCTGGTCCGCCACCGCGGGATGCTCACCTCCAATGTCGGTGAGGCATACGGCTTCGTGCGCAGCGCGCCCGACCTCGAGCACCCCGACCTCGAGCTGATCTACGCTCCGGCGCCGTTCTACCACGAGGGTCTGGTCGAAGCCACCGAACACGGTGTGGTGCTCGGCGCGATCCTGCTCCGCCCGCGCAGTCGCGGCAAGATCAGCCTGGCCTCGGCCGATCCGACGGCCAAGCCGGTGATCGATCCCCGGTATCTGTCCGATGCCGAGGGCGCCGACCGGGCCGCGCTAACCGCCGGACTTCGGGTGTGTGCCGGGCTCGCCGCGCAGCCCGCGCTCAAGAGCGCGCTGGGCGCGCTGATCTACCCGCCCGAGGCACCCGAGGATCTCGAGGCGGCCATCGCGCTGACCATCGAACAGTTCTCGCACACCCTCTACCACCCGATCGGCACCTGCCGGATGGGCACCGATGCCGCCAGTGTCGTCGCCCCGGACCTGAAGGTTCGCGGCGTCGAGGGTCTGCGCGTCGCCGACGCCTCGGTGATGCCGCTGATCATCCGCGGCCACACCAACGCCCCCGCCATCTTCATCGGCGAACAGGCCGCGGACTTCATCCTCGCCGAGGCCTGACCCAGGTGCTGGTGGCGCGCGGGCACGGGCGCGCCACCAGCTGCCTCATGCTCCCGCGAGGCCCAGCGAAGCGGCCGCGAGCAGCAGGTACGGCAGCGGATAACCCAGATCCGCGTACTGGCGCGCCCGCAACACGGTGAATTCGGCGGCGACGAAATACAGCACGAGCCCGGCCGCGGCTGCCACCGCCAGCGGCCGATAGGCCAGACCGGCGAGCAGACCGAGTCCACCCGCCGCCTTGATCAGGGCCAGCGGCGTGAGCGTCCAGGGCGCGATGCCGTAGTGGCGCATGTTCTCGCGTACCCAGTCGGCGCGAACGACGTCGATCAGGGCAGCTGCCAAGGCGGCGACGGCCGCGAGCACGGTGACGACGAGATAGGTGGTGTGCATCGGATCAGATCCTCCGGTTTCGGTGATCGGCGCCTCTGTCATCGTGGAGACAGCCGCCGTGATGGGACAGCGAGTGCCGTCCTCGGATAGACGACCGGCGCGAGCGAAAGGTGACCGATGCGCACTGACCGGACCGAAGTGTCGGCGCGCGCGTTCGAACAACGGCGCGACCGCCTGCGTGGCGTGGCCTTTCGGATGCTGGGTTCGGGAGCCGAAGCCGAGGACGCGGTACAGGAGGCGTGGTTGCGCTTGGCCGGGACCGATACCGAGATCGCCGATCTCGACGGCTGGCTCACCACGGTGGTATCGCGGATCTGCCTCGATATGCTGCGCGTCCGTACCCGTCGCGCCGAGATAGCGTCCCCCGGGACTTCCGTTCCGGTGGCGACGGGCGCGGGTGTGGATCCCGAAGCCGAAGCGGTGCGGGCGGATTCCGTCGGGCGGGCGCTGCTGGTCGTTCTCGACACGTTGGGCCCCGAGGAACGTGTCGCTTTCGTGCTGCACGATCTGTTCGCGGTGCCCTTCGCCGAGATCGCGCCGATGCTCGGGCGCACGCCGGCCACCACCAAGAAACTCGCGAGCCGGGCCCGGCTGCGTGTGCACGCGCCCGCCCGGGTCGAGCCGGCGGAACTACTCGCGCATCAGACCGCGGTGACGGCTTTTGTGCAGGCTGCTCGCGAGGGCGATCTCGGCGGACTGCTCGCGGTGCTCGCACCCGACGTGGTGCGAACCGCCGACCCGGCGGCGCTCTCGCCCGGAATGGCCCTGGTCGTGCGCGGCGCCCGTGCCGTGGCCGACGGCGCTCTCGCGTTGCGGCGGCGCTCGCGCGAAGCGGTGCTGGTGCTCGTCGACGGCAGGCCCGGCCTGGTGGTGCCGGGAGCCGACGGACCGGATTTCGTGGTGACGTTCCTCGTGCGCGGTGGGCGCATCGCGGCTTACGACGTGGTGGCCGCGCCAGCTCGGTTGGCCGCGCTCACCCTGTCGCTGCTGCCCTGATCAAAACCCGCGAACGCCCGGATTCCGCGTTTTTGCACTCGATGCAATGTTGCGGTCACTGCGTCGATCGCGGTCAGAGGGCGGGAACGCGGGCGAATCCCAACGGTGGAGTCGGCACGGGGCCCGAACGGAGTTCGTGGCGGAAGTCCGGGAGCAACGGCAGCATGTCGACATTGCGAGCGGCGTAGCAGCGCACCATCGGCAGCGCTCGCGAGACCTCCGCGCGTTCGACCGGCTCGGCGTCCACGAACGCGAGGGAGTCCAGACCCAGGCCGAGGGTGCCTGCGATGCGGACGATCGAGGCGGACTTGCGCCCCCAGCCCACCTCGACCGCCGAGAACATCTCGTACAGACCGTGGCGGTACAGCGTGTGCATGGTTCTGGCTCGGTCACCGCGTGCGGCGACAGCATGGAGCACACCGCGCTCGCTCAGTTTCGTCAGCGTGCGCAGTGCCGGTGGGCGCGGCGTGGTGCCGGTCTCGTCGTGGACGACACCCTCCCACAGGGTCTCGTCCAGTTCCCAGACCAGACAACGGACGGCAGGTCGCATGGCGCTGAACTCTACAACCACTGATAGCTAAGAACCAGACTTGTGATCCGTCACTACGGCGACCGCCAGGGCTGGGCCCCCTACCCAGAACCTGACAATCCATTCCGGTTTCCTTTGTCGTTCGTTAGGGTGGGGTTCGCTGGACAGCGGGGGGTACAGCCGAAACTGGCGAAGGGAACACAGATGTCCGTCCACAATCCACCCCGACCGTCGCTGACCGTCTCGGGCAAGCCGATGTCGTTGCCACTCAAGGACGTTCGCGCACTCTCGCGGCAGATGGTCGGCCATTTCGTCGCTACCGTCGCACCCTGCGGGACGCTACCCGGTGACGCCATCTCCGGCGATGTCACCACGATCACCCGGATCTGCCTGGAATTCGCGGTCGGCATGCTCGACGGGCGTGATGTCCCGAGCCAGCTACAGCGCCTGCAGGACGCGGCCAGCGCGTGGGCCCGGGAGGGCGTACCGATCGACACGATCCACCACTCGATCGCCGAGGGCTTCAAAATCGGCCTCGACCTGGTGGTATCGAGCGCGTCGGGCAAGGATTTCGACAGCCTGGTCGGCGGCGTCAAGGTCGTGATGGAACTACTCGACACCATCACCGCCCAGATCTCGCTGGCCTACGTGCGCGAGCTGCGCGGCGTGGTGAGCGAGCACCACACCGCCGTGCACACCCTCACCTCCGCCCTGCTCGGCGGGCACAGCACCTCGACGATGGCCCGCGAATGCGGCATCACCATCGCCGAGACCTACGCGGTCTTCGCCCTGGCTATCCCCCAGCACCGCGAGGAAGCCAACCCGGCACTGGACTCGAAGGTCGTCGCCCGCCGCAAGTTGCGCCGGGTACAAGCCGAACTGGCCAAGCGCTGCGGCGACTCGGCACTGTCGCTGCTCAGCGTCGACGGCGGGACGGTGCTGATCCCCGCCAACGCCTTCGACCGCGAGGGTTTGACCGCGCTCGTCGCCCAGCTCTCCCAGGCGGCCCAGGTCGGCATCACCGCCGCGATGGTCGAAACGAGCACCACCGGGGTTCCCGATGCCGCCGATCAGGCCCACGAGTTGCTGGACATGGTGCAGCGGCTCGAGGTGACCTCGGGTCTGTACCGCTTCGACGAGCTCGCCCTGGAATACCAGCTGACCCGTCCCGGGCCCGGCCGCGAATTCCTCGGCTCGCTGCTGGATCCGCTGGATCAGTACCCCGAGCTGCTCGAGACCCTGCAGCGTCACATCGCCAACAACCTCAACCGGCAGCGCACCGCTCGCGTGCTGCACGTGCACACCAATACGGTCGACTACCGGCTCAAGCGGATCGGCCAGCTCACCGGCTTCGATCCGACTCAGCCTTCGGGGCTGTGGTACCTGCGTTCCGCGCTCGTCGCGCGCAGTTACCGGTCCGTTCCGGCCTGATCCCCGACACGACGAAGGCGCTGCCCACCATGGTGGGCAGCGCCTTCGTCGTGCTCAGTGCGGGCGGGTCAGAGCGAGCCGCCGCCACCGACCAGCCACGGGTTGAACGCGCAGGTCAGCTGCGGGTTCTGCACCGGGTCGAGCGCGCGAAGCGCGATCGAGAGGGCGCGCGGTGAGTACATCATCGTCAGGTGATCGGAGATGTCCTGCTCGCACCCTTCCTGCAGCACAACGTTGTTGACCGTCGAGCCGGGGCCCTGGTCGAGGAA
>NZ_JBHTUD010000028.1:0-59433 GCF_042794235.1 Nocardia sp. NPDC056541
CGGATCAGGCCGAAGGGCGCGGGCATACGCTCGTAGAGGTCGATGCTCACGTCGGCATCGGACTTCATCAACGCGTCGGCGGCGTAGATACCGGCCGGTCCCGCACCCACGATCGCAATGCGAAGTGGGCGAGTCGCTGCACTCTGTTCGGTCATTTCTACGCGCACCCTTTGGTCGAGAACTGATTTGACGGCGTCAACTTAGCTTAGGCTAAGTCGGACATCCGCTTACTGGCAGCTGCCATCGACGTCGGCAGCCGACCGCAATCAAGGCGATTCTAGCTGCGGCGTTGCAGCCACCCGGCGCGCGGTGTAGCTGCCCGCGCGGGTCTGTCAGGATTACAGCATGAACGAGGAGCAAACAGGCTCGGATGACCAGCCCGTAGTGGTGGATCAGACCGACAAGCGTTCCATCGTCCCGTTCGTCGCGGCCGCGGTGATCGCGATCATCGTGCTCATCGGCATCGTGGCGGGTGGACTGCTCTCACCCGCTGAGAAAAATGTCACAGAGGCCGACCGTCTCGCGGCCGCCGTCACCAACTATATCGACGCGCGCTCGCGCAGCGACCTCCGTCCGCCGACCGGTGTGGCCTGCCCCGGGTTCGACGAGGAGAAATCCGGCCTCGGCGAACAGCTCGGTGGCCCGAAATCCACTGTCACGATCGACGGCAAGGGTTTCGAGAACGCCACCGTCAACGGCGACCGCGCCAAGATCGACGCGGCGCTCGTGGTCAACGGCAACCCGGCGGCGAGCAACTGGAAACTGACCCGCGTCGACAGCGCGTGGCTGGTGTGTTCCTTCTGAATCGTTTGACACGATGACCGGTGCCGAGGCAATCTCAGATCGCAAGGTCATGAGTGCCAGCGTCAAGCCCCGGCTCGCTGGTCGGCAACCCTCCTCCGCGGTGGGGTGCTCCGGGTGACGACCTGGCCGTGTGTTCGGGGATTTCCGGCACGGCAAGAGCGGATTCACGCAGGAGGATCGACATGACTTACGCCGGCGACATCACCCCTGAGAAGGCGTGGGAGCTGCTCACCGAGCATCCCGGCGCCGTGCTGGTCGACGTGCGCACCGAAGGCGAGTGGGCACACATCGGCATTCCCGACACCAGCTCCATCGAACGCCCGGCCCACTTCATCGAGTGGGTCGACGGCACCGGCACCCGCAATCCCGAGTTCGGCGTGCAGCTCGAGAAGGCACTCGCCGGTCGCCCCGACGACGCACCCGTGGTGTTCCTATGTCGCTCCGGTCAGCGTTCCGCGCACGCGGCGAACCTGGCGACCGCGGCGGGCGTGGCACCGTCCTACAACGTGCTCGACGGTTTCGAAGGTGGTCCCGACGCGTTCGGCCAGCGCGGCAGCACCGGTTGGCGCGCTGTCGGCCTGCCGTGGCGTCAGGCATAAGGAGAAAAGCATGATCACCGGTGGTTCGTTCGACAAGCCACTGCCCGAAGGCGTCGGTCCCGGCACGCTCGGCGTGCGCGGCGGTCTGCGCCGTTCCGGCTTCGACGAGACCTCCGAGGCGCTGTACCTGACCTCCGGTTTCGTCTACGAGAACGCCGAAGCCGCCGAGGCCGCGTTCACCGGCGACGTCGAGCACTTCGTCTACTCGCGTTTCGGCAACCCGACCGTGGCCATGTTCGAGGAGCGCATCCGCCTGCTCGACGGCGCCGAGGCGGCCTTCGCGACCGCGTCCGGCATGTCGGCGGTGTTCACCGCGCTCGGCGCCCTGCTGAAGGCGGGCGACCGGCTCGTCGCCGCCCGCAGCCTGTTCGGGTCCTGTTTCGTGGTCTGTAACGAGATCCTGCCGCGCTGGGGCATCGAAACCGTGTTCGTCGACGGTGACGACCTCGACCAGTGGGAGCAGGCCCTCTCCGTCCCCACCCAGGCCGTGTTCTTCGAGACCCCGGCCAACCCGATGCAGACCCTCGTCGATGTCCGCAAGGTCACCGAGCTCGCCCACGCCGCGGGCGCGAAGGTGGTGCTGGACAACGTCTTCGCCACCCCCCTGCTCCAGCGCGGTTTCGACCTCGGTGCCGACGTCGTGGTCTACTCCGGCACCAAACACATCGACGGCCAGGGCCGCGTCCTCGGCGGCGCCATCCTCGGTGCCCAGGACTACATCGACGGCCCCGTCAAAACCCTGATGCGCCACACCGGCCCTGCCCTGAGCCCCTTCAACGCCTGGACCTTGCTCAAGGGCCTGGAAACCATGCCGTTGCGCGTGCGCCACTCCACCGAGTCGGCCCTGCGGGTAGCCGAGTTCCTGGAGACCAAGGATTCGGTCGACTGGGTGAAATACCCCTTCCTGGAATCACATCCGCAACACGCACTGGCCAAAGAGCAGATGACCGGCGGCGGCACCGTAGTCACCTTCGCCCTCAACGGCGAAGACGGCAAGAAGCGAGCCTTCGAGGTCCTCAACCGCCTCCGCATCATCGACATCTCCAACAACCTCGGCGACGCCAAAACCATGATCACCCACCCCGCCACCACCACCCACCGAGCCATGGGCCCGGAGGGGCGTGCGTCAATCGGCTTGTCCGACGGGGTAGTTCGCATCTCGGTCGGTCTGGAAGACCTCGAAGATCTCCTCGGTGACCTCGACAACGCCCTGAGCTAGTTCGTCCGAACGGTCCCGAGTCGGCCTGTCGCAACGATCCACGTTCGGCAGGTCGACGTCGGACTCGTGGATCGCCTACCGGACCGGGTCGTAGACCGCGAACCCCAGGTGGCCCGCGACGGTGGCCATGTTCTTGTCGTGGGTCACCACCGTGAGATCGTCCAAGCCGCTGCGCAGTGCCGAGGCGAGATGAATGGCGTCGAGTGTCCGGATGTGCGAGATGATCGCTTCGGCTTCGTTCAGCACAGCGTGATCGATCGGAATGATGTCGATGTGGTCGATGATCTGACCTCGGTCGAGCACGGGCAGGCCTTCCCGGCGAAGGACGCGAGTGATCTCGGTGCGCAACAGTCGCGAAGAGACGATCCGGCACTCTTTGTCCGCGGTCGTCTCATCGAACCACCGTGCGGCTTCGATGGAATGCCCCAGCATGATCCGCATTGCCACCGAGGTGTCGAGGTAATAGGCCCTCACCACTCGCCCTTCTCGGACTCGAGGAGCTCGTCGATCGACGCAGCGCTGCGGAGTTCGTGCCGGGCGATGGCACTCGTGTGTGCCCCGCCGTCGACCGCGCGCCGGATGATCTGGGTCGACGAGACCGCGGGGACGATGTAGCCGACCCGATGGTTGTGGCGCGTCAACTCGTAGACCTCGCCGGATTCGACGTCGGCGACCATCGCGGACGGATTCTGGCGGAGTTCGCCGACACTGATCGACTTCATGAAATCAGTCTAGCCGAAAATTGTCTACTATTGTCTACAGCCTTCGGGGGTAGCTTCTCGGTGGCCTCGACCATGCCCTGTGCGGATTCACTGTCTTGCGGCGTCCAGAATCGCGATCGCCTCGTCGATCGGATCGATGACGAAAAGTTCGGTTCCGGCGTCGGTGTCGACGCGCAGACGAGTGCGCAGGCCGCCGCTGAACAGGCCGCCGTCCGGGCTTTGCTGCCCGACGGCGCGCAGCTGGGTCAGGCGCGCTTCCCAGCGCTTGCCGCCGGTGATCGCGTCGAGGTGATTGGGTACGAAGAGCAGTCGGGTTTCGGTCAGGTGGAGGCGTCCGCCGACGGCCCTGCTCCCTTGTGTTCGATTGGCGAGTTTCTGCCAGACGACCTTCTCGGTGGCGTTCAGCGCGGGGCTACCGATCCACAATCCCATGGTTCATTTCCTTGTGTCGTTCCGGTGTTCGTGACCATGGATCGATATCTGACCGGGCGCCGTTAATGGGCGCCCGGCCAGGGATCTGAGCAGACCGGTCTCAGCCGAGCGCGCGCAGGCGGGGGGCCAGGTCTCGCTTGAAGAGGTCGAGGAAGCGGAGCTGGTCTTGGCCGGGGGCGTGGAAGACCAGGTGGTTGAGGCCCGCGTCGAGGTAGGGCTTGATCTTGGCGACGGCTTCGTCGGGGTCGCTGGCGACGATCCAGCGCTTGGCGACCTGTTCGATCGGGAGGGCGTCGGCGGCCTTCTCCATTTCGATGGGGTCGGTGATGTCGTGCTTCTGTTCGGGGGTGAGGGAGAGGGGGGCCCAGAATCGCGTGTTCTGAAGTGCCAGTTCGGGATCGGTGTCGTAGGAGATCTTGATCTCGATCATCTTGTCGATCTCGGCGACATCGCGGTCGACCTTCTCGGCGCCCTCGGCGACGGCGGGCAGCAGCTTCTCGGTGTAGAGGTCCATGCCCTTGCCCGAGGTGCAGATGAAGCCGTCGCCCGCGCGACCCGCGTACCTGGCGACCACCGGGCCGCCCGCGGCGATGTAGACGGGGATGCCGCCCTTGGGAACGTCGTAGATGGAGGCGCCGACGGTGTGGTAGTACTCGCCGTCGAAATCGACGCGATCGCCGGTCCACAGCTCGCGCATCATCTTCACCGCTTCGCGCAAGCGGGCGAAGCGCTCCTTGAAGTCGGGCCATTCGCCCTTGTAACCGGTGGCGATCTCGTTGAGCGCCTCACCGGTGCCCACGCCGAGCATCACCCGGTTCGGGTACAGGCAACCCAGGGTGGCGAAGGCCTGCGCGATCACCGCCGGGTTGTAGCGGAAGGTCGGGGTGAGCACCGAGGTGCCGAGCTGGATGCGTTCGGTGCGCTCGCCGACGGCCGCCAGCCAGGCCAGTGAGAACGGCGCGTGGCCGCCGTCGTGGCGCCACGGCTGGAAGTGGTCGCTCACGGTCGCGCTGTCGAGACCGTGCTGCTCGGCGGCGACGCCGAGTTCGACCAGCTCTCGTGGCCCGAACTGCTCTGCCGATGCCTTGTACCCGAGCTTGAGCTCAACCATTCCAGCCACTCCTGTCGTCCGTTGACCCCTGCCAACACGACACTAGCGCGCAGCCCGTCATCCGCGCCCATGCCGTTTCGTCACCCACCACGCCGAGTTTTAGCGGACAATTAACTGGTGGCCACCAAGGATGAGCAGATCTTGTCGTACCTCACCGACATGGACGGCGTGCTGGTGCACGAGGATCAACTGATCCCCGGCGCCGACGAGTTCCTCGCCGAACTGCGGGCCAACGAGATCCCGTTCCTGGTGTTGACCAATAACTCGATCCGCACGCCACGCGACCTCCAGGCCCGCCTGCGCCACACCGGTCTCGACATCCCCGAGGAGTCGATCTGGACCTCGGCGCTGGCCACGGCGACCTTCCTCGACGACCAGCGCCCCAACGGCACCGCCTACGTGGTCGGCGAATCCGGTCTCACCACCGCGCTGCACGAGATCGGCTACGTGCTCACCGACAGCGACCCCGATTACGTGGTCCTCGGCGAAACCCGGACGTACTCCTTCGAGGCGATCACCACCGCGATCCGGCTGGTGGACAGGGGCGCGAAGTTCATCGCCACCAATCCTGATGCCACCGGACCCTCGCGCGACGGCGTGTTGCCCGCCACCGGTTCGGTCGCCGCGCTGATCACCCGTGCCACCGGTAAGGAGCCGTACTACGTCGGCAAGCCCAATCCGCTGATGATGCGCTCGGCGCTGCGCCAGATCGGCGCGCATTCCCAATCGACGGTGATGATCGGCGACCGGATGGACACCGACGTGATCGCCGGCTTGGAGGCGGGTCTGCGCACGGTGCTGGTGACCTCCGGCATCTCGACGAAGTCCTCGGTGGAGGCCTATCCGTTCCGGCCGACCATGGTGGTGGGCTCGGTGGCCGACTTGATCGGCCGAACGCGCCGGCCGTTCGCCGAGTAGTCATGTGATCCGCGTCTCGTCGGAATAGGTGCCCACCTGCCGTGGTTATAGTTGCCATGGCAACCAAAGGAGGGCCCGTGCAGTTCGGAATCTTTAGCGTCGGCGATGTGACCACCGACCCCACCACCGGCCGCACCCCCACCGAGGCCGAGCGGATCAAGGCGATGGTCGCGATCGCGCAGAAGGCCGAGGAAGTGGGTCTCGACGTGTTCGCGATGGGCGAGCACCACAATCGACCCTTCGTGCCGTCGTCACCGACGACGATGCTCGGCTACATCGCCGGCCGCACCGACAACATCACGCTGTCCACCTCGACCACGCTCATCACCACGAACGACCCGGTCAAGATCGCCGAGGACTTCGCGATGCTGCAGCACCTGGCCGACGGCCGCGTCGACCTGATGCTCGGCCGCGGCAACACCGGCCCGGTCTATCCGTGGTTCGGCAAGGACATCCGCGACGGCATCCCCCTGGCCATCGAGAACTACGCGCTGCTGCACCGGCTGTGGCGTGAGGACGTCGTGAACTGGGAAGGCAAGTTCCGTACGCCGCTACAGTCGTTCACCTCGACCCCGCGTCCGCTCGACGACGTGCCGCCGTTCGTCTGGCACGGGTCGATCCGGAGCCCGGAGATCGCCGAACAGGCCGCGTACTACGGTGACGGCTTCTTCGCCAACCACATCTTCTGGCCCACCGACCATTTCAAGCGGCTGATCGACCTGTACCGCAGGCGCTACGAGCACTACGGCCACGGCAGCGCCGACCAGGCGATCGTCGGGCTCGGCGGACAAGTGTTCCTGCGCAAGAACTCTCAGGACGCGGTCCGTGAATTTCGGCCCTACTTCGACAACGCGCCCGTCTACGGACACGGCCCGTCGCTGGAGGATTTCACCGAGCAGACCCCGCTCACCGTGGGCAGCCCGGAGCAGGTCATCGAGAAGACCCTCACCTTCCGTGAGCACTTCGGCGACTATCAGCGCCAGCTGTTCCTGGTCGACCACGCCGGACTCCCGTTGAAGACGGTGCTCGAGCAGCTGGACCTGCTCGGCGAGGAGGTGATCCCGGTGTTGCGCAAGGAGTTCGCGGCTCGACGCCCGGCCCACGTCCCGGACGCGCCGACACACGACTCGCTGCTCGCCGCCAAGACCACGGCGGAGGTCGGCGCGTGACATCCACGCCGCGTCGCGCACTCGGCGGCCCGCACACCACGGAGGTGATCGCATGACAACCCGTATCGCCGTGGTGTCGGCAGGGCTTTCACAGCCTTCGTCGACACGTTTGCTGGCCGATCGACTGGCCGCCGCGGCAGCTCGCGAGCTGCGCGCGACAGGCGCCGAGGTCGAAGTGGACTTCGTCGACCTGCGCGATCACGCGCGCGATCTGGCCGACAACCTGCTCACCGGCTTCCCGGCCCCCGCACTGCGCGCAGCGATCGACAAGGTCGTCACCGCCGATGGCCTGATCGCTGTGACGCCGATCTTCAGCGCCTCCTACAGCGGCCTGTTCAAGACGTTCTTCGATGTGCTGGAACCGGATTCGCTCGTCGGGATGCCGGTGCTGACCGGCGCGACCGGCGGCACCGAGCGTCATTCCCTGGCGCTGGAGCACGCGGTGCGCCCGCTGTTCGCGTACCTGCGCTCGATCGTCGTCCCCACCGCGGTCTACGCGGCGTCGACCGACTGGGGCGCGAACGGCGGCGACAAGGCGCTCAACAATCGAATCGACCGCGCCGCAGCCGAATTCGGCGCGCTGCTGCTCGGCAAGTCCGCCACTCGGCCCACCGATCCCTACACCGATACGACCCCGTTCGAAGACCTTCTCGCAGCAAATCACTGATGCACACCAACCCCCAAGGAGCACACTCATGACCACCGCCATCGCCAAGGGACTCACCGCGGGCACCTGGGCCATCGACCCCACCCACTCCACCGTCGGCTTCTCCGTACGCCACCTCATGGTGAGCAAGGTCCGTGGCCGCTTCACCGACTTCGACGGCGCCCTCGTGATCGCCGAGGACGGCACCGCCACCGCGCACGCCGAGATCCGCGTCGACTCCCTCA
The DNA here is from genome assembly GCF_042794235.1 of Nocardia sp. NPDC056541. Classification (NCBI taxonomy): domain Bacteria; kingdom Bacillati; phylum Actinomycetota; class Actinomycetes; order Mycobacteriales; family Nocardiaceae; genus Nocardia; species Nocardia sp. NPDC056541. The sequence continues at coordinate 7,866 of NZ_JBHTUD010000028.1, forward strand.
CCACCGACAACGCTCAGCGCGACGGCCACCTGCGCACCGCCGACTTCTTCCACGCCGAGGAATTCCCGCTGATGACCTTCAAGTCCACCGGGTTCCGCGGCGAGGGCAGCGATTTCGTCGTCGACGGCGAGTTCACCGTGCGCGGCAACACCAAGCCGGTCACCCTCGAGGTCGAGTTCGTCGGCGTGAGCCCGGGCATGGGTAACGGCCAGGTCGCCGGCTTCGAAGCCAAGACTGTGGTCTCGCGCCGCGACTTCGGCCTCGACATCGACATGCCGCTGCCCGACGGCGGCGCCGTGATCGGCGACAAGATCACTCTCACCCTCGAGATCGAGGCCGTCCTCCAGGGCTGACCCGGACCGACGTGACGCCCCCATCACCTGTGCGGTGATGGGGGCGTCGGCCGCTGTGCGCCGTGGCTAGTCCTCGTCGGCGATGATCGTGTCGAGTGTCGCCGCGAGACGGGTGAGGGTCGCGACCGTCGCGGCGAACTCGGCCGGACCGAGCGCCTCGGCCAGCCGGTGCGCCATGGCCGCGTGCTGCGGATCGATGCGACGGATGGCGGCCGTGCCCTCCTCGGTCATCGCGACCAGCTTGGCCCGCTTGTGCGCGGGGTTGGGCCGGTACTCACACATGCCTTTGCCGACCAGCAGGTCCGCGATTCGCTGCACGCTCTGCCGGGTGATGCCCATCGCGCGGGCGATCCCGGCCACCGGCTGCGGCTGGTCCTGCACGGCGGCCATCACCTGCCACCAGGCCACCGAGATTCCGGCAGGCGCGGACAAGCCGTCGCCGATGGTCAGGAATTGACCGTTGAGCCGGAAGACGGTGAGGGCGGCGCCGTCGAGCAGGTCCTGTTCGGAGTTCAAGCCGCGTGGCTCCCTTCGTATTCGGCGAGCGTGGCGTACCCGGCCGGGTCCTTGCGCGCATACAGCTTGTACCAGGCATCGAGTACCCGCGGTTCGTACAGGTCGAGCCGCGCGAAGATCTCTCTGGCGAATTCGAACGGCGACATGCCGTCCGCGGTGATCACGTCACGGTCGGTGACCGCGGGGGCCTCGACGTAGTGCTGCGCACCCGAATATCCGCTGTAGACAAGGAATTCCGCCGCATTGCTGGTGTGTGCGCGATCATCGAGCAGGCCCGCCGTGGCCAGTCCGAAGGTCGCGCCGCAGATCGCGGCCACCGGCACCCCGGCGTCGGCGAACTCTTTCGCCTTGTGCGCGAACGTGATCAGGTCCTCGCCCAGCCACAGATCCGCGCCGGGCAGGATCAGCATCGCGCTGTCGGCCGGGTCGAGATCGGCGACGGCGAGGTCGGGCGTCACGCGCAGACGCCCCATGGTGGTGATCGGTTCGGTGGTGAGGCCGACCGTCGCGACCTCGAACGTTCCGGGCTCCCGGTGCCAGTTGCCGTTGGCGATGTGCGCCGTCGCGGCCCCCACTTCCCAGTCGGCGAGGGTGTCGTAGACGGCTACGTGAACTGTTTTCTTCGGCATGACAGCATCCTGTCATATTTGACAGGATGCTGTCAATAAGAATTTTGCTACCGGCTTATAGCCGACCCTCCGTACGCTGACGGCATCCGGTGCGAGACAGGGAGGTTCACCCGCGATGACCGACTCCGTGCACGGCATGACGGGTACCATCACGTCACCGATTCGGGAGGCGGGCGCACTGGGTGAGGTACTGATCTCGATTCGCGGGGGCACCGAGCTCTATCTCGCCCGAGCCGACGAACCGATCGCCGCCTGGACCACCGTGTTGATCGTCGCGGTCCACCCGGGTCGCCTGGTCGACGTGGTCACCTGGATTCCGCTTCCCTCTGAATGAAAGGGGCCCGCGATGCTGGGCTATCACGTTCCCGATCCCGACGAAGCCATGCTGGTCAGTGGCGCCAAGACCAAGGACGACACCCCGTTCAAGGTGGTCATCGGGCGCGGCACCTGGGTGGTGCCGCTGTTCCGCAAGGTCCGATACCTGTCACTGGCCATGTTCGAGTCCGAGATCCGCGAGCGCTGTGTCACCAAGCAGGCCATCCAGCTCGATGTGCGTGCGGTGATCGCGTTCAAGGTCGCCAACGACACCCAGTCGATCGTCAATGCGGCACAACGCTTCCTGTCCGAACAGGAGCAGGAGATGTCGGTGCTGACAGGGCGGATCTTCTCCGGCCATCTGCGCTCGATCGTGGGCTCGATGACCGTCGAGGAGATCATCCGCGAACGTCAGAAGCTGGCCGACGAGGTGCTCATCGCCTCCAAGGTGGAGATGAGCAATATCGGCCTGTGGGTCGACTCGTTCCAGATCCAGTCCATCGACGACGGCAACCTCGGCTACATCAATGCCCTTGCGGCACCGCACAATGCGGCCGTCCAGCGCGATGCCCAGATCGCTCAGGCCCAGGCCGCGCAGCGCTCCGCCGAAGCCGAGCAGGAGTCGTTGCGCCGTCGCGCCGAATACGAACGCGAAACCTCGATCCTCAAGGCCGAGTATCAGCGCGACATCGACAAGGCCAACGCCGAAGCGGCACAGGCGGGCCCGCTCGCCGACGCCATCGCCAGGCAGGCCGTGCTGCACGCCCAGGCCGAGCAAGCCCGCAAGAACGCCGAACTGCGCGAACAGCAACTCCAGGCGGAAGTGGTGAAACCCGCTGAGGCGGAGGCGGAACGAGTCCGCATCCTCGCGGTGGCCGAGGCCGACCGCACCCGTATTCAGGCCGAGGCGGCGGCGTCCAACAACCGCATCGCGCTGGACCAGATGCTCATCGAGCAACTCCCGGAAATCGTCAAGCAGGCCTCGCACGGCCTGGCGGGCGCCAACCTCACCGTCCTCAACGGCCCCGACGGCGTCGGCGAGCTGCTCAACGGCATGGTCGGCCAGGGTCTGACGGTCTTCAACTCCCTGCAGAAGGCCCTGTCGAACGGCGAGGTCGACAAGGTCTGATCGCCGCCGCGGCATGGCCCGAGCACTCGAACCGGCAGGGCTGACCGGATACCAGGTCAGTCCTGTTGGTTCACGAGTGCGGTCACCCGGATCTCGACGCGCATGCCGGGAGCGCCGAGGGCGGCGACGCCGATTTGGGTCCAGATCGGCGCGCGCTCGCCCATGCGCTTGCGGAACTGCTCGACCATGACGCGGTTGTGCGCGTCGCCGATCGTGTCCTCGACCGCCGGGATGTGGAAGCTGTCCACGGCTATGACATCGGTCCAGGTCGCCCCGACCGTCGCGAGCGTGCGCTCCACGTTCTCGAAGGCCTGGACGATTTCTTCCTCGAGGGATTCGGGGAAGGTGATGTCGTCGTCCCAGCCACCCTGGCCCGAGATGTCGACGCGGTCGCCGACGCGGACCGCCTGTCGGTAGTGAAGCAGGTCGAAGAGGGTCCGGCCGTATCCCGGGGTGCTGGCGAAGGTGGCGGTGCTCATCGCGACAAACCTTTCATTTGACTTCAACTATGAAGTCAAACTAGCACGGAATGACTTCACGTGTGAACTCAATTGGCCTCGCTATGATTACCCGATGACTGCGGTGACCCCAGGATCCGACGGCGCGGACGCCGAGGCGCCGGCGTGGCTGAACGCGGAGGAGAAGGAAGCCTGGACCGGCCTGGTCTCACTGATCCTGCTGCTGCCGGGCCGTTTGGAGGCGCCGCTGCAGGCAGAAGCGGGGCTGACGCTCTTCGAGTATCTCGTGCTGAGCCATCTGTCCGAGGCTCCCGAGCACCGGATCAGGATGAGCGAGCTGGCCTTCCTGGCGAACGGATCGCTGTCGCGGCTCTCGAACGTCGTCAAGCGATTCGAGCAGCGGGGCTGGGTAACCCGAGCGCCCGACCCCGACGACGGTCGGTACACGGTCGCTTCGCTCACCGACTCCGGGTACGCGACGGTCGTGGCGGCGGCGCCGACGCATGTGCGCGCGGTCCGCGAGCGCTTCCTCGATCAGGTGAGCGCCGCCGATGGACGAGCGCTGGCCCGGATCGCCGCCAAGCTGCGCGTGCGCCCCGCCGATCTGGCCTGAAAACCAGCGGTTACGCCCGGCGCAGGGCGAACATGCGCAGGTCGCGGGTGGTGCGGTCGCGGTAGGCGGCGTAGGCGCCGGTGATGTCGATGAAGCGGGCGAAGATCGCGTCCTTGTCCGCGTCGGTGACCGGGGTGGCGGTCACCGGGATGCGTTCGCCGGCGATGGCGACGGTGGCTGTCGGATCGGCGAGCAGGTTGCCGGTCCAGGCCGGGTGGTGGGCCTGGCCGAAGTTGGAACCGACCACGTACAGAGTGTCGCCGTCGTGGACGTAGAGCAGCGGCTGGGTGCGCGCGACGCCGGACTTGCGGCCGGTGGTCGTGAGCAGGATCACCGGGGCGCCGATCGGGCCGAGCACGGTGTACTTGGCGTCGGTGCGCTCGAGCAGGGCGCGGTCGAGCGGGGTGATGGTGCGGATCAGCCAGGAACCCGGCTTGGTCGCGGCGAATCGGTTGGCGGCGCGGGACAGCGGATTGGCGCGGGAGCCCCACTGGCGATCCGGGAACTGCGATGTCATGGGCCGGACTATAACGCGACCGATCGGACCCCACCGAACCCCTGAATCGCCGACGATTCACTAAGCTCGCGAGCATGGTCGAACAAGCGCCGTCCACCGTGTACATCGCCTCGCCCGAGGGCGACACCGGAAAATCTACGGTGGCACTGGGTGTCCTCGGCATGCTGTGCGCGACCACCGCACGCGTCGGCGTGTTCCGTCCGATCACCCGCTCCACCGACGAACCCGACTACATCCTCGAACTGCTGCTCGAGCACAGCACCGCCGATATCAGCTACGAACAGGCCATCGGCGTCACCTACGAGGACGTGCACCGCGACCCCACCGCCGCGATCAGCGACATCGTGATGCGTTTCCACGACGTCGCCAAGGCCTGTGACGCGGTGGTGATCGTCGGCAGCGACTACACCGACGTCGCCAGCCCGAGCGAGCTGCGCTTCAACGCCCGGATCGCGGTGAACCTGGGCGCGCCCGTCCTGCTGGTCGTTCGCGGCGCGGAACGGACGCCCGGTGAGGTCAAGCAACTGGTCGAACTGTGTACCGCCGAGCTCACCACCGAGCACGCCCACCTGGTCGCGATCGTCGCCAATCGCTGCGCACCCGACGAGCTCGACGACATCGCGACCGCACTGGCCGGTTTCGACGTGCCGTCCTGGACGCTGCCCGAGGTGCCGCTGCTGATGGCGCCGACCATGGGCGAGCTGTGCGAGGCGATCGACGGCGAAATCTACAGTGGCGACCCGGAATTGCTGCAGCGTGAGGCGCTGCGCATCATGGTCGGCGGCATGACCGCCGAACACATCCTGGAGCGACTGTCCGACGGTGTGGTGGTGATCGCTCCTGGCGACCGCTCCGACGTGCTGCTGAGCCTGGTGAATGCCCATGAGGCAGAGGGGTTCCCGTCGCTGGCGGGCGTGATCATGAACGGCGGCCTTCGCCCGCATCCGGCCATCGCCCGGCTGATGGAGGGCCTGCACCCCAGGCTGCCGATCCTGGCCACCGAGCTGGGGACCTACGACACCGCCAGTGCCGTGCACGGCACTCGCGGCCGGATGTGGGCGGGTAGCCCGCGCAAGGTCGACACCGCGCTCGCGCTGATGGAACAGCGGGTGGACGCGCCGGAACTGTTGCGGCGCATCCAGGTTCCGTCCTCGACCGTCGTGACGCCGCAGATGTTCGAGTACCGGCTGATCGAACGCGCCCGCGCCGACCGCAAACGCATCGTGCTGCCGGAAGGCGACGACGACCGCATCCTCCGCGCCGCCGGCCGGGTGCTGCAGCGCAAGATCGCCGACCTCACCATCCTCGGTGACGAGACGTCGGTACGGGCCCGCGCCGCCGAGTTGGGTGTGGATATCGCCGACGCTCAGGTGATGGCGCCGCGCACCTCGGGCTACCTCGACGAATTCGCCGCCGAATACACCGAATTGCGCAAGCACAAGGGCATGACGCTCGAGCGCGCGCGCGAAACCATGTCCGACATCTCGTATTTCGGCACCATGATGGTCTACAAGGGGATCGCCGACGGCATGGTCTCCGGTGCCGCGCACACCACCGCGCACACGATCCGGCCCTCGTTCGAGATCATCAAGACGGTGCCGGGCGTCTCCACGGTGTCGAGTGTGTTCCTGATGTGCTTGGCCGATCGTGTACTCGCCTATGGCGATTGCGCGGTGGTCCCCGATCCGACCTCGGAGCAGCTGGCCGATATCGCGGTGTCCTCGGCGGGCACGGCGGCCCGTTTCGGGATCGACCCCCGGGTGGCGATGCTGTCCTACTCGACCGGCGCATCCGGCACCGGCGCCGACGTCGACAAGGTGCGCACGGCCACCGAACTCGTGCGTGAGCGTGCGCCGGAACTGCCGGTGGAAGGCCCCATCCAGTACGACGCGGCGATCGAGCCCGCCGTCGCCAGCGCCAAGCTGCCCGATTCCGAAGTGGCGGGCAAGGCCACGGTGTTCGTCTTCCCCGACCTCAATACCGGCAACAACACCTACAAGGCGGTGCAGCGCAGCGCCGGCGCGGTCGCGATCGGGCCGGTGCTGCAGGGTCTGCGCAAGCCGGTGAACGATCTTTCGCGCGGCGCGTTGGTCGCCGACATCGTCAACACGGTGGCGATCACCGCCATCCAGGCTCAGGGGGATGGCAAGTGAGTGACCTGGTTCTGGTACTGAACAGCGGCTCCTCGTCGATCAAATATCAACTGCTGCACGCTGTCTCGGCCCAGGTGCTGGCATCGGGCCTCGTGGAGAAGATCGGCGAGTCGCACGGCGGCAGGATCGTGCACGAGGCGGGGCCCGCGAAACTCGACTACGACGGGGCGATACCCGACCACAGAGCCGGTCTGCTGCGGGCGTTCGAGATGTTCCGCGAGACCGGCCTCGACCTGACCACGATCGGCATCGGCGCGGTCGGGCACCGGGTGGTGCACGGCGGCGAGGTGTTCTGGGAACCGACCCTGATCACCGACGATGTGCTGCACGCGATCGACGAACTGTCGGTGCTCGCGCCGCTGCACAATCCCGCCAATGTGGTCGGCATCGAGTCGACGCGGGAGCTGCTGCCCGGCATTCCCGAGGTCGCGGTCTTCGACACGGCGTTCTTCCACACCTTGCCCGACGCCGCCAAGACCTACGCGATCGACGCGAAACTCGCCGCGGCCCACGGTATTCGCAAGTACGGCTTCCACGGGACCTCGCACCAGTACGTGTCGGAGAAGGCCGCGCAGTACCTGGGGAAACCGGCCGAAGAGCTGAACCAGATCGTTTTCCACCTGGGCAACGGGGCGTCCGCTTCGTCGATCCGCGGGGGCATCGCGATCGACACCACCATGGGGATGACCCCACTCGAAGGTCTGGTGATGGGAACCAGGCCGGGCGATCTGGATCCCGGTGTCACGCCGTATCTCATGCGGGCGGCCGATCTGGACGTGAGTCAGGTGGAGCAACTGCTCAACCGCAGTTCCGGCCTCAAAGGCATGAGCGGGGTCAACGACTTCCGCGAATTGCAGCAGCTCATCGACAGCGGCGACACCCAGGCGAAGCTCGCCTACGACGTCTACATCCACCGCCTGCGCCGCTATCTCGGCGCCTACCTGGTGGAACTCGGCACCGTCGACACCATCATCTTCACCGCCGGTGTGGGGGAGAACAGCTCGGCGGTGCGCGCCGACGCACTGGCGGGTCTACAGGCGCTCGGTATCGAAATCGACCCGACCCGCAATGAGAAGAGAGCACCGGGCATCCGCCGCATTTCGCCGGAGTTCGCCCCGGTGACCGTGCTGGTGGTCCCTACCAACGAAGAACTGGCCATTGCCCGCGCGGCCCACGAGCTGGTCGGCGGGCACTGAGCTCAGAACCAGGATTTCGGTCGTAGCGAGTTCGCCAGATCGACGAGGGCGTAGCGGTGCGTCCGGTCCGGGGCGTTGCGGGCGAGCGAGCGCAGGCCGGATTCGGTGCCGTCGCGCAGTTCGCGTTCGGTGAAGGCGCGGCCGAACAGCTTGGCGTCCTTACGTTTCGGTGTGTTCCCGGCCTGTAGCCAGGCCAATGCCGAGCCCTGGACCAGCGTGCGCATGAGGGTGGCGCGGTGCTCGCCCGCTGGGATGGACTGGGCGCGCGAGGCGGCCAGCCGCAGGATCTGCTCGTCGAGTTCGGCGACGGGAGAGCTGGTGAGCAGCAACAGGATCGCCGTGGTCTGAGCGGTGGTGAAGTGGCGGGACGCGGCGGGCACATCGTCGAGGGCGTGGACCGCTTCGCCGACTCGCCCGGCCACCGCCAGTTGTCTGGCCAGGCCGAATGCCGCGCTCACCACCGCCCTGTCGGTGCGCCAGACAGTGTCGTAATAACGTTCGGCGAAACTTCGCCACTGTTCGGGAGCGTCGGAATCCCAGTGTTGCAGAATGAGTTCCGCGGTGGCGGCCAACGCCAGCTTCGGCGCGATCTCGCCCGGCAGCACTCGCAATACCGCCTCGAACGACGCGAAGGCGGCCTCGAAGTCGAGTTCGAGCAGATGGGCCTGACCGGTGAACCAGTCGGTGCGCCAATCGGATTCGCTGGGCACCCGATCGAGCATGTGCAACACCGCCGCCGACTCGCCCAGTTCCAGCCGCGCTCGCGCCTCGGCGAAGAGCAATTCGCCCGCCAGGGTGTCGGGTGCGTTGTCCGGATCGGCCTCGGCCCGCTCGCGGGAGTCGTGCAGTGCCTCGAGTACCCGCTCCGGCTCTGGATTGGCGGTGGCGGCCAGCAGTGGTGCCGACGGATCGGCGGGGTCGATCAGCGGAATCGGCAGTGCAGCCACCACATCGCGGGAATCCAGCAGCGGCGAGCGACCCACACCGTCGAGATAGGCGTCGGTCTGGCTGATCAGTTCCTCGGTCCCGAAGCTGGTGCGCTGTGGACTGAACACTGTGGACAGCTGTGGATGTTCCGTGCCGGTGTCGTAGGCGAGGATCTCGCGCAACACCCCGGCCAGCTGCGCCGACATCGCCCGCGCCGACGGAAAACGCTGTGCCGGATCGGGATCGGTGGCGGTGAGCAGGAATCGATGGAAGAACTCGTAGCGGGCCAGCAGTGGTTCGTCGGCGGGGTCGGGGATGCCGTCGAGGTAGCGGCCGTGTTCGCTGGGCAGCGCCAACGTGAGCGCGGCGATCGTCCGGCCCACGGTGTAGACATCGGAGGCGGGCGTCGGCCCGGTGCGGGCGATCTCGGGCGCCTGGAAACCCTTGGTGCCGTACAGGTTGCCATAGGCGTCGATGGTGGCGACCGCGCCGAGGTCGATGAGCTTCACCTGATCCTCGGTGACCATCACGTTGTCGGGCTTGAGGTCGTTGTAGGTGAGGCCGATCGAATGCAGATGTTCCAGCGCGGGCAGGATCTCCAGCACATACGCGATGGCCTCGGCCAGCGGCATCTGCTCGCCACGTGGCCTGGCATCGAGAATGTCGCGCAGCGAATGCCCGCCCACATACTCCATCACGATGTAGCCGATGGACCCGTCACCCGCGGTGTGCTCGACGAAGTTGTGGATCTTGACGATGCTCGGGTGCGCCACCTCGGCCAGGAACTGGCGCTCGGCCACCGCGACGGCCTGCGCCTCGGCGTCACCCGCGTGCAGCAGGCCCTTGAGTACCACCCACCGATCGCTCACATTGCGGTCGATGGCCAGATAGATCCAGCCGAGACCGCCGTGCGCGATGCACCCCTGGATCTCGTACTGCCCGGCGACCATATCGCCCTCGTGCAGCGACGGCCGGAAATCGTAGGCGGCCCCGCAGGTTTCGCACTCACCGCTGGTCGAGGCGGCTCGCGCCGGCGTCGACCGCCCGACCGGATTGCCGCAGCGCCAACAGAACCGACGGCCTTCCGAGACCATCGGATCGGCCAGCACGGCGTCCCGAGGGTCGGCCGGGGTGACTGTCGGAATCGGCACCAGCCCGGCGCCGAGCCGCCGCGTGGGCCGCGACCTCGCGGTCCGCACACTGCGCCCCGACCGCGCGGTACTCACCCCGGTCTGTGGCGCGGACGGCCAGGAATCGGACGTCGCTCGTGCGCCGGGATGATCGTCGCGCTGGGCTGCCTCGGTCGCCGCGTGCGGTGCGTTCACCGGAACCCGCTGTGCCGCTTCGGTCGCCGCGTAGGGCGCGGTTTCGGCGGGGCGATGTGCCATTTCGGTTGCCGCGTAGGACGCGGTCTCGCGGGTGCGCTCGGCCGCCGCGTTCGGGGCCTCAGGGGCGCGTTGCGTCGCTTCGGTGGGGACATACGCGGCGGATTCTTGTGCCGTCGGCGCGGGGCGGCTCGCCCGCTGCGTAGCGAGATGGTCCCGCGCGTGTTGCGAGGCTTCGACGTCGGCCGGGGGAACGTCGCCCTGTTGGACGGGTCCGGACGCTTCGGCGCGCCGGGTGGCATCGGTCGCGGGGGTCTGGTCGCGGCTGCTCGCCTGCTTCCTGGCGAACTCCGAGGCGGCCTCGGCGGTGAGTTTGGGCAGCGGCCGCGTCTCGTCGTCGCCGGGCAGCGTCCACCCACCGGGCAGCGTGCCAGGACGGTGGCGCTGGGTCAGCTGGGTCGGCTCGCGCCGTTCCTGGTCGTCCGGTGCCGCGGCGTGGGGTGTCGATTCGGCGGGTGCCGGGTCGTGGTCGGCGTCGTGCCGGGCTCGGGGGTGCACCGGCGATTCGGCGGGCACCTGATCCTCCGGGGCCGGATCGCGTCGCCCTGGCTCTTCGCTGGTCGGGTTCGTGCTCATGGCCGTCAGTCCTGGTACTTCGGTGCGGGCGGGCTCGGCGTCTCGCCGAGCGTCGCGAGCCAGCGGCGGTGGATGCGGGTCCAGGTGCCGTCGTTGCGGATGCGGTCCAGGGTGGAGTTGACGAAACGCACCAGGTCGTCGTTGCCCTTGGGAATCCCGATGCCGTACGGCTCGGCGCTGATGCTCCCGCCCACCACTTCGGTGTAGGGGTCCTGGGCGGCCAGGCCCGCCAGGATCGAGTCGTCGGTGCTCACGGCGTCGACCTGGCGTTGTTGCAGCACCACCAGGCAGTCGGCCCAGGTGGGCACCGTCAGGATCGTGGCGGCAGGCTGGTCGCGGCGGATGTGGTCGAGCGAGGTGGTGCCGCGCACCACGCACACCCGCTTGCCCGCCAGATCGGCCAGGCCGTCGATGCCCGAACCCTTCACCGCGAGCACCCGCTGGTCGGCCCGCAGGTACACCGTCGAGAACGCCACCCGCTGACGTCGCTCGCAGGTGATCGTCATCGTCTTCGCGATCAGGTCGACCGTGTGATCCTGCAATGCCCGCTCGCGCTCTTCCGAAGCGAGACTGCGGTATTCGATCAGATCAGGATTGCCGAGCAGGTCGCGGGCGATCTCGCGGGCGATGTCGGCGTCGAATCCGACGATGCGACCGGTGAGTGGATCGCGGAAGCTGAACAGGTTGCTGCCCGCGTCCAGGCCCACGACGAGCCTGCCGCGCGCGCGAATGGCATCGATCGTCGGGCCGGTGGCGGTGCTCGGTCGCAGACTCGCGGTCGGATCGCCACACTGTTCGCCGCCGGTGGGCGGCACCGGGGTGTCGGTGCCGATCGGAATGGCCTTGGCGGGCAACGGAGGTTCGGAATAGACACCCCGCTCAGCGGGCGCGGGGGCGCCCTCGGAGCAGCCTGCGAGCAGTCCGGCCAGCATCAGTGCCGCGATAACTCGGCCGCGCCTCATCGGTACTCCCGCAGTCGCGGCCACAAACCGAGCGCAACGCATGCCGCCGCCGCGATCCCGAGCACGAACGCGCCGGGGGCGAGGAACGACAGCACATCGATCGCCTGCGACACCCTGGCGCGCAGGGTATCTCGCGTCACCGCGCCCGCCTTGTCCAGTGCCCGATCGAGTGCGTCGACCTGGGCGGCGGAATCGGCGGCGCTCGGACCGGTCGCGACGGTGGCCGCGCCCACGAAATCGCCCCGCTGGAGGGTGTCGTTCATCCGCTGGTGGGCCGACTGCCAGCGGGTGAGCGCGGCGCGCGCGTGCGCCACCTCGTCGCGGGCAGGCGCGTCCGCGGGGTAACCGGCGAGCAGCTCGTTGAGCCGGGTGGCGTTCGTATCGAAGGTGCGGTCGTAGTCACCGGTCGCGTCGCGGCGGACCAGCTTCACCATTTCCGCTGATCTGGCTTGCTGCACGAGGATTCGGCTCTCGGCCAATCGTGCCGATGGCACCGCGCCCTCGTCCCGGCAGCGAATCATCGCCACCGCGGAGAGCGAACCGGCCGCCACCGTCCAGATCAGGGTCAGCGCCAGCGCGCCGGTGCCGACCAGCAAGCCCATGTTGAAGAATCGGCGCGAGCGCCGCGCCAGCTCGACCTGCACCCAGATCAGCGCGCCGAGCGCCACCACGAGCAGCACGATCGCCGTCCACGGTGGTTGCACGTGCCGGTACTGCGCGGCGGTGACCGCGTCGAAGCGGTGGTCCTCCAGCTCCTCGGCCATCGGCAGCAGTCCGGTCTGCATCTGATGTGATGCCTCGCTCAGATAGGCCGCGCCGACGGGATAGCCGTTGCGATTGTTCACCCGCGCGGTCTCGATCAGCCCGCTGTAGACGGGCAGCCCGGTCGCGATGCCGGTACGCAGGCGGCGGTCGGTGCCCGACGGATCGGCCGCCTCTTCGTCGGAGACGTGCCCGGCCTGGGTCACCAGTTCGGCGGCGGCCTCACCGATGGCCTGGGTATAGCGGTCGCGCACCGCTTGGGGTTCGAGTCCGCCCGCGATGAACGCGGTGCCCGCGGCGGCGTCGGCGATGGAGAGCGAGGTGTAGAGGTGATTGGCCGAATGCGCGTCGGGTTCGGTGTCGTCGAGCAGGACGCCGAGAGCTTGCTGACGCTCGCTCACGGTCGTCGAAGTCACCGCGCCCGCGGTGACGCACAGCACCATCAGGACCAGTCCGGCGGCAACGAGCCGACCCGGCGAGGACTGCGCGAAGCTGCGCAACCGGGCGGGTTGGAACTGCGCGCGCAACGCTCTGACGTCGGGCGCGGGCGGCCGGTCGACCGGCGCGGCCGGTCGGCGCAGCGGCGCCCAGCGTGGTGTCACCGGCGCCGCGCCGACCGTCTCGGAGTGCTTCGCACCCGTCGTGGCCTGCGGTGACGGGCGAACACGGACGGCCGCCACCTCCGTCGAGGCATTGCGATTCCCCGGTTCGACCATCGTTCACCTCCCGGCGCTGTCCGTGCACACCTACCTGTGCGGAGTTTATTGTGGGCCTACGGGTAGCGCAGCCCCTCACACACCCCCGCAGCGGTTGCTGTCCGGCTGCTCGGAGGAAAGAGTATGGGATGCGCGGCGACGGAGACGGCTGGTTCAAGGGCCCCGATGGGGCCAAGCACTGGGGAAAATACGGTGCGGCGGGTCTGCTGCTGCGCGCACCGCTGCCCGGTGGCGGGTCCGCGGTGCTGTTGCAGCACCGGGCGCCGTGGAGTCATCAGGGCGGCACCTGGGCGCTGCCCGGTGGGGCGCGTGACTCGCACGAGTCGCCCGAGCACGCGGCGGTCAGGGAGGCCGAGGAGGAAGCGGGCATCGCCGCCGCCGATCTCAGGGTCAGGGCCGAGCGCTTGACCATGACCGCCCCGAGCGGCTGGACCTACATCACTGTCGTCGCCGACGCCGACAAGCCGCTGCCCACGGTCGCCAACAAGGAGAGCGCCGAACTGGCCTGGGTCCCCGAGGACGAGGTCGCCGATCTGCCGTTGCATCCCGGCTTCGCCGTCGCCTGGAACGAACTGCGCGCGGTGCCGTTGCGCGTGCGCCTGGACGCCGACGCCGAGCTCGCGCAAGCGCTACCCCGCACAGTCGAACTGCCCGACCAGGGCTTCTTCTGGCTGCACGCGCGGGTCGACGGCCCCGGCGTCGAAGTCGTTCTCGACGGTGAGCCCACCGAAGGCCCGGTCCTCACCCGGGCAGACGTTCTCGCCTGAGTCCGTACCTCCTCGACCCGACTGCGCGCACATCGCAGCCACGCCGGTCGTGGCACTCAGTCAGCGGCGAGGAGGGCTTGCTTCAGTTCGCGAGCCGCGGCTTCCGGATCGGCGGCTTCGGTGATCGCACGGACGACGACCACGCGGCGGGCACCGGCGGCCAGCACCTCGGGGAGTCGTTGCGCGTCGACGCCGCCGATGGCGAACCAGGGGAGGGTGGGATGGGACTCGGCGGTCGAGCGGACGAAGTCGACGCCAGCGGCCTGGCGGCCGGGCTTGGTCGGCGTGGTCCAGATCGGGCCGGTGCAGAAGTAGTCGAGGTGGCCGTCGATCGCGGCCAGACTCGCCTGGTTGCGGTTGTGGGTGGAGCGGCCGATCACCACATCGGGGCCGAGGACGCGTCGCGCGTAGGACGGCGGCAGGTCTCCTTGGCCGAGGTGCAGCACATCGGCGCCCGCGGCGAGTGCGATATCGGCGCGATCGTTCACCGCGAGCAAGGCGCCGTGGCGACGGGTCGCGGCCTTGATCTCGGCGAGCGCACCGAGCTCGGCCTTCGCCTCGAGCGGCCCGAATTCGGCCTCGCCCGGCGATCCCTTGTCCCTGAGCTGCACGATGTCGACTCCGCCTGCCAGCGCCGCGTCGACGAAGCGGGACAGATCACCTTTTTCCCGCCGCGCATCGGTGCACAGATACAGCAGTGCACTCGACAGGCGCTCCCTTGGCGGGACGGAACGGTTCGGATGGGAGGGCTGCACGTTCTCGACGGTAGTCGCGCTACCGTTGGAGTGCGAACGCCGTGGCGGGCGGTAGGCGAAAAAGACAGGTGGAACGGGATGCGAACTCTGGCGGTCGTTGGCGGCGGCGCCGTCGGACTTGCCGTCGCATGGCGGGCCGCCGAGGCGGGCTGGACGGTCACCGTCTACGACCCCGAACCCGCGCGCGGCGCCTCCTTCGTGGCCGGTGGAATGCTGGCGCCGCTGTCGGAAGGCTGGCCGGGGGAGGACCGGGTGCTCGCCTTCGGCGCGGCCGCGCTGGCGCAGTGGCCCGCTTTCGCCGAACGGCTCCGAGCGGTCTCGGGTGAATCGATGTTCGTGGCCGAGGAGACGCTCACCGTCGCCCTCGACAGCGCCGATGTCACAGACCTGCGCACCGTCTCGGACTGGCTGGCCGGCTTCGGTCACGATCTGCGGGTGCTCGATCGTGCGGGAGTCCGCGCGCTGGAACCCGCGCTCGCGCGTACCGTCCGCGCCGGCCTGCACGCGAAAACCGAACCCGCCGTCGACAATCGGCGCGTACTGCGTGCGCTCCGATCCGCCTGCGCCGGAGCCGGTGTCGAGATCCGTGCCGAAGCCGTTGCCGCGCTGGAGGAGCTACCGCACGACCGGATAGTCCTCGCGGCGGGCGCCCGCTCCGCCGAGCTCTGGCCCGGCCTGCCGGTGCGTCCGGTGAAGGGTGAAATCCTCCGGTTGCGTCGCAGGCCCGGCGTCAGCCCGCCACCGACCAGGGTGATCCGCGCCCGGGTCCACGGCAGGCAGGTCTACCTGGTCCCCCGCGAAGACGGAATCGTTGTCGGTGCAACACAATACGAGGCGGGCTTCGACACCACCGTCACCGTCGGCGGTGTCCGTGACCTGATCGCCGACGCCGAAACCATCCTGCCCGGCATCGCCGAATACGAACTGGCCGAAGCGAACGCGGGCTCGCGGCCGGGAACCCCCGACAACCTGCCGCTGCTCGGCCACCTCGACGACCGGGTCGTTGCCGCCACCGGTCACGGCCGTAACGGCATGCTCACCCTCGCGCTCACCGCGGCGGTCGTGCCCGCGCTGCTCGACGGCGAGACCCCCGTGGTCGTCGAAGCCGCAGCACCTCAACGTTTTCCGGCATCGCAGATGCCATCTCTGTCGCAAGGAGGAGTTCGATGACCTCGACCATTCCGATCGGCGTCACCGTCAACGGTGTCGACCACGAGTTCCCCGAGCCGCTCAGCGTCCGCGAACTGCTGACCAAGCTCGAATTGCCCTGCCAGGGTGTGGCATTGGCGGTCGACGGCGCGGTCTTCTCGAAGTCGCGCTGGGACGAGCCGGTCGGGCGCGGCTGGACCATCGAGGTGCTCACGGCGGTGCAGGGTGGCTGAGTCGCCGTTGCGGATCGCCGACAAGGAGTTCGGCTCCCGCCTGATCATGGGCACCGGGGGCGCCGAAAACCTCGCCGTCCTCGAACAGGCGCTGATCGCCTCGGGCACCGAGCTCACCACCGTCGCCATGCGCCGGGTCGACGCCGCGGGCGGCACCGGCGTGCTCGACCTGCTCAAGCGCCTCGACATCACCCTGCTGCCCAACACCGCGGGCTGTCGCACCGCCGCCGAAGCCGTACTCACCGCCCAGCTGGCCCGTGAGGCGCTCGACACCAACTGGGTCAAGCTCGAGGTGGTCGCCGACGACCGCACCCTGCTGCCGGACCCGTTCGAGCTCCTCGACGCCGCCGAGAAGCTCGTCGACGACGGTTTCGTCGTCCTGCCGTACACCAACGACGACCCGATCCTCGCCCGCCGCCTCGAAGAAGCGGGCTGTGCCGCGGTGATGCCGCTCGGCTCCCCGATCGGCACGGGCTTGGGCATCGGCAACCCCCACAACATCGAGATGATCGTCGCCGCCGCCGGGGTCCCCGTGATCCTCGACGCGGGCATCGGCACCGCCAGCGACGCCGCTCTCGCCATGGAACTCGGCTGCTCGGCAGTCCTGCTCGCTACCGCCGTGACCAGGGCGAAAGAGCCCGAACTCATGGCGTCGGCCATGTCGGCCGCCGTGCGTGCGGGCTATCTGGCCAGGCAGGCGGGCCGTATCCCCCAGCGTTTCTGGGCTCAGGCTTCTTCCCCAGCCGTCTAGGGGTCGAGGGTCATCCTCGAGGATGACCCGACTCGCTACTTCTCGGCGACGCGCGGCACGGCGATCGTGAGGCAAGCTGGGGCGCATGATCGAGCTGAAGGGCCTGACGAAGCAATTCGGCCAGACCGTCGCGGTGCAGGACCTCACGTTCACCGTCCGACCAGGACTGGTGACCGGGTTCCTCGGACCCAACGGTGCCGGTAAATCGACGACCATGCGGATGATCCTCGGATTGGACAAGCCGACGGCGGGCAGTGCGCTCATCGACGGCAAGCAGTACCAGCAGCTGGAACGCCCGCTCACGCAGGTCGGCGCGCTGCTGGATGCCAAGTGGGTGCATCCGAACCGCTCGGCGCGCGCCCATCTGGAGTGGCTGGCCGCCTCCAACGACATCCCGAAGTCGCGGGTCGAAGAGGTCCTGCGACTGGTCGGCCTGTCCGAGGTGGCGAACAAGAACGCGGGCGGATTCTCGCTCGGTATGTCCCAGCGTCTCGGACTGGCGGGCGCGCTGCTCGGCGACCCGAAGGTGCTGCTGTTCGACGAGCCGGTCAACGGCCTCGACCCGGAGGGCATCCTGTGGATCCGCCGGTTCATGCAGCGCCTGGCCGCCGAGGGACGCACGGTGCTCGTGTCGAGCCACCTGCTCTCGGAGATGTCGCAGACCGCCGAGCAGCTCATCGTCATCGGTCGTGGTCAGCTGATGTTCGACGGCACCACCCAGGAGTTCATCGACCGCGCGTCCGAGCAGTCGGTGCGCGTGCGCAGCCCGCAGCTGGATCAGTTGCGTAGCCTGCTCACCTCGCACGGCATGACCGTGAAGGAAGACGGCGACGCCGCGCTGATCGTCGCGGGCGTCACTTCCGACGAGGTCGGCAAGGTGGCGGGCACGAACAACGTCACGCTCTACGAGCTGGCACCGCAGCAGGCCTCGCTCGAGGAAGCGTTCATGCGGATGACCGGCGGCGCCGTGGAGTACCACGGTGAAAGCTTCGATCAACAGGCGATGGGAGGTGCGCTCTGATGGGCGTGCTCGCAGCGGAACGAATCAAACTCACCTCCACCCGCTCGCCCTGGTGGTGCTCGGCGGTCGTGGTGGTGCTCGGCATCGGCCTCGCCGTGCTGATCGCCTTGGTCACCAACGCCGACTCCACCGGGGATTCCGGCGAGGGCCCGCCGTTGCTCACCCCGAGCGTGGCGGTGTCGGGTGTCGCCGGCTTCGGCGTCATGGTCCTGATGATCATGGCCGCGCTGACGGTGACCAGCGAATATCGCTTCGGCGTCATCCGCTCCAGCTTCCTCGCGGTCCCGAACCGATCCAAGGTCGTGCTGTCGAAGACCGCGCTGGTCGGTTTCTACTCGGCCGTGCTCACCGGTGTGCTCGCGCTCATCGCGTTCATCGTGGCCAAGCTGATCACCGGTGACGACGCTCCCGGTCTCGTGCTCGACGGCAACTGGCGAGCCATCTACAGCGTGCCGATCTACGCGTTCCTGTGCGTCATGCTCGCCATCGGTGTCGGTGTGCTGGTGCGCCAGTCCGCCGCGGCGATCTCGCTGATCGTGCTGTGGTCGCTGCTGCTGGAGAACCTGCTCGGCGCGTTCGGCAGCTTCGGCCGCACCGTCAAGCCGTTCCTGCCCTTCCAGAACGCGAACCGTTTCCTGAGCGTCGAGGAGTACGCGGGCGACTGGCACTGGGGCGTGTGGGGAAGCCTGATCTACTTCGCCGTGTTCGTGGCGATCGTGTTCGCCGGCGCACTCGTGCTGGTCAACCGCCGCGACGCCTGACAATCCTGCCCGGGCCGCCCTCGCATTGGCCCGGGTCGCGAGGGCCGCGACCTTGTCGGGAGGTCGCCCCTGCACGAGCCCCCGGCGTCCGCTGCCCGGACGCCGGGGGCTCGCGCATATCCAGTGAGTACCTGGGTAACTCGCCGGGCACGGGCGAACGCGCCCACGCACGGAACCGCCGGACGCGTCACCTCGTCCCCACTCACCTGAGTCTGGCTGGAAGTCTCGGGGAGGCGGATCGGCTAACCTTTGAGCGTGAGTGAAACGCCTTCTGGCGGGGTGAATCCGCGGCGGCGCGACGCCGCGGACGTGTCCATCCCGTTGGAGCCGATCGTGAGTGAATCCGCCGAGTCCGACACCGATGCGCGCGCGAGCCGCAAGCGCGCCCAGATCTCGTCGAAGCTGCAAGCGGCCAACCGCCGGGCGGACCTGATCGGCGCCTTACGCAAGGCGCGCCACCAGCTGCCGGGCGACCCGTCCTTCGGCGACCCGCTGTCGGTGACAGGACCCGGCGGTGCGCGCGCGGTGGCCCGGGCGGCGGACAAGATCGCGGGCGGCGCCCCGACCGCGGCCAGGGAAATCGGTTTCGGTGCCCTACAGGTGTGGCAGGCGGGGCTGGAGCGGATCGGGCGTGGGCGTGGCTCCGAGGAGGTGACCATCGTGTTCACCGACCTGGTCGGGTTCTCGAGCTGGTCGCTGTCGGTGGGCGACGAGCGCACCCTGGAACTGCTGCGCAAGGTCGCCAAGGCCATCGAGCCGCCGATCGTCGAGCGTGGCGGTCAGGTGGTCAAGCGGATGGGCGACGGCCTGATGGCGGTGTTCTCCTCACCCGATCGTGCCGTGCGCGCCGCGCTGGCGGCCCGGCGCAATCTCGCCGGGGTCGAGATCAACGGCTACACCCCGCGTATGCGGGTGGGCCTGCACACCGGCTCGCCCCGGGAGATCGGCGGCGACTGGCTCGGCGTCGACGTCAACATCGCCGCCAGGATGATGGAGGCGGGCGGTAACGGCAACACGATGATATCCAGCATCACGTTGGCCGCGCTGCGCCCGGAAACCCTCGATGAGCTGGGCGTTGTCGCCAAACCCTACAAGCGGAACTTCTGGGCGGCGCCGCTGAACGGCGTCCCGGAAGACGTCAGGATCTTCAAGCTACACACGTCGGGCTGAGCGCTTTTCCAGCCGATCCTGTTCCTTCCAGTACTCGCGGAAGGCCTTCTGGGTCGGGGTGGGCTTGTCGGTCAGCGCCTGCCAGTTCGTCGAACGCACGAAGTCGATGATGAGCAGCACCGGCAGGATGAACGCGTGGAAGAAGATCAGGTAGTCGCCGCCTTCGAACACGAACCACAGGTATCCCGCGTACCCGAGGAACGCGATACCGAACACCGCGTTGAGCCCGCGCGAGAGCTGGCTGCGCCCGTTGTCGACGTTGGCCATGATGATCATCGCGAGGCCGCTGAGCGCGAGCAGGCCGACATACCAAGTGAACATGTGGGCAAGCCAACAGCCCTCGCCTTGCCCTGATCTTGCGAAAGTCTTGCTACTCCAGCCAGAGCGCGGCGCCGAGGCCCGCGAGGACAGCGGCGACGATCAAACCGATCGCCACCGGGCGGTTGTTCTTCCAGGTCGTGTACGCGCCGCCGAGCAGGAATCCGGCGAGGGCGAAGAGGAGGACGGACAGCATGGGTTCCATCTTGCCTGGTGGATTGCATGGAATTAACAAGCACGCATGCTTGCTTTTTTTCTGAACCGCTGCGATCCTGGGTGCCATGAGTGCTCTCTCCGCTGACCCGGACCTGATCCGGATCGGGAATTGTTCCGGGTTCTACGGTGACCGGCTCAGCGCCATGCGCGAGATGCTGGAAGGCGGTCAGCTCGACGTGCTGACCGGCGACTACCTCGCCGAACTCACCATGCTGATCCTGGGCCGCGACCGGATGAAGGATCCGAGCCTCGGCTACGCCAAGACCTTCGTCAAGCAGATCAAGGACTGCCTCGCGCTCGCGCTCGAGAAGAACGTCCAGATCGTCACCAATGCCGGCGGGCTGAATCCGGCGGGGCTGGCCGAGCAGTTGCGCAAGGTCGCCGCCGAGCTCGGGCTCGACGCCGAGATCGCACACGTGGAAGGCGACGACCTGGTAGCGCGTGCCGCCGAACTCGACCTCGGTCAGCCGCTCACCGCGAACGCCTATCTCGGCGCGTGGGGGATCGTCGAGTGCCTGAACTCCGGCGCCGATATCGTCGTCACCGGCCGCGTCACCGACGCCTCCGTGATCGTGGGTCCGGCGGCGGCCCACTTCGGGTGGGCCCGTACCGATTACGACGCGCTCGCCGGTGCGGTGGTCGCGGGCCACGTGATCGAGTGCAGCACTCAGGCCACCGGTGGTAACTTCGCCTTCTTCACCGAACTCGGTGACATCGGCCGCCCCGGCTTCCCGATCGCCGAGATCCGTCGCGACGGGTCCTGCGTGATCACCAAGCACGACGGCACCGGCGGCGCGGTCACTGTCGACACCGTCGAAGCCCAGCTCATGTACGAGATCCAGAGCGCGCGCTACGCCGGACCCGACGTCACCACCCGCCTGGACAGCATCGTGCTGAGCCAGGAGGGTAAGGACCGGGTATTGATCAGCGGCGTCACCGGTGAGGCCCCGCCGCCACAGCTCAAGGTCTCGCTGAACACCCTCGGCGGCTTCCGCAACGAGATGTCGTTCATCCTCACCGGACTCGATATCGAGGCCAAAGCCGCACTGGCACAACGACAGCTGGAATCCTGGCTGCCGGACAAACCCGCCGAGCTCACCTGGACCCTGGCTCGCCTCGATCGCCCCGACGCCGAGACCGAAGAGCAGGCCAGCGCGATCCTGCGCTGCGTGGTGCGCGATGCCGACCCGAACAAGGTCGGTCGCGGGTTCTCCAGTGTCGCTGTGGAATTGGCGCTCGCGAGCTACCCGGGCGCCAGCTTCACCGCGCTGCCCGGAAACGGTTCGCCCTACGGTGTCTTCACCCCGGGTTTCGTCGACGCGCACGAGGTGCCGCATATCGCCGTGCTGGCGAACGGTACCCGTGTCGACATCGCCCCCGCTACGGAAACCGTTGTCCTCGAACCTGTTTCCGAACCCGAACTGCCCGCACCTCCGCCGCCCGCCGAAACCCGTCGAGTCCCGCTCGGCACTATCGCGCTCGCGCGCAGCGGCGACAAGGGCGGCGACGCCAATATCGGCGTGTGGGTGCGCACCGACGACCAGTGGCGCTGGCTCGTGCACACCCTCACCGTCGAGAAGCTGCGAGAACTTCTTCCCGAGACGGCCGACCTGACCGTCACCCGCCACGTGCTGCCCAATCTGCGCGCGGTCAACTTCATCATTTCCGGGCTGCTGGGCAAGGGCGTCGCCTACCAGGCACGTTTCGACCCGCAGGCCAAGGGGCTCGGCGAATGGCTGCGCTCCCGCCACATCGATATGCCGACGGAGCTGTTCGCATGACCTCAGTTTGGGAAACGCCGGAGCGAAAAGAGCTGCGCGCCACTGTGCGCGGGTTCGTCGAACGGGAGATCCTGCCCGACCTCGATGCCTGGGAGCGGGCCGGCGAACTACCGCGCGAGCTGCACAAGAAGGCAGGCGAACTCGGCCTGCTCGGCATCGAGTACCCGGAATCGGCGGGCGGCGAGGGCGGCAACGCCATCGACTCGGTGATCGTGGGCGAGGAGATCCATGTCGCCGGTGCGTCCGGCGGCCTGTGGGCCTCGCTGCTGACCTGTGGAATCGCGCTGCCGCACATGATCGCCTCGGGCAACCAGGCCCAGATCGACCAGTGGGCCAAGCCGACGCTGGCCGGTGACCTGATCGGTTCGCTGGCTATCACCGAACCCGGCGGGGGTTCCGATGTCGGCCACCTCACCACCACCGCCGTGCGCGACGGTGAGGACTTCATCATCAACGGCGCCAAGACCTTCATCACCTCGGGCTGTCGTGCCGACTTCGTCGTCACCGCGGTGCGCACGGGCGGCCCTGGCGCGGCCGGTGTTTCGCTGATCCTGGTGCCGAAGGACACGCCGGGCTTCACCGTCAGCCGCAAGCTGGAGAAGATGGGCTGGCTGGCCTCGGATACCGCCGAGCTGTCGTACGTGGACGTACGGGTGCCCGCCTCGAACCTGGTCGGCGCCGAGAACAGCGGCTTCGCGCAGATCGCCGCCGCGTTCGTCAGTGAGCGGGTGGGCCTCGCGGTGCAGGCGTATTCGCTGGCCCAGCGCGCGCTCGACCTCACCGTGCAGTGGTGCCGCGATCGCGAGACCTTCGGCCGGCCGCTGATCAGCCGTCAGAAGGTGCAGATGACACTCACCGATATGGCACAGCGCGTGGATATCTCGCGCACGTACACCCGGGCGCTGGTCGAGCGCTACGTCGCCGGCGACGAGAACCTGATCGCTCAGGTGTGCTTCGCCAAGAACAACGCCGTCGAGACCGCCGAATGGGTGGCCAACCAGGCCGTGCAGTTGCACGGCGGGATGGGCTACATGCGCGAGGCCGAGGTCGAGCGCATCTACCGCGATGTGCGCATCATCGGCATCGGCGGCGGCACCAACGAGATCCTGACCATGCTGGCGTCGAAAGTATTGGGGTACCAGTCGTGACGACCTTCCGTTCCCTCATCGACACCGCCTCGCCCGAGTACACCGCGGCCGCCGAGGCGATGTCCACCAAGCTCACCGAGGTCGAGGCGGAGTTCGCCAAGGCCATCGCCGGTGGTGGCCCCGACAAGGTGGCCCGGCACCACAAGCGCGGCAAGCTGACCGCGCGTGAGCGCATCGAACTGCTGCTCGACGAGGACTCGCCGTTTCTCGAGCTGTGCCCACTCGCCGCGTGGGGCAGCGACTTCCACGTCGGCGCGTCGACGATCGCCGGCATCGGCCTCGTCGAGGGCGTCGAGTGCATGATCGTGGCGCCCGACCCGACGGTGCGCGGCGGTACGTCGAACCCGTGGACGCTGCGTAAGACACTGCGTATCAACGACATCGTCCGGGAGAACCGGCTGCCGGTGATCTCGCTGGTCGAGTCCGGCGGCGCGGACCTGCCGACGCAGAAGGAAGTGTTCATCCCGGGTGGCGCGATGTTCCGCGACCTCACCCAGGCCTCGGCGGCCGGAATCCCCACCATCTCCCTGGTTTTCGGCAACTCCACCGCCGGTGGTGCCTATATCCCCGGTATGTCCGACTACGTGGTGATGGTCAAGGAAGCCGCGAAGGTCTTCCTCGCGGGCCCGCCGCTGGTGAAGATGGCCACCGGTGAGGACTCCGACGACGAGACCCTCGGCGGTGCCGAGATGCACGCCCGCACCTCCGGTCTGGCCGACTACATGGCCGCCGACGAGCAGGACGCGATCCGCCTCGGCCGCAATATCGTTCGTCGCCTGAACTGGAAGAAACAGGGACCGGAGCCGCGCGCGGAGGTGATCTCGCCGATCTACGATCCCGAGGAACTGCTCGGCATCGTGCCCTCGGACCTGAAGATCCCGTTCGATCCCCGCGAGGTCATCGCCCGCGTGGTCGACGGTTCCGACTTCGACGAGTTCAAGCCGCTCTACGGCTCGAGCCTGGTCACCGGCTGGGCCGAGATCAACGGCTACCCGATCGGCATCCTCGCCAACGCGCGCGGCGTGCTGTTCTCCGAGGAATCGCAGAAGGCCACCCAGTTCATCCAGCTGGCCAACAAGAAGAACACGCCACTGTTGTTCCTGCACAACACCACCGGCTATATGGTCGGCAAGGAGTACGAGCACGGCGGCATCATCAAGCACGGCGCGATGATGATCAACGCGGTCGCCAACTCCACGGTCCCGCACATCTCGCTGCTGATCGGCGCCTCCTACGGCGCCGGGCACTACGGCATGTGCGGGCGCGCGTTCAACCCGCGTTTCCTGTTCGCCTGGCCGAGCGCGAAATCCGCCGTCATGGGTGGGGCGCAGCTGGGCGGCGTGCTCACCATCGTGCAGCGCGGCGCGGCCGAGTCCAAGGGCCTGCCGTTCGACGAGGAGGCCGCCGCCGGTCTCGCCGCGATGGTCGAGGCGCAGATCGAGGCCGAGGCCATGCCGATGTTCCTGTCGGGCAGGCTGTTCGACGACGGCATCATCGACCCCCGCGACACCCGCACCGTGCTGGGAATGGCTCTGTCGGCCGTTCACACAGCCCCGATCAAGGGCGCCGAGGGCTTCGGCGTCTTCCGAATGTGAGATGCGCTGTGGCCATTACGAATGTCCTCGTTGCCAATCGTGGTGAGATCGCTCGCCGCGTCTTCGCCACCTGCCGTCGGATGGGCATCGGCACCACCGCGGTCTACTCCGATGCTGATGCCGCGTCGCCGCACGTGTCCGAGGCCGACGCGGCGATCCGGCTGCCCGGAAACACCCCGGCCGAGACCTATCTGCGCGGTGAGCTGATCATCGAGGCCGCTTTGTCGGCCGGTGCCGACGCGATCCATCCCGGCTACGGATTCCTCTCCGAGAACGCCGAATTCGCGCGGTCCGTGCTCGACGCGGGTCTGGTGTGGATCGGCCCGCCGGTCGCGGCGATCGAGCAGATGGGCTCCAAAGTCGAGTCCAAGAAGATGATGGACGCCGCCGGTGTCCCCGTCCTCGCCGAGCTCGATCCGGCCGAGGTCACCGACGCGCACCTGCCCGTGCTGATCAAGGCGTCCGCCGGTGGTGGCGGACGCGGTATGCGCGTGGTGCGCGAGCTGGGCGAACTGCAGGATCAGATCGCGGGCGCTCGGCGCGAGGCCGAGTCGGCCTTCGGTGATCCGACGGTGTTCTGCGAGCGCTACCTCGAGACCGGCCGTCATATCGAAGTTCAGGTCATGTCGGACACTTTCGGCAAGACCTGGGCCGTCGGCGAGCGTGAGTGCTCGATCCAGCGTCGTCATCAGAAGGTCGTCGAGGAAGCGCCGTCGCCGCTCGTCGAGAAGATCGACGGCATGCGTGATCGCCTGTTCGAGGCGGCGCGTCTGGCCGCCGAGGCGATCGGGTACGAAGGCGCGGGCACCGTCGAGTTCCTGGCCGACGAGAAGGGTGACTTCTTCTTCCTGGAGATGAACACCCGTCTCCAGGTGGAACATCCGGTCACCGAGCAGACCACCGGGCTCGACCTGGTCCGCCTGCAGTTGCAGGTGGCGTCCGGCCTGCCGCTGCCCGCGACCCAGCCCGCCCAGCGTGGTCACTCGATCGAGGTTCGCCTCTACGCCGAAGACCCCGCGCACGACTGGCAGCCGCAGAGCGGTCCGGTGCACAAGATCGAGATCCCGTTCACCGCCGGTGAATTCACTGTTCTCGACCAGCCGGGCGTGCGCCTGGACACCGGTGTCGTCGACGACTCGGTGGTCGGCGTCCACTACGATCCGATGCTCGCCAAGGTGATCTCCTACGCCGAAACCCGCGCGGAGGCAGCACATCTGCTCGCCACCGCGCTCCAGCGCGCCAAGATCCACGGCCTGGTCACCAACCGCGACCTGCTCGTGCGCGTGCTGCGGCACCCGGCGTTCCTCGCCGGTGACACCGACACCGCCTTCTTCGCCACCCACGACCTGGCCGTGCTCGCGGCGCCGCTGGTATCGGAGGCCGATGAGGCATTGTCGATTGCCGCCGCGGCACTTGCCGATTCGGCTGCCAATCGCGGCACCTCGCGCCTGGCCGGACTCACCCCGAGTGGCTGGCGCAACCTGTCTTCGCTGCCGCAGACCAAGTCGTACGAAAGCCGGACCTCCGGCACCCACGAGGTGCGCTACCGCTTCACCCGCACGGGTGTGGCGGTCGAGGGCCACGACGGTCTCGAGCTGATCTCGGTCGCGCCCGATCGGGTAGTCCTCGGTGTGCCGAATGAACGTGGTTCGGTGCGCAGGCAATTCGAGATCGCCCGCTACGGCGATCACGTCGCGGTCGACTCCCCGCTCGGCCCGGTGGCTGTGCGCAGGCTGCCCCGCTTCACCGATCCGTCGGAGCAGGTGGCCGCCGGTTCGCTGCTCGCGCCGATGCCGGGCAGCGTGATCCGCCTCGGTGCCGCCGAAGGCGACCACGTCAAGCAGGGGCAGCCCATTCTGTGGCTGGAGGCGATGAAGATGGAACACACCATCGCGGCCCCGGCGACCGGCATTCTCAGTGCACTCAACGTGACCGTCGGCCAGCAGGTCGAGGTCGGAACCGTCCTCGCCGTCGTCGAGGAAGAAGAGCAGGAGCAGGCATGAGTTTCATCGAGACCGAAGAGCAGAAGGCGCTGCGCGCGGCGGTCGCCTCGCTGGCGAGCAAGTACAACTACCGCGACTACGTGCTGCCGCTCTCGCGCAAGAACGAGCCCCTCACCGAGCTGTGGGACGAGGCGGGCAAGCTCGGCTTCCTCGGCGTGAACCTGCCCGAGGAGTACGGCGGCGGTGGCGCGGGCATGTACGAGCTGGCGCTGGTGCAGGAGGAGCTGGCGGCGCAGGGCGCCGGGCTGCTGCTGATGGTCGTCTCGCCTGCCATCTGCGGCACCATCATCACCAAGTACGGTACCGAGGCGCAGAAGCAGAACTGGCTGACCAAGCTGGCCGACGGCTCGTCGAAGATGGTCTTCGCGATCACCGAGCCCGACGCGGGCTCCAACTCGCACCAGATCACCACCACCGCCCGCCGTGACGGCGGCGACTGGATCCTCAACGGCCGCAAGATCTTCATCTCCGGTGTCGATCAGGCCGAGGCCATCCTGGTGGTCTCGCGGACCGAGGACCACAAGACGGGCAAGCTCAAGCCCGCGCTGTTCATCGTGCCGGTGGACGCGCCCGGCCTGGTGAAGAACGTCCAGGAGATGGACGTGATCGAGCCGGACAACCAGTTCACGCTGTTCTTCGACGACGTGCGCCTGCCCGCCGACGCCCTCGTCGGTTCCGAGGACGCGGCCATCGCCCAGCTGTTCGCCGGATTGAATCCCGAGCGCATCATGGGCGCGGCCATGGCGGTCGGCCTCGGTCGCTACGCCATCGACCGGGCGGTGGAATATGCCAAGGAGCGCACGGTCTGGAAGACGGCGATCGGTGCGCACCAGGGTATTTCGCATCCGCTGGCCCAGGTGAAGATCGAGCTGGAACTGGCCAAGCTGATGATGCAGAAGGCCGCGACGCTCTACGACACCGGCGACGAGTTCGGCGCCGCCGAGGCGGCCAACATGGCCAAGTACGCGGCCGCGGAAGCCAGCATCAAAGCGTTGGACCAGTCGATTCAGACCCACGGCGGTTCGGGTCTGACGCGTGAGGTGGGGCTGGCGGCGATGCTGCAGGCCGCGCGCATCTCGCGCATCGCACCGGTCAGCCGCGAGATGATCCTGAACTTCGTCGCCCAGCACTCGCTGGGTTTGCCACGCTCGTACTAGGCACAACGGTGGTCGCCCCGGCGGTGGGGCGACCACCCCTACCGGATGAACAGGAGTCCCGATGAGTGACGCGACGGAAGCACCGTTCGTCCGCTACAAGGTCGTCGACGGGTTCGCCAGGCTGACCTTCGACTCGCCGCACAACCGCAATGCGCTCTCGTCCAGGCTGGTTCGCGAGCTGCTCGCCGGATTCGACGCGGCGGCCACCGATCCCGCCGTGCGCGGCATCGTGCTGGCCCACACCGGTGACACCTTCTGCGCGGGCGCTGACCTCAAGGAGGCGAGCAACGCCGATCCCGCGGTGGCCGCCGATGAGCGCACCCGCGTGATGATCGACGTGCTGCGCGGCATCCTCGCCTCGCCCAAGCCGGTGATCGCGCAGATCGACGGCAATGTCCGGGCCGGTGGCATGGGCATCATCGGGGCCTGCGATCTGGTCGTCGCGGGGCCGGGCAGTAGTTTCGCGCTCACCGAGGTGCGCATCGGGATGGCGCCGTTCATGATCTCGCTCACGCTGGTGCCGCGGCTGGACCAGCGGGCCGCGAGCCGCTACTTCCTGACCGGCGAGAAATTCGATGCCGCGACCGCGCAGGAGATCGGCCTGGTCACCGTGGCCGCGCAGGACGCCGCCGCCGAGGTGAAACGCCTGAGTGGCGAGCTGCGCAAGGGGTCGCCGCAGGGACTGGCCGAGTCCAAGAAACTGGTCAACGCGGCGGTGCTGGCTACGTTCGACGCCGAGGCCGAAGCACTGGCCAAGCGGTCGGCGAGCTTCTTCGGCACCCCCGAGGTGATCGAGGGCATGACGGCCTTCTTCCAGAAGCGTCCGCCCAGCTGGGCACAATAGTCCGATGGCGACACCCCACGAACCCAAGCAGGACCGCAGCCGGGCCACCCGGCAGCGGCTGCTGGAGGCGACCATCGACTGCCTGGCCGAAACCGGCTGGGCAGCCGCCACCGTGTCGGTGGTCGCCGAGCGGGCCGGGGTGTCGCGCGGTGCCGCCCAGCACCATTTCCCCACCCGCGAGGATCTGATCACGGCCGCGCTCGAGTTCATGTTCGAGTTCCGGATGGACCAGGCCAAGGCCGAGGCCGAAACGGTGAACGCGGTCGCCCAGGGTGCGGGCCGCACGCGCGCCGTCGTCTCCGCGCTCGTCGAGTCCTACACCACCCCGTTCTTCAAAGCCGCGCTCCAGGTCTGGACCCACGCCGCCGCCGACCCGGCCCTGCGCGAACGCATCCTGCCCCTCGAGGCCCGGTTCGGCCGTATCTCCCACCGCCGCGCCATCGAGGCCCTCGGCGTCGACGACTCCGACCCGGTCACCCATCACCTCGTCCAGGCCACCCTCGACCTGGCCCGCGGCCTCGGCCTCGCCGACGTCCTCACCGACGACTCCGCTCGCCGCAAACTGATCGTCGACCAGTGGGCCGCCACCCTGCACACCGCCCTGAACCTGTCCCACTGAACCCTTGTGACCTGATCGTTTCGAGGTATATAGTTCGGGCATGGGGGAATATATATCGAGGGACTGTGCGATGACCAAACGCCTGATCGAGATCGACGACGAGCTACTCGAGTCCGCGCAGGACGCGCTCGGGACCGCAGGTGTCTCCGATACCGTTCGTGCCGCGCTGAACTCGGCCGTGGTGGCGCATGCGCGCGCCAGCGAAGTCGAATGGTTGGTCAACGGCGGCATGGCCGAAATGGCCGACAAGGATCGGCGCGACGACGTATGGCGATAACGGCGCGCTATCTCATCGACACCAGCGCGGCCGCTCGAATGCGTCATCCGGACGTGGGGGCCGCACTCGGGCCGCTGCTCGAGGCCGGGTTGATAGCCACGTGTGCACCGCTCGATTCCGAGGCGCTCTACAGCGCCCGAAGCCCGGCTGAATACGAACAGATTCGGTTTCGGCGCCGCGCAGCCTATGAGTACCTGCCCACCAATGACGAACACTGGCAAAGCGCCTTCACGATTCAGCGCGAACTCGCGCGGTCGGGCCGCCACCGCGCGGTCGGCATCCATGACCTGCTCGCTTCGGTGTTGGCGATAGAACACCGCCTTGTCCTGTTCCACTACGACTCCGATTTCGAAACGGTCGCATCGGTGGTGGACCTCAATCACCGCTGGGTCGCGCCTCGGGGGAGTCTCGAGACATCGTGACCAGGTGATGTCACACTCCGGTCGCCTACGTCGTCGTCTCTGTGAACCCGCAAGAAGCGGTGAAGGAGTGGATCATGGTGGAGCAGAAGAAGATCGCGGTGGCGGGCGCAACCGGGCGGCTGGGTCGGCACGTGGTGGATGTGCTGGTCGAGCGTGGGTATGACGTTGTCGCCTTCTCGCGCGCCGACGGTGTCGACATCGAGACCGGTGCGGGTCTCGACGAGGCGTTGACCGGGGTCGACATCGTTATCGACGCGTCGAGTACGCCGTCGGCCGATCAGCAGGTGGCGACCGAGTTCTTCACCGCTTCCGCGCGGAATCTGCATGCGGCGGGGGAGCGGGCCGGGGTCGAGCGGCTGGTGGTGGTGTCCATCATCGGGATCGACGGTTCGCTCGCCGGGTACAACGCCGCCAAGCTGGCTCATGAGCAGGAACTGCTCAAAGGTGCACTGCCGGTGCAGATCCTGCGTGCGGCGCAGTTCCACGAACTCGTCGAGGTGATGGTCGGGTGGGGCACGCAAGGCTCCGTCGCCTACGTTGCGGGTATGCGTACCCAGCTGGTCGCCGCTCGAACAGTTGCCGAGGCGCTGGTCGATCTCGCCGCGAATCCGATTGCCGCCGAAGATATTCCGTTCCCCGAGATCGCAGGCCCGCAGCCGGAGACCATGGCCGGTGCGGCCGCCGTTCTGGTCGAGACCCGCGGGGACGCGCTACAGATCATCGAAACCTCCGACTCGGCCAACCCCGACCGCGAGCAATTCGAAAACGGCACCCTCCTGCCGTCCCCGCACGCCACCCTGGCCGGTCCCTCCTTCGCCGAGTGGGTCGCCGCTGCGCTCTAACGCTGCTCGGCGCTCCAGTGCTGCTCGGCACATCAACGACGCTCGCCTGTCCGATGTTGCTTCCCCGGGGAGCTCGTGCAAAGGCTGCTGCTCCCGCTCTCCGACGTCGGGCCGAATTGTGATTGCGTGGTGGACGAAATCTGGGCGGCAACGCAGGGTGCCGGCGGCGCGATGGGGTGAGGCGACACGAAGGCTGGGCCCGGCGGATCGGGGTGATCCGCCGGGCCCAGCCTGTCGTCGAGACGGCTACGACTTCGGTTGGGTGAGGTCGTAGAGCGTTACCCCGTCGACCGTCGTCGCCGAGTAGTTCGCCGTCACCCATGCGGTGATCGCCGAGCTGGTCGACGCGCTGTTCCCGCCGGGACCACCGCGCCCACCGGCGACGAAGTAGTGGATCTTTCCGTCGGCCACGTACTGCTGGAACTGTTCGAGGGTGGGCGACGGGTCGCTGCCGTTGAACCCGCCGACCGGCATCACCGGCAGTTCGGTGGCCAACTGATACCCGGCGGCGCTGTTGGAACCGACGGCCGCCGCGACCCAGGTGTAGTCGGTGCCGTTCGACTCGAGCAGGGTGACGATCTGATCGCTCGGCCGTGATCCGCCCAGCAATCCGCCGGCGCCACCCATGCGCTGGTCGCCGTTCGTTCCCTGCGCGGCACCGTCCGGCGTCGCCGCGCCGTCCTGCCCCAGCGCGGCACCGTCCGGCGCACCCGTGGCCGCACCGTCCGGGGTCGTCCCGCCAGGTGCGGCACCGTCCCTCGCGGATCCGTCGGCGCCGGGCCTACCACCGTCGCCCCCGGGACGCATACCGGGTCCCCCCATACCGTGCATCCCGCCGGAACTCGGTCCGGCGGAAGGGATCGCACCGGAATGCGCGGACGCGAGGGTGTCGATCGAGTAGGCGATCGGCCCGGCGAGGCCGAGGAAGGCCGCGGCGAGCGCCACGATCACCGACTGCTTGCGAGCCAGTGGGAACACGAACGCGACGGTGGCGACGACACCGACGACAAGGATCGTCCAGCGCAACCACGGCTGGAAGGAAGCGCTGCGTGACAACAACATCCACGCGGTCGCCGTGGTGAGCGCAATGGCCACCGCGCCCGCGCACCGCACCCACAGCCGATCACGCGAACCCCAGATCTGCACGGCGCCGATCCCGACCAGCGCCGCCACGGCGGGCGCGAGCGCCACCGTGTAGTACTGGTGGAAGATCCCCGCCATGAAGCTGAACACCAGTTCGGTGACGAGAAGCCAACCGCCCCAGAGGATCAGCGCGGCCCGCCGAGCATCGGTGCGCGGCGCGCGTCCGCGCAAGGCGAGCCCGACCACGAGCGCGAGCAACGCCGCCGGAATCAGCCACGCGATCTGACCGCCCTGCGCGGGTTCGAACATCCGGGTGAGCCCGGTGCTTCCCCACATCCCGTTGCCGCCGGCGGGCAGTTCCCCGCCGGGGCCGACACTGCCGGTCTCGTTGCCGTTCAACCGGCCGAGTCCGTTGTATCCGAGAGTGAGCTCGATGATCGAATTGTTCTGTGACCCACCGATCCACGGCCGCGAATCCGACGGCCACAGCTCCACCGCCACTATCCACCACCCCGCGCCGGCCACCATCGCCGCTCCGGCGGCGAACAATTGCGCGACCCGCTTTCCCAGCTTCGGGGGTCCGGCGATCAGATACATCAGGGCCAACGGTGGCACCACCAGCAGCACCTGCAACTGCTTGGCCAGGAACCCGAATCCGATGAACGCGCCGGTGAGCAGCAACCATCGCCACCGTCCGTCCGCGACCGCTCGTGTCATCGCCCACGCGGCCGCGATCATCAGCAAGACGAGCAGCGCGTCGGGATTGTTGAACCGGAACATCAGCACCGCGACGGGAGTCACCGCGAGCACCGTGCCCGCGATCAACCCCGCCGCAGGTCCGAACGACCTGCGCACCGTCGCCCACAACAGTGCGACGCTCGCGACGCCGAGCAGCACCTGCGGCACCAGCATGCTCCAGCTGTTGAGCCCGAACAGCCGGACCGACAGTTCCATCACCCACAGCGAAGCGGGCGGTTTGTCGACGGTGATCGAGTTCGCGGCGTCGGAGGAGCCGAAGAAGAACGCCTCCCACGATTGCGAACCTGCCTGTACCGCAGCGGCATAGAAGTCGTTGGCCCAGCCGTTGGCGCTCAGATTGATGAGATAGGCGATCAGTGTGCCGAGCAGCAACGCCGCCAATGCGGGTCGCTCCCAACGCTTTCGGGTCGGCGTGGTCTTCGCGATGCCGGCGGGTGGGGTGGGTGCGATGGTCGTGGTCATCGACGGACCTCCACCGCGTGCGTGCGCGCTGCCGACTCCGCGCTCTCGGTGGCTGCGAACACCGGCGAGACGCTCGTGCTCCGGTCGGCGCCCGCGTGCCGGAACACCCAGCGCAGGCCGACGAAACGAGCGAGTGTCGCCACGAGATTGGCGGTGATCAGGACGGTGAGTTCCACCGCCACGGGTGCGTCGGGTGCCCAGCGGTGCAGGGCGAACAGGGACCCGCTGGTGACCGCCAGCCCGAACGCGAAGATGGCCAAGCCCTGGAACTGGTGCGAGATCGCGTTGCCGCGTCCGCGCACGCCGAAGGTGAATGCCCGGTTGGCGGCCGTATTGCCCACCGCGGTGACCAGCAGCGATATCAGATTGGCGCCCTGACTGCCGAGTAGCGGCTGCAGCAGCAGATACAGGACGATGTAGGCGAGGGTCGAGCTCACCCCGACGATCGCGAACCGCACCAGCTGCCCGACCATGCCGAGGGGTACTCCGGCGACCAGCGGTTCCCGCCCGACAGCGGCCCGCAGCTCGTCCAGCGGGAGGGCGCCGGTGGTCAGCGCCCTGGTCAACCGCCAGATTCCGCGCAGGTCCTTGCGTGCGGTATCGATGATGTCGACCCGGCTGTCGGGATCGTCGATCCAGTCGACGGGCACCTCGTGAATCCGCAGACCCGCCCGCTCGGCCAGCACCAGCAGCTCGGTATCGAAGAACCACTCGCCATCCCGAACCAGCGGCAGCAGTTCGCGCGCGACCTCGGTGCGCACGGCTTTGAATCCGCACTGTGCATCCGAAAAGCCCGCCCGCAGCGTGGTTTTCAGCAGTAGGTTGTAGCAGCGGGAGATGATCTCACGCTTGGGTCCGCGCACCACGCGAGCCGACGCGTCGAGCCTGGTGCCGATCGCGAGATCGGAATGCCCGGACACCAGCGGCGCGATCAGCGGCAGCAGCGCGTCCAGGTCGGTCGACAGGTCGACATCCATGTACGCGACCACCGCCGCGTCCGAGGCTTCCCACGCGGCCCGCAGGGCCCGCCCACGCCCTTTGGCGTCCAGGTGCAGCACCTCGACGCCGTCGAGTTCGGCGGCCAGCAACTCCGCCACCGCGAGGGTGGCGTCGGTGCTGGCATTGTCGGCGATGGTGATGCGGGCCGTGAACGGGAATCCGGCGCGCAGATAGGCATGTAACCGCCGCACGCACAGGCCGAGATCGACCTCTTCGTTGTACACGGGTATCACTACGTCGAGCACCGGCGCGCGGCTGCTCTGCATGGCCTTCTGCTCGGCCTCGGTCTGAGTCATGACACCCAGACTCGATGGCCGCGCTGCCACCGAGCTGGGACCGAGCTGGGAGGTTGCTGGGGATCGTGGTCAGCCGCGACGCAGGCGCAGCACGCTGTCGGCGCGCTCGCCGACCACACCGTCGGGGCTGGTCGAGGGGGTGTGGACCAGCTCGGCGGTCTCGACCTGCCACTCGGGCCCGAGCTCGAGCTGCTCGAGCACCTGCTCGATGGTCGGGAACACATGAGCGTGCATCTGGCTGGAGGCCCAGCTCGGCGCGGCCGCGTGCGCGCCGACCACCAGTACGCCACCCGGCGCGACGGCGGCCGCCGCGCTGCGCAGAATCCCGGCCCGCTCGTCCGGCAGTTCCACCGGGGAGTGCAGGAACTGCGCCGACACCAGGTCGAAGGTGCCTGCCGGGAAGCTCGCCTGGAGGTCGTGGCGCTCCCACACGATCGTCACGCCCACCTCGGCGGCCCGGCGCGCGCCACGCTCCATCGCGGTCGCGGAGATGTCGGCGGCGGTGACCTGCCAGCCGCCCTCCGCCAGCCAGATCGCGTCGGCACCCTCGCCGCAGCCCAGGTCGAGGGCGGTCCCGGGGGTCAGCTCGGAGACCTCGCGCACCAGGAGGGGGTTCGGGTTACCGGTCCAGATCTGCGCACGTTCGCGGTAGAAGTCTTCCCAGAACTCTTCGGCGTTCGCCACGGTCTCGGTCATCGATGCTCCTGGTCAGTCAGGGTGAAAGGATCATCCGATAGTGCATCGGCGGCTCCGACGGGCGCCAGAAATCTTGCTGTTTCAGCAAATGTGTTCCCGCTCTCGGTGGGGTGCGTAACCCGCGGTACGGCCCGCCCTAGTATTACTACCGTGACGCGCGGTTACCCCAAGACGGACGAGGCGCCGCGGCGTCGTGTCGACGCGCGGACCGAACGCTGGCGTGAGCATCGCGTGCAGGTGCGGATCGAATTCGTCGACGCCGCGTTCCGGGCGCTCGATCAGGTCGGGCCCGATGTGAGCATGGGCGATATCGCCAAGGAAGCCGGTGCGGCCAAGCCGAAGCTGTATCGCCATTTCGAGGACAAGACCGACCTCTACAACGCGATCGTCGACCGGGTACGCGACATGCTCTGGGAGCGCGTGCTCACCAGCGTGAATCTCACCGACGATTCGATCAGCGAACTCGTCCATACCGCGGCCACCGAATACGTGGCGGTCGTGTCGGCGCATCCGAACGTCTTCCGGTTCATGCTGCACAGCCATTTCAGCCAGCAGGCCAAGGAAACCGAACGCGCGCTGGTCGCGGCCCGCCAATCGGCGCGGCGGGC
This sequence comes from Nocardia sp. NPDC056541, assembly GCF_042794235.1. Lineage (NCBI taxonomy): Bacteria > Bacillati > Actinomycetota > Actinomycetes > Mycobacteriales > Nocardiaceae > Nocardia > Nocardia sp. NPDC056541. The sequence continues at coordinate 43,805 of NZ_JBHTUD010000028.1, forward strand.
GGCGGAATTCTTCGCGGGCCTGCTGCCGACCGAATCGATCGACGTGACCGGGATCGAATTGGTGAACTATTCGATTTTCGGCGCGGTCGCCTCGGCCACGGACTGGTGGCTCGGCGCGAACCAGCGCGAAGTATCGGCGATGCCGGTCGAGCGCTTCGTCGACTATCTGGCCGAGAGCATCTCGGCGCTGGCGCAGGCGCACGCTCGCTTCAACGGGGTCAAGATCGACCCGTCGGAACCGCTGCGCTCGGCTTTCGGTCTCGACTGAGATCTCGCGCCCGACACGAACTCCGTTGTTCTCGTCGATCACGTCGTTGGGGTCGACGGGGGTGCGATGGGTTCAGTATGAACCTGGGTACCGACATGTTCGGGACGCCACGCTAGGCATACCTCGGCCGTGCGCGGCCGCGCCGATCATGCGTCGACGTGAAGTCTCCAGAGCGGTGATACGGGGCCGTGGCCTGCGCCGAGATCGTAGGAGGCGGCGAGGCATCGGTAGGTCCACTCTTTGGCGAACTCCACCGCGTCGGGAACCGGGTAGCCGTTGGCGAGCGCGCTGGCGATCGCCGCGGCCAGGGTGTCGCCGCCGCCGTGATCGTTGCCGGTGGCGATGCGCGGTGCGCTGAACTCGCGGAAGGTGTCGCCGTCGTAGAGCAGGTCGGTGCTGAATTCCGAGGCGCGCAGGTGGCCGCCCTTCACGATCGCCCACTGCGCGCCCAGCGCGTGCAATGCCTCGGCGGCCTTGCGCGCGGTGGCGTCGTCGACCACCTCGATGCCGGTGATCAGACGCACCTCGTCGAGGTTGGGGGTAACGACGGTCGCCAGCGGAATCAGCGTGTTGCGCACTGCCTCCAGGGCCTCCGCGTGCAGCAGTGGATCCCCGTGCATGGAAGCCGCGACGGGGTCGACCACCAGGGGGATGGTGCCCTCGCGCCCGATTCCGAGCTCGCGGCACACCCCGGCGACGGCCTCGATGATCGCGGTGGAGGCGAGCATGCCGGTCTTGGCCGCGCCGATGCCGATATCGCGCACGACCGCCCGTATCTGATCGGCCACGACCTGCGGCGGAATCTCGTGAAACCCGCTGACGCCCACCGTGTTCTGCACGGTCACGGCGGCCACCGCCACGCACGCGTGCACGCCGCACAGCGCCATGGTGCGCGAATCGGCCTGGATGCCCGCGCCGCCACCGGAGTCGGTGCCCGCGATGGTGAGCGCGCGAACGGGGGTCTGGCCATCGGGGGTCAGCGGCAACATCTTCACGCCCCAACCCTACGACCGCACTCGCCGTCGCGAGACCCCACCTGGGCACTGCAAATGAAAACCATTATCATTAACTCGTGACCAACACCCTGACACCTCTGCCCGTCACCGTCCTGTCCGGCTTCCTCGGCGCAGGCAAGACCACGCTGCTCGATCACATCCTCGCCAACCGCGACGGCCGCCGGGTCGCGGTGATCGTCAACGACATGAGCGAGGTCAATATCGACGCCGCGCTGATCGCGGGCCAGGGGCACCTCGACCGCACCCAGGAGAAGCTGGTCGAACTCACCAACGGCTGCATCTGCTGCACCCTGCGCGAGGACCTGATCGAAGCCGTCGCGCGTCTGGCACGCGAGGGCCGCTTCGACCAGCTGGTGATCGAGTCCACCGGCATCTCCGAACCCATGCCGGTGGCCGCCACCTTCGACTGGGAGTTCGACGACGGGTTCCGCCTCGGCGACATCGCCCGCCTCGACACCATGGTCACCGTCGTCGACGCCTCGACCTTCCTGGCCGAACTCGTCCGCGGACAGGCGCTCACGGAACGCGACCTCGAAGCCGGCGAGGGTGATGCCCGCTCGATCGCGGATCTGCTGGTCGATCAGGTGGAGTTCGCCGACGTGCTGTTGATCAACAAGACCGACCTGGTCAGCGCGAACGCCGCGGCCACGGTGGAGGCGACCGTGCGAAGGCTCAACCCGCGAGCGCACGTGCTGCGAACCGAAAAAGGCGTCGTGGATCTGCGCGAAGTGCTTGCCACGGGACGCTACAACCTGGTGGTCGCGGCCGAATCCGAAGGCTGGGCAGAGGAATTGGCGGGGGGACACGCTCCCGAGACCGAGGAATACGGGATCAGCAGCATCACCTTTCTCGCCGACCGGCCCTTCCATCCGCAACGCCTCGCCGCCGTGCTGGAGCGATTGCGGGGGATGTTGCGCAGCAAGGGATTCTGCTGGATCGCGAGCCGTCCCGAGCTGGCGGCGATCTGGTCGCAGGCGGGCCCGAATCTGACCTTCGAACCCGGCGCGTGGTGGTCGGAACTGGAAGTGCCTGCCGGACAGGAGCTCGTGTTCATCGGAGTACGCCTCGACGCCCCCGCCGTGCGGCGCGAACTTGACGCCGCGCTGCTCACCGACGCGGAGTTCGCGGCGGGCCCGAGCGCGTGGACCGGCTACGCCGATCCGTTTCCGGCCTGGGCCGACCTGCACGAGCATCACTGATTGGCATCTTTGCTGCGCGTATCACACTGCGCTGGTGCATGATTCGAATGGGTCGCGACCCACGCACCGATGAGGGGAGCGTGGGCCGCGGCACCTGGACGAATCAGGCCAGCCCGGCGAAGAACTCGCGAATGTCGCCGACCAGCACCGCGGGCGCCTCGTGCGCGGCATAGTGCCCGGCCGCGTCGTTCGCGCCGCCCGTACCCGCGCTGGTGTCGTAGGAATTCCAGCTGACGATCTTGCTGTGGTCGCGCTCGGCGAACCGGCGGATCGACTGGAAATCGCCGGCGAACATGGCCAGCCCGGTCGGGACCGTGGTCGGCTCGGTCGGCTGCTCGGTGGCGTGCGCGTCCTCGTAGTAGAAGCGCAGCGACGAACCCGCTGTCCCGGTGAGCCAGTACAGCGCCACATTCGCGATCACGAACTGCGCGTCGAGCGACTCGCCGAACAGCTGCGCGTTCCAGCCGAGCAGACCCACCGGGGAATCGGCGAGCGCGTAGGCCAGCGTCTGCGGCTGCTGGCTGTGCAGGGTATTGAAGGCCATCTTGTTCTCGTGGAACCACTGGAGATGCTGCAGCGCGGCCATATCCGCCTCGGACAGGCCCTCGAACTCGGCCGGGTCGCCGGACGGGAACGAGAACAGCTGGGTGACGTGCACGCCGATCACCGTGTCGGGCGCGATCCGGCCGATCTCCGGGGAGACCATCGAGCCGCCGTCGTTGCCGATGGCGCCGTAGCGCTGGTAGCCCAGGCGCGTCATCAGCTCGGCCCAGGCGCGGGCGGTGCGGTAGCGGTTCCAGCCGGTGCTGCGGGTGGGGCCGGAGAAGCCGAAACCGGGCAGCGAAGGGATGACGAGATGGAAGGCGGGCGCGTCGGCCGATTCCGGCTCGGTGAGGGGTGCGATCACGTCGAGGTATTCGAGGATCGAGCCGGGCCAGCCATGGGTGAGGATCACCGGCGTCGCATCGGCGCGCGAGGAGCGGATGTGCAGGAAGTGGATGTCCTCGCCCTCGATCTCGGTGGTGAACTGCGGGTAGGCGTTGAGCTCGGATTCCAGCGCGCGCCAATCGAACTCCTCGAGCCAGTACTCGGCGAGAGTGCGGACGCGACCGGCCGGGACGCCGTAGGCGTCGCCGACGCCGGGCAGTTCGTCGGGGTACAGGGCGCCGCGCAGCCGGTCGGCGAGGTCGTCGAGGCGGGCCTGCGGAACGTCGATTCGGAACGGGGTGATGGTGGCCATGTCGACTCCTCAAATTGAAACGGAATGTTTCGTTCTGTTCCAAACGTAGCAGAACGGAGCATTCCGTTTCAAATGGTAGGCTGATATTCATGGCGAACCAGACCGAAACCGCAGATCAGCCCCGCTTGCCCGGTCGCAAGGCGCAGGCCGCGCGCAACGACGGACTGATCCTCGACGCCGCCCGCGCGGTGTTCCTCGACGATCCGAACGCACCGATCGCCGCCGTGGCCGAACGGGCGGGCGTCGGGATCAGTGCGCTCTACCGGCGGTATCCGAGCAAGGAGGTACTGCTGCGCACCCTCTGTCACGAAGGGCTACGCCGATTCAACGCGGAAGCCGATGCGGCGCTGGCGGATTCGGATGGCTGGCGCGGGTTCGTCGGATTCTTGGAACGGGTCGTCGAGGCCGACGTGCACTCGCTCACCGTGCGTCTGGCGGGCACCTTCACGCCCGACGAGTCGATGCTGCCCGACGTCGTGCACTCGGGGGAGGCCGGCGAGGAACTGGTCCGCCGCGCCCACGCCAGCGGTCGCCTTCGGCCCGATGTCGACGCCCTCGACCTCGGCTTGATCCTCGAGGCCTGCTCGGCCATCACCATGCCCGACCCGGCGCGCACCGCCGAACTGCGCCAACGTGTCCTCGCGCTGATGGTGGACGGGCTCACCGCCGAGGGTGAGTTACCGGGCCCACCCCCGGCGACCGGCGAGTTCGCCTGGCGATGGGAACGCAAGCCCTGACCGCCGCCGATACGGCTCTGCTCCCGAGCGCGCAGCTGGCAGACTTGGCGCATCACCCGGACTGCAACGCGGAGGCGCGTAGTGAACTGGACCCTGGAAGTTGTGATCGTCCCGGTTTCCGATATCGATCGGGCCAAAGATTTCTACGCGCGTCAGCTCGGGTTCGCCGTCGACCACGACACGGTGATCTCCGACGACGTGCGCATCGTGCAACTCACCCCGCCTGGCTCGGGCTGCTCGATCGTCATCGGCAAAGGGGCGGTGCCGCAGATGCCGCCGGGCTCGCTGAAGGGCCTGCAACTCGTGGTTCCCGATATCGAGCAGGCGCACGCGGAGCTGGTGGCGCGGGGAGTCGAGGTCAGCGAGGTGCGCGAGCTCGGCAAGAATCCACGGCCCGTCCCGCACCCGCTCGACAATGTCGGTTTCGTCTTCTTCAGCGATCCCGACGGGAATAGCTGGGCGGTGCAGCAGATCTCCAGCCGAGCCGACAAATCCTCGAGCTGATTCGAACCCTGTCGGTATACCGCTTCGGGCGGGCACCATGCTCGCATGCTGTTGGAGAGGCCCACCGAAACCGGCGAGCGACGGATCCCGCTGTACCGTCGCCCCGGGTTCCTGCGCGCGCTCTCGCCGCTCGCGGTGTTGGTCATCTGGCAGCTCGCCAGCGCCAGCGGCTCGATCCCGGCCAAGAAACTGCCCGCGCCGTCCGCGGTGCTGGACGCGGGTCTGGAAACCTACCGATCCGGCCAGCTCACCGAGGCCCTGCTGGTCTCCGGCCAGCGCGCGCTGTACGGCTTCGCCCTCGGCGCGGTTCTCGCGCTGGTACTCGGCGTGCTCGCCGGCCTGAGCAAGATCGGTGAGTACGCGGTCGACCCGCCGCTGCAGATGATCCGCACCATCCCGCTGTTCGGCCTGATCCCGCTGTTCATCATCTGGTTCGGCATCGGCGAGGAGCCCAAGGTCTACCTGATCGCCCTCGGTGTGTTCTTCCCGCTGTACCTCAATACCTTCTCGGGCATCCGCCAGCTCGACCCGAAACTGCTCGAACTCGGCAGCGCCCTGCACCTCGGACTCGTCGAACGGCTGCGCCTGCTCGTGCTCCCCGGCGCCCTGCCGCAGATCCTGGTCGGCGCCCGGCAGAGTCTCGGCATCGCCTGGCTCTCGCTCATCGTGGCCGAACAGATCAATGCCAGTGCCGGACTCGGCTTCGTCGTCAACAATGCCCGCGAATTCCTGCGAACCGACATCGTGGTGTTCGGCCTGGTGGTCTACAGCCTGCTCGGCCTGCTCACCGACTCGATCGTGCGGCTGCTCGAACGCCGCGCACTGCGCTGGCGCCCGGCGGTGCACCGCTGATGTCCGCTTCTTCCGCCGGCTCGAGGACCCACCCCGTCCCGAGAGCAGGCAGGCCCGCTACCCGCCGCCGTTCGATCGCGAGGTTCACCCCATGACCGCTGCCGCAGCCACGACCGTCACCCCCATCTCGTCGCGATCGGCTCGCGTGCCCGCCGCCCGGATCACCGCTCTCAGCAAGCGATTCGGTGACCGCACCGTGCTCGACGGGATCGATCTCGAGATCGGCGCGGGCGAGATCGTCGCACTGGTCGGGCGCAGTGGATCGGGCAAGTCCACGCTGTTGCGGATCATCGGCGGCCTCGATACCGCCACTCGCGGTGCGGCTTCCGTCGAAGGCAGGCCGACGATCGTCTTCCAGGAACCCCGCCTGATCCCGTGGCAGCCGGTGGTGCGCAATGTGGCCCTCGGCAGGCCGAAGCCGCGCAATCGACGTGCCGACGAGCAAGCCGCCCGCGACCTGCTCGCCGAGGTCGGCCTCGCCGGTCGCGCCGACGCGTGGCCGCTCACCCTGTCCGGTGGTGAGGCCCAACGTGCCGCGCTGGCACGGGCATTGGTGGCCGAGCCGACGCTGTTGCTGCTCGACGAGCCCTTCGGCGCGCTCGACGCGCTGACCCGGCTGACGATGCACGAGCTGCTCCTCGGCCTGCACACTCAGCGCGAGTTCGGCGTCCTGCTGGTGACCCACGACGTGCTGGAGGCGATCACCCTGGCCGACCGCGTTCTCGTTCTCGACGACGGCCGTATCGCCGCCGACGTGCCCATCGAGCTACCACGCCCCCGCACCGCCGCCGCGCCGGAAGTCGCCGAGTACGCGACGCACCTGCTCGCGCTGCTCGGCGTGCACTGAACCCTCCGCACCATCGCACGAAAGTTGTTCCCGTGAAACGCACTCCGATGTCCCGTCTGGCAGGCCTTGCCCTCGCCGTCGTCGCAACGCTCGCACTGAGCGCCTGCGGCGACGACACGGCGACCGAGGCCGCGCCCTCGGGCCCGGTCGACCTGAGCACCGTCACGCTGAAAGTCGGTGACCAGAAGGCGATTTCGATCGAGGTGTTGCTGAAGGCATCGGGTCAGCTGGAGAACCTGCCCTACAAGATCGAATTCTCCACCTTCACCGCCGGTCTGCCGCTGGTCGAGGCGGCGAGTGCGGGCGGCATCGACATCGCCCAAACCGGCAACACCCCGGTGATCTTCGGCGCGGCCGCCGACGCCGACATCAAGATCGTCGGGGCGCTCTCGGCCACCGGCAAGGGTGACGCGATCCTGGTCGGCAAGGACTCCACAATCGGTTCGGTCGCGGCCCTCAAAGGCAAGAAGGTCGCCGTCTACAAGGGCAGTTCGGCCAACGCGAACCTGCTCCTGCAACTGCAGAAGGCGGGCCTGTCGCTGAGCGATGTCGAGCCGGTCTACCTGGCTCCCGGCGACGGCTACACCGCGCTCACCCGCGGTGACGTCGACGCCTGGGCCACCTGGGACCCCTACACCGCCATCGCGGAGAAGGAGATCGGCGCCAAGTCGATCGCCACCGCCGACCAGGCCGCCAACGGCTACAACTTCTGGGTGGCAGGCAACAAGACCGTCGCCGACGCGGGCAAGTCCGCCGCTCTCGCCGACTTCTTCCAGCGCTACGCCGCCGCCACCAAGTGGTCCTCGGACAATCTCGACACCTGGTCGACCAAATACGCCGAGCTGACCCAGATCAGCGTCGACGCCTCCCGCACCACCTGGACTCGCTCGATCAAGGAGCCGATCAAACTCACCGACCAGGTCATCGCCTCCGAACAGGAAATCGCGGATGCCTTCACCAAGGCCAAGGCCATCCCTGGCAAGGTTGACTTCAAGTCGTTCGTCGACACCCGCTTCGACAAGGCGTAAGTCGCGCTGAGCCGTCACGGCGCCGTCGATCCCACCGGATCGGCGGCGCCGCTACGCTTTTCCGAACGCGAGCGCGACATTGTGGCCGCCGAATCCGAACGAGTTGCTGAGGGCGTAGTCGATCTTGTGCGGTCGTGCGGCCCCGGCGACGATATCGAGATCGATCGCCGGGTCCGCGTTGTCGAAATTCAGTGTGGGCGGGACGATCTGCTCACGCAGGCTCAGGATCGTGAGCACCGCTTCGAGAGCGCCCACCGCGCCGATCGAATGACCGAGCGCTGACTTCGGGGCGTACACCGAGGCATCGGGAGCGACCGCGGTGATCGCCGCCGCTTCGGAAGCATCGCCGATCGATGTCGACGTCGCGTGCGCGTTCACGTGATCGATGTCGCGAACCCGCAGCCCCGCAGTGTGAACGGCCTTGCGCATCGCCCGCGCCGCACCGGTGCCCGCCGGGTCGGAGGCCACGATGTGGAAGGCGTCGGAGGTGATGCCCGCACCGAGCACTCGCGCGTGGATGCGCGCACCACGCGCCTTCGCGTGCCGTTCGGATTCGAGCACGAGCAGCGCGCCGGCCTCGCCGAAGACGAAGCCGTCGCGGTCGCGGTCGAACGGCCGGGAGGCGCGTTCGGGCTCGTCGTTGCGGGTACTCATCGCCCGCATCATCGCGAAGCCCGCGATGGGGACCGGGTCGATATGCCCTTCGACGCCACCGGTGACCACCACATCGGCCTCGCCGGTGCTGATCAGCCGCCATGCGTGCGCGATCGCCTCCGACCCCGACGAGCAGGCCGACACCGGCGCGAAAACCCCACCCTGCGCGCCGATGTCGAGTCCGACGGTGGCGGCGGGTCCATTGGGCATCACCATCGGCACGGCCAGCGGCGAGACCTTGCGGTAGCCGCCCGCCCGCATCGCGTCGACGGCATCGATCAGTGCGTCGCCGCCCCCGAGGCCGGTGCCGATGGCCACGGCGAGCCGCTCACGGTCGACTTCCGGCGCGCCCGCGGCCTGCCAGACCTGTCTGCCGAGGACCAGCGCCATGCGTTCGACGTAGGAATGCCTGCGCTGCTCGATCCGCGTCAGCTCGGCATCGGGCGAGGTGACCAGTGGTCCGCCGATTCGCACCGGCAGATCGTGCTCGGCGAGGAACCGCGTGGGTAGCGCGCGGATTCCGCTCTCGCCGCGCAGCAGGCGCGACCAGGTCTCGTCCATGGTGTCGGCCAGTGCGGTGGTCGCCGCGTACGCGGTCACCACCACGCCGCCCCGAGTTTCTGAAGCGATCGGTACAGTCACGATGACATGAATACCTGTAGCACTCGCTACAGTCAACCCATGGCCCGTCCCCTCGACCACCGCAAGCGCGCCGAGATGCTGGCCGGTGTCGTCACCTACATCGCCTCGCACGGCTTGGCCGAGCTCTCGCTGCGACCGCTGGCCGCGGCGCTCGGAACCAGCTCGCGCATGCTGATCTACTACTTCGGAACCAAGGAAGAACTGCTGGTCCAGGCGTTGGCGACGCAGCGACCCGACCTCGCCGCGGTCTTCGCCGAAATCGCCGAGCCCGCGCAGCTATCCGCGCGGCTGATCGGGTTCTTCGACGTGAATTCCGAGGGTGCCGAGGCCGACAGCGTGCGAGTGCTGCTGCAGGTGCTGGGTGCCGCGTGTGCCCCCGGCTCGCCGTACCAGGACTACGCCGAGGCCGCGATCGCCACCTTCGTCACCGAACTCGCCGCCGCGCTGCGCCGGACCGGGCTGGCCGAAGATCCCGAGGTGGTGTCCACGCTGCTGGTCTCCGGATTGCGCGGCATCATCCAGGACCGCGTGATCACGGGCGACCGGGAACGTACGGGCCGCGCCGCGCGCACCCTCATCGCGGCGGTCCTGCCCGGCTGAGCGCCCGTCGGTGATCGGGTCTCATCCGGCCCGGATCGGCCTTCGCGTGCCCGGATCGCGGCTGGACCTGCCGCGAGCATTGCCAGGCGGGCGTCACTGGTGTGGGTAGCTTGTCGTCAACGGACGTCGAGGGCCGAGCGGCCGGTGAGGTGGCCAGGGTGAGCGAAGCGCGGGACGAGTCCTACGGGTCGGTGCGCTGGGTGATGCTCGGGGTGCTGTGCGCCAGTCTGTTGCTGGTGGCGATGGATGCCACGATTCTCAATGTGGCGCTGCCGTCGCTGATCGAGGATTTGCAGGTCGGGCCGATGGAACAGCTGTGGATCATCGATATCTACGGGCTCGTGCTCGGCGGCTTGCTGATCACCACCGGTGCGCTCGGTGATCGGGTGGGGCGAAAGTTGTTGTTCATCAGCGGGTTCGTGCTGTTCGGCATCGCGTCGGTGGTCGCGGCTACCGCCGGGAGCGCGGCGCAGTTGATCGGCGGGCGGGTATTGCTCGGGATCGGCGGTGCGATGGTGATGCCGTCGACGCTGTCGCTGATCCGCAACATCTTCACCGACGTGCGCGAACGCACCATGGCCATCGGGATCTGGGCGGCGGTCGCCGGGGTCGGCGCCACGGTGGGGCCCATCGTCGGTGGGTTCCTCGTCGAGCACTTCGGGTGGTCGTCGGCGTTCTGGCTCAATGTGCCGGTGGTGGTCGTGACGGTGGTGGTGGGGCTGTGGGTGTTGCCGGAATATCGTGCGCCGCAGGCGGGGAGCCTGGACTGGTTCGCCGCCGCGCTGTCGGTGGCAGGCATCGTCTGTCTGGCGTGGGGCGTCAAGCATCTCGCGAAAGGTGAAGCGAGCGAGGTGGACTGGGCGATCCTGCTGATCGGCATCGCCGCGCTGGCCTGGTTCACCCGACGTCAGCTCACTGCCACCGACCCGCTGCTGGATGTGCGGCTGTTCCGCAACGGCGCGTTCACCGCGGCGGCCGTCGCGACGCTGCTGGCCATGATGGCGATCGGCGCGGCCATGTTCCTGATCTCGCTGTGGCTGCAATACGTCCACGGCTACAGCCCGTCGCAGGCGGGCATCCGGATGTTGCCCGCCGCGCTCACGCTGCTCACCGCCTCCCTGCTCACGCCGTTTCTGATGGAGAGGTTCGGTGTCCGCGCGGTGCTCGGTTTCGGCCTCGGTGCGGTCGCCCTCGGGTTCCTGCTGTTGGCGGTGAGTCCGGAACCCACCACCTATCCGGTGGTCGCGCTGGTGCTGGTGTCGTTCGGTCTCGGCGACGGTATGGCCGTGACCGCGGCTGCCGCAGTCCTGGTCGGCGCCGTGCCCGCGGACCGGGCGGGCCAGGCGGGTGCGGTGGAGGAGACCAACTACGAGGTCGGCGTCGGTTTCGGCGTCGCGCTGCTCGGCAGCCTGCACGCCAGGATCTTCAGTCAGCACATGACGGGCCTGTCCGTCCCCGCCGACAAGCTCGATCAGGCGAGCGGTTCGATCGGCGGCGCGGCCGAGGTGGCCACCGACCTACCCGAACCCGCCCGCGACGAACTCACCCATGCCGCCGGTCATGCCTTCGACGTCGCCCTCACCACCACGTCCTACATCTCGGCCGCCGTCGTCGCGGTGGTTGCTGTCGGCACGGTCTGGCTGGTCCCGAAAGGGTTCCGCGTCACCGGCGGCCACGGATGACCACACCCTTGACGCAACCCAACGGTTGCAATACTCTGAATTGCAACCAGTCGGTTGCAATATATGAGGAGGCATCATGGGATTCCCTGATCAGATCGTCCGGACCGTCGAGCTCGCGCATCCGCCCGCCAAGGTATGGGCGGCCATCACCACCGCGGAAGGGCTGGGGAGCTGGTTCGGCAATACCGCCGAGATCGACCTGCGACCGGGCGGGGACATGCGAATGACCTGGAAGGAAGGGTTCGCCGCCGACATGCGGGTGGAGCGGGTCGAGGAGCCCTCGGTGTTCGGCTACACCTGGCCGATCAACGGGCTGCCCGACGACGACCCGCGACGCACCTATGTCGAATTCAGCCTCGAGCCGGTCGGCGACGGCACCCGGCTGACGGTCACCGAGACCGGCTTCGCCCAGCTGCCCGAGGAGGCGCACAAGGCGGCGTTCGAGGGCAATGTCGGCGGCTGGAAGAGCGAGCTGGGCGAGCTCGTCGAGTACCTCGATGCGGCCTGAGCAGGAGGCCACCGCCGAACGGGTCTTCGTTGCGCTGGCCGATCCGAGCAGGCGGTCGGTACTCGCCGCACTCGCCGCGCACGGTCCGGCCACCGCGACCGACCTCGCCGATCGGCTGCCCATCACCCGGCAGGCGATCGCCAAACACCTTGCCCTGCTCGCGGATGCGGGCCTGGTGATCGCGGAACCGGGGGAGCGGCGGCGCGTGCGCTACCGCCTCGATTCCGCTCCGATGCACGTGGCACAACAATTTCTGGCCGCCCTGTCTCGTGACTGGGACGGCCCACTCGACGCGCTCCGCCGGCATCTCGACGGCTGAGCCGGAAGGAAACGCAATGAGCGACAACGATTTCACCGCCACCATCACCGTCGACAAGACACCCGACGAGGCCTTCGCGGCCATCAACAACGTGTGGGCCTGGTGGTCGGAGACCATCGAGGGCAGCACCGGCACGGTCGGTGACAGCTACCTCTTCGAGGTCCCCGGCCTGCACCGCTGCACCATGACGACCACCACGTCGATTCCGGGCGAGCGCCTGGTCTGGCACGTCACCGACTCGCACCTGTCCTTCATCGCCGACACCACCGAATGGGAGGACACCGACGTCGTCTTCGACATCACCGAGAACGCCGACGGCACCGAAATCCGTTTCACCCATGTGGGTTTGGTGCCCGCCGGGGAATGCTACGAGGTGTGCTCCAACGCCTGGGGCGCCTACATCACCACCAGCTTGCGTGGTCTGCTCACCACCGGTGAAGGCGACCCGTTCCGGCGCACGAGCACCGGCGAGTCGGAACTGCTCAAGCACGGCAACGCCGACTTGGTGAAGCCGCGTCCCTGATCAGCCCCGGGGCGCGATGAGCAGCGTCTGGGTGCTGCGCCCGATCGGCCCGGTCTCGTCGAACAGCGCGGATTCGGCGAGGCCGATGCCGTGTGGCTGGGGATGGGTGACCGCGTCCAGGCACACCCACTCGCCGACCGGCTGACGATGCAGGGTCACGGTGAGGTCGGTGTTGATGAACAGGTACTTCGACCAGTCGAGGACCGCGCTGACCCCGTTGCCCGAATCGGCGGCGGCCAGCGTGCGCTCCAGCGGACTCGGGGTGGTCCCCGCGACGATCGGGTACTTCAACCGGATCCAGCAGATCGCGGGCCCCGGCGCGGCGAATGATCCTGCGGAGAAACGGTATTCGATGCCGGTGTGGAAACCGATCTCCTGATCGGAGGGAAACTGCTCCGGCTCCGTCGCCGCGGGCAGTGGCCTGGTACCGGTCGGCAGGAACTGGGCGGGCAGATCGAGGGCGGGCTCGGCGAGCTTGAGCCGCCAGGCGTTGGCCTGCATCACGGGGCCGCGCTCCGACGACAGAGTCGCCTCGATCAGTTCGACACTGCGCCCCGACCGCACCACCTTCGCCTGCGCGGTGAGCGGAGCCAGCGGCACCGGCCCGAGAATCTCGACGGCGACTCGTCCGACCTGGAATCCCGGCCGGGGCTCGCAGCGCTCGATAACATGCCCGAGCAGAGCGGACGGCGGTCCGGCGTGCTGGGCGTCCGGCGACCACGGGCCCCGGGTCAGCTCGGTCGAGAGGTACCGGTTCGGGTCCGCGGGGTCTCGGCGGTAGAAGGCATCGGCCACCCGGCCGACGTTACCCCGCGCGCCCCGTGGCCTAGGCGCTGCCCGTCAGGAGGGCGGTGAACAGGTCGAACAGCGGGCGCAGGGCGCACGGGCTGGTGTCGGAGGTGCAGCCGATGGACGACGAACCGGAGTCGGCGACCGGGAGGGACGCGGCCTGGGCGGTGCCGAGCGGGGCGGCGACGGACAGGGCGGCGGCCGCGAGGGCCCCGGCGACGATGCGTTTCATTGATTCACTCCAGTGCTCGGCGTGCCGGTAGGTCGACACGATTGCCAATCGTTACCGATCGCCAGGGTGAGCGAAAGCCCCGAAATCCAGGGTGCACGCGCTGCGACGCCCGCCCGATCGCGAAGATCGGACGGGCGTCGGCGAGGGCGGAGCGGGGTCAGGAGACGACCGGGAGGTACACCTTGCTGCCGTGGTCGGCGAACTCGGCGGACTTCTCGGCCATGCCCGCCTCGATGGCGGCCACATCGGTGAGCCACTGCTTCTCCGCGTATTCGCGTACGTCGGCGGAGATGCGCATCGAGCAGAACTTCGGACCGCACATCGAGCAGAAGTGGGCGGTCTTGGCGGGCTCGGCGGGCATGGTCTCGTCGTGGTACTCGCGGGCGGTGTCGGGATCCAGCGAGAGCGCGAACTGGTCGTGCCAGCGGAATTCGAAACGGGCCTTGGACAATTCGTTGTCCCGGTCCTGGGCGTGCGGGTGACCCTTGGCGAGGTCGGCGGCGTGGGCGGCGATCTTGTAGGTGATCACGCCGACCTTGACGTCGTCGCGGTTGGGCAGACCGAGGTGCTCCTTGGGCGTGACGTAGCAGAGCATCGCGGTGCCCGCCTGGGCGATGATCGCGGCGCCGATGGCCGAGGTGATGTGGTCGTAGGCGGGTGCGATATCGGTGGCCAGCGGGCCGAGGGTGTAGAACGGCGCCTCTTCGCAGAGCTCTTCCTCGAGCCGCACGTTCTCGACGATCTTGTGCATCGGCACGTGGCCGGGGCCTTCGATCATCACCTGCACGCCATAGGATTTCGCGATCTTGGTGAGCTCGCCGAGAGTCCGGAGTTCGGCGAACTGGGCCTCGTCGTTGGCGTCGGCGATGGAGCCGGGACGCAGGCCGTCGCCGAGGGAGAAGGTCACGTCGTAGCGCGCCAGGATCTCGCACAGCTCACGGAAGTGCGTGTACAGGAACGATTCCTGGTGATGCGCCAAACACCAAGCGGCCATGATGGATCCACCGCGCGAGACGATGCCGGTGACGCGCTTGGCGGTGAGCGGGATGTAGCGCAGCAGCACGCCCGCGTGCACGGTCATGTAGTCGACGCCCTGCTCGCACTGCTCGATCACGGTGTCGCGGTACATCTCCCAGGTGAGCTTGGTGGGATCACCGTTCACCTTCTCCAGCGCCTGATAGATCGGGACGGTGCCGATCGGGACGGGGGAGTTGCGCAGAATCCACTCGCGGGTCTCGTGGATGTTCTTGCCGGTGGACAGGTCCATGATGGTGTCGGCGCCCCAGCGCGCGGCCCACACCATCTTCTCCACCTCTTCGGCGATCGACGACGACACCGCCGAATTGCCGATATTGGCATTGATCTTGACCAGGAACTTCTTGCCGATGATGGTCGGCTCCAGCTCCGGGTGGTTGTGGTTGGCCGGAATCACCGCGCGACCGAGCGCGACCTCGTCGCGCACCAGTTCGGGCGAGACCCCCTCGCGGGCGGCGATGAACCGCATCTCGGGGGTGATGATGCCCTGACGAGCCCAGGCGAGCTGGGTCGGCGGACCGTCGACGGTCGGGGAGTCCCATTCGTCGCGCAGTTTCGGCAGCCCGGCCTCGAGGTCGATCACCGCGTTGTCGTCGGTGTACGGCCCCGAGGTGTCGAAGACATCGAAGTGGTCGCCGTTGGTGAGGTTGATCCGGCGCACCGGGATGCGCAGGCCGTCTACCTCCTGGTAGTGCT
Source organism: Nocardia sp. NPDC056541 (assembly GCF_042794235.1). NCBI lineage: Bacteria > Bacillati > Actinomycetota > Actinomycetes > Mycobacteriales > Nocardiaceae > Nocardia > Nocardia sp. NPDC056541. The sequence goes on from NZ_JBHTUD010000028.1 coordinate 59,176, forward strand.
TGACGCTGCCCTGGATCGGACCGGTGGTGACGGTGTCGACCGTCCTGTCAGAAGACGTGTTCGAGCCCACGATATTTCCTCCCTACGCCGGCATTACCCGGTCAGGTTCATACGGTCGACGGCCCTGAACGCCCGAGATGGGCTAGCCGTCCTCTCAGCCCGCTGGTGCGAGCCCCCGTGCTTCTTTGAGCGCTGACGCGCTCGAGTTCGCGGCCCCTTGTCCCGCCGATGGGAGGCCGTTGCTTGCTCCTTCGTCGC
>NZ_JBHTUD010000029.1:0-57593 GCF_042794235.1 Nocardia sp. NPDC056541
AAACTTTAGCTCAGGAAGCTCACCGGAAGCAAGTTCCGATCAAGTAACCCTGAACACATGATCAGTCAGGCGCTCAACGTCCTACCTCGTGTCCCGGCCGCTGGGCGGCTGAGTCGGTGTCCGTGTCGCTCTGACTCGAATAAAGTTACGTGCCGACCAACACGAAGTCAAATCGGCTGGTCAGGGGCCCTATTTCGGCGCATCTACCCGTTCGACCTGTCCGCCGAGCGCCTGCATCTGCTCGACGAACCGGGGGTAGCCGCGGTCGATGTGATAGACGTCGTGCACTTCGGTGACGCCATCAGCGACGAGGCCGGCGAGCACCAGGCCCGCACCCGCGCGGATGTCGGAAGACCAGACCGGTGCACTCGACAACCGCGGGATTCCACGGACCACCGCATGGTGACCGTCGGTCCGGGCGTCGGAGCCGAGCCGGATCATCTCCTCCACGAAACGGAACCGCGCCTCGAAGACGTTCTCGGTGATCATCGAGGTGCCGTCGGCGATAGCGGCCAGGCCGATGGCCATCGGCTGCAGGTCGGTCGGGAAACCGGGGAACGGCAGCGTCGCGAAGTTCACCGCGCGCGGACGCTCGGCCTGCACGACCCGGAAACCGTTGGGCTCGTACGAGATTCGCGCGCCGGCCGAACGCAGCTTGTCCAGCACCAGCGCCAGGTGCTTGGGGTTGGCGCCGGTGACCCGGACATCGCCGGTGGTCATCGCGGCGGCGATCCCCCAGGTGGCGGCGACGATACGGTCGCCGATCACCCGGTGTGTGGTGGGCGAGAGGCTCTTGACGCCCTGCACGGTGAGCACGGAGGAACCGGCACCGTCGATCTGCGCACCCATCTGTACGAGCATGGTGCACAGGTCGACGATGTCGGGCTCGCGCGCCGCATTGTCGATGACCGTCTCCCCCTCGGCCAGGACCGCGGCCATCAGGATGTTCTCGGTCGCGCCCACCGACGGGAAGTCGAGGCGGATCCGCGCGCCCTGCAACTGTTCGGCCGACGCCACGACGCAACCGTGCTCGATCGCACTGGTCGCACCGAGCAGGCGTAGGCCCGCCTGGTGCATGTCAAGGGGTCGCGAACCGATCGCATCGCCACCGGGCAGCGCCACCACGGCGCGTTTGCAGCGCGCCATCAGCGGACCGAGCACACACACCGAGGCGCGGAACTGGGTCACCGCGGGGAAGTCCGCGTGGTACTTGGGCTCGGCGGGGGTATCGATCGTCACCACCGAGTTGTCACCGCCGACATCGTCGGAGATCGTCACATCGCAGCCGAGGCCGCGCAGCACCTCCGCCATCAAGGGGACATCGAGGATGTCCGGGCAGTTGGTGATGGTGGTCGTGCCCTCGGCCAGCAACGAGGCAGCCATCAGCTTCAGCACGCTGTTCTTCGCGCCGCCGACCGCGACCTCGCCGACGAGTCGATTGCCGCCGGAGACCAGAAACCGTTCGCTCACCACGCCAGCTTATCGACCGTCACGCGACGACACGCCCCCCTGCCACGAAAGAACAAGAAACCGACCGATTCTCCGCGTCGGAGAGTCGCTTTCAGCGTGGTAGCCCGCCGCCGGGCTGCCACAACACGTCACCGGAAGGATTGGTGGCGCGGCTGAGGATGAACAGCAGGTCCGAGAGTCGATTCAGATATTTCGCGGGCAGCACACTGGTGTCGGCAGGGTGCGTTTCGACAGCGGACCACGCGGATCGCTCGGCGCGCCGCACCACAGTGCGGGCTGTGTGCAACAACGCAGCCAACGGCGTGCCGCCGGGCAGGATGAACGAATTCAGCGGTGCCAGACCGTCGTTGAACTCGTCGCACCACTTCTCGAGCCGGTCGATATAGGGCTGGGTGATGCGCAGCGGCGGATACTTCGGTTCGGCGACAACCGGGGTGGACAGATCGGCGCCCGCGTCGAACAGATCGTTCTGGATCTGGCGCAGCACCGTCAGCACAGCGGGTTCGGGCGCACCGAGGGCGACGGCGACACCGAGTGCGGCATTGGCCTCGTCGCAGTCGGCGTAGGCGATCAGCCGGGGATCGTTCTTGGCGACACGGGAGAAATCGCTGAGACCGGTCGTCCCGTCGTCGCCCGTGCGGGTATAGATCCGGGTCAAATGCACGCTCACGACGGGCCTCCACGAGTGCGGCGGGCGCGATCGGACGGTCGCGACTCCACCCAGGACAGAAAAGCCGCCATCGAACCGCGGTCGAGCGCGAGCTCGAATTTGCTGTGCGGATCGGTGACGGCTACCACCACGATGTCATCGCTCATGATGTCGAATTCGTCGCCCTGCGGCGCTCGGCGCTCGACGATCTCGAGGCCCTGCCGATGCACCGTGGAGTCGGGTCCGAATTTCAGGCTGGTCAATTTGAAGAAGACGAGGCGATCCTCGTCGTAGCGAATGAGCCCGTGCCGCCAGCCTTGGCCGCCGCGCGCGGGCAGTGAACGTAGGAGCGCGGCCGTGCCCCCGCGGCGCAACATCACCAGGCGATAGGTCGACGCACCGGCTACGAACACGAGCGTCAGCACCAGAATGATCAGGAGAACCATCCCGGTTTGCAATGCCGTACGCCCTTTCGCTCTAGCCGGTGTCAAAGACACCCCCGCCCAGACATTCAATCACGCCCACTACGCGGTGCTCCGGCCGGATCGTCTATCCCCACGAAAAGGCGGTGCAAACAACTCTGCCGGCGAGGAACCGAAGTTCCTCGCCGGCAGAGAGTCGTACTACTGCGATCAGTCGGTCACGGTCGCTTCGACCGCACGCACCTGGCCCTGGGCCGCGCGCAGCTCCACCTCGGTGGCGCTCGCATCGGCCAGCACCTTGCGTGCCGCGTCGACGTCGACCTCACCCGCGAGATCCGCGGACTCGGCCAGCACCCGCACGGTGTCGGCGGTGACCGAGAAGAAGCCGCCGTGCACCGCGGCGACGATCCGCTCGCCGTCGGTCGACACGATGGAAACCGTGCCGCCCTCGACGAGCTGACCGAGCAGCGGCTCGTGGCCTGCCATGATGCCGATCTGACCCTCGGTGGTCTGCGCGCTGACGAACGAAGCCTGGCCGGACCAGATCTTGCGCTCGACAGCTACGAGATCAACTGTCATCTCCGCCATAGTGGACTACTTCCCGAGGATCTTCTTCGCGGCTGCCTCGACGTCGTCGAGACCACCGCAGGAGTTGAACGCCTGCTCCGGGTAGTGGTCGAACTCGCCCTTGCAGACACGGTCGAAGTCGTCGATGGTCTGCTCCAGCGGAACGACCGAGCCGACCTGGCCGGTGAACTTCTCGGCGACGATGAAGTTCTGACCGAGGAACTTCTCCAGGCGACGGGCGCGACCGACGAGGACCTTGTCCTCTTCGGAGAGCTCGTCCATGCCGAGGATGGCGATGATGTCCTGCAGTTCCTTGTACTTCTGCAGGATCCGCTTGACCTCGTTGGCAACCCGGAAGTGGCGCTCGCCGACGATCGAAGCCTCGAGGATACGAGAGGTCGAGGTCAGCGGGTCGACGGCCGGGTAGATGCCCTTCTGCGAGATCGGGCGCGAAAGCTCGGTCGTCGCATCCAGGTGGGCGAAGGTGGTCGCCGGCGCCGGGTCGGTGTAGTCGTCGGCGGGGACGTAGATCGCCTGCAGCGAGGTGATCGAGCGACCCTTGGTCGAGGTGATGCGCTCCTGGAGCTGACCCATCTCGTCCGCCAGCGTGGGCTGGTAACCCACGGCCGAAGGCATGCGACCCAGCAGGGTCGAGACCTCGGAACCGGCCTGGGTGAAACGGAAGATGTTGTCGATGAAGAGCAGCACGTCCTGGTGCTGGACATCGCGGAAGTACTCCGCCATGGTCAGCGCCGACAGGGCGACGCGCATACGCGTGCCCGGCGGCTCGTCCATCTGGCCGAAGACGAGGGCGGTGTCCGGAAGGACGCCCATCTCTTCCATTTCCAGACGGAGGTCGGTGCCCTCACGAGTACGCTCACCGACGCCTGCGAACACCGAGGTGCCCGAGAACTCGCGAGCGATACGGGTGATCATCTCCTGGATCAGCACGGTCTTGCCGACACCGGCACCACCGAACAGACCGATCTTGCCGCCCTTGACGTACGGGGTCAGCAGGTCGATGACCTTGACGCCGGTCTCGAGGATCTCGGTCTTGCCCTCGAGCTGGTCGAAGCTCGGCGGCTGACGGTGGATGCCCCACTGCTCGCCGTCCCGGCCGAGGCCGGGGGTGTCGAGGCAGTCACCGAGGGCGTTGAACACGTGGCCCTTGACGATGTCGCCGACGGGCACCGAGATCGGCTTGCCGGTGTCGGTGACGGTCGCGCCACGGACCAGGCCGTCGGTCGGCTGCATCGAGATGGTGCGCACGATGTTGTCGCCGAGGTGCTGAGCGACCTCGAGGGTGAGGGTCTTGGCCACCGACGGGAGCTCGATGTCGGAGTTCAGAGCGTTGAACAGCTCGGGGATGGCGCCACGCGGGAACTCGACGTCCACGACGGGGCCGATGACACGGACGACGCGACCAGCGGTTTCGCCCGCCTTCTTCGCGTTGTCCTGAGTGACAGCTGCGGTCATTAGATTGGTTCTCTTCCTGCGCTTCTTAGTCGCGGTCCGAGCTCGACGCCAGCGCATTGACGCCGCCGACGATTTCGCTGATTTCCTGCGTGATCTGGGCCTGACGCACCGAGTTCGCCTCGCGCTGGAGCACATTGGCCAGCTCGTTGGCGTTATCGGTCGCCGCCTTCATTGCGGTGCGCCGAGCCGCGGACTCGGATGCCGCTGCCTCGAGCAACGATGCGTAGATACGCGTGTTGATGTACTTGGGCAGCAGCGCCCCGAGCAGCACATCGGCGTCCGGCTCGAACTCGTACTGCGCCGTGGCCACCGCGTTCGGCGAATCCGACATGATGTCGTCACCGAGCTCGTAGTTCTCGTCGACGTAGCTGACCTGGATCGGCGCCAGGCGGCGCACCTCCGGGTTCTGGGTCAGCATCGAGACGAACTTGGTGTACACGATGTGCAGCTCGTCGACACCCTCGATGGTTCCGGTGCCGTCGAGCGAGGAGACCTCGCTGTCGGAGCCGGCCATGAAGGCCTCGACCAGGTGCTGGCACGCGGCCGAGGCATCGGTGTACTTGGGCTGCTGGGAGAAGCCGAACCACGACGCCTGGAACGGACGGTTGCGGAACTTGTAGTACGTGATGCCCTTGCTGCCCATCACGTACAGAACGGGTTCCTTGCCGTCGCCACGCAGCGTGGTCATGAGCTCTTCGGCACGCTTGAGCACGTTCGAGTTGTAGCCACCGCACATACCGCTGTCACTGGTGATCACCAGGACAGCGGCCCGACGAGCGTTGGGACGCTCGGTCAGCAGCGGGTGCGACAGGTTCTTCGAAGCGCTCGCCAGTTCGCCGAGGACCTTGGTGATCTCCTCGGCGTACGGCTTGGCAGCCGCAACCCTGGCCTGGGCCTTGGAAATTCGCGAGGTCGCGATCAGTTCCTGAGCCTTGGTGATCTTCTTGATCGAATTCACACCACGAATGCGGGAGCGCAATTCGCGCAAACTTGCCACTAGCGGTTCACACTCCCTTCATTCGCCAGATCGGAAATTGCCGACATCATGACCCGGCTTACTTGTCGACGTGCTTGCGGGTGACCGACAGCGACTCGACCTCTTCGTGGTCCAGCTCGCCCGCGGCAGCCTCGTTCACGATGCGATTGCCGTTCGAATCGAGGAAGCCCTGCTTGAACTTGTCGGTCTCGGCCTTGATCGCGTCGGCGGCCTCGCCGGCGAGCGGCTTCTTGCCACCCTCGAGCGCGTCGAACGAGCTCTGGGTCGCGCCGTGCAGGTACTCGAGCAGCTCGGCGGTGAAGCGACGCACGTCTTCGACGGGCACCGACTCGTAGTAACCGGCGTCGACCAGGAAGATCGAGACGACCTGATCCTCGACCGAGACCGGGGAGTACTGGTCCTGCTTGAGCAGCTCGACCCAGCGGGCACCACGCTCGAGCTGCGCCAGCGACGCGGCGTCGAGGTCGGAGGCGAAGGCGGAGAACGCCTCCAGCTCGCGGTACTGCGCCATTTCCAGACGCAGCGAACCGGCGACCTTCTTCATGGCCTTGGTCTGGGCGGCGCCACCGACACGGGAGACCGAGGTACCGACGTTGATCGCCGGGCGGACGCCCTTGTTGAACAGGTCGGACTCGAGGAAGACCTGGCCGTCGGTGATGGAGATGACGTTGGTCGGGATGAACGCCGAGACGTCGTTGGCCTTGGTCTCGATGATCGGCAGACCGGTCATCGAGCCGGCGCCCATCTCGTCGGACAGCTTCGCGCAACGCTCCAGCAGACGGGAGTGCAGGTAGAAGACGTCACCGGGGTACGCCTCGCGGCCCGGCGGACGACGCAGCAGCAGCGAGATGGCGCGGTACGCCTCGGCCTGCTTGGTCAGGTCGTCGAACACGATGAGGACGTGCTTGCCCTGGTACATCCAGTGCTGGCCGATGGCCGAACCGGTGTACGGAGCCAGCCACTTGAAGCCGGCGGAATCGGAGGCCGGGGCAGCGACGATGGTGGTGTACTCCATCGCGCCGTGCTCCTCGAGCGCGGTCTTGACGCCCGCGATGGTGGAGCCCTTCTGGCCGATCGCGACGTAGATGCAGCGAACCTGCTTGTCGGCGTCGCCGGTCTCCCAGTTCGCCTTCTGGTTCAGGATCGCGTCGATCGCGACGGCGGTCTTGCCCGTCTTGCGGTCGCCGATGATCAGCTGACGCTGGCCGCGACCGATGGCGGTCAGCGCGTCGATCGCGGTGATGCCGGTGGCCAGCGGCTCCTCGACCGGCTGACGTTCCAGCACAGACGCGGCCTGCAGCTCCAGCACGCGGCGCTCGTCGGCCTCGATCTCGCCCAGGCCGTCGATCGGCTGGCCGAGCGGGTTGACGACGCGACCGAGGAACTTGTCACCCACGGGGACGGAGAGCACGTCGCCGGTGCGACGGACCTGCTGGCCCTCCTCGAGCGAGGCGTACTCGCCGAGGATGACGGCACCGATGTTGGTGTCCTCGAGGTTCAGCGCGACGCCGAGAACCCCGCCGGGGAACTCGAGCAGCTCGTTGGCCATCGCCGAAGGCAGGCCGCTGACGTGCGCGATACCGTCGCCGGTATCGGTCACGATGCCGACTTCTTCGATGGAGGTTTCCGGGGTGTAGCTCTGGGTGTAGCTCTCGATCGCGCTACGGATCTCGTCGGAGGAGATCGTCAGCTCCGCCATGTTGTTCCTGCTCTCGCTGTGGTCTCGAATGTCGGGGATGGGGGAAGTGGAGTCTGGGCCTTGTCGATTACGACAGAGCCCGACGCAGCTTCTCCAGTCGGCCGGTGGCGCTGCCGTCGATCACGTCGTCTCCGACGCGGACGACGACGCCGCTCAGCAGCGTCGGGTCGACCTGCACGTGCACGGTGACCGCCTTGCCGTAGATCCGCCGCAGGGAAGCCGACAGCTTCTCCTTCTGCTGATCGTTCAGCTCGACCGCCGAGTTCACGTGGGCGACGATCTGGTCACGACGGGCCGCCGCCAGATCGGACAGGGCGTCGAAGGCGACGCCGATGTTGTTGGTCCGCAGGCGGGTCACCGCCTGCTCGGCCAGCGCCAGGGTGACCGGCTCGACCTTGCCGTTGAGCAGCCGCTCGACCAGTTCGCGCCGCGCCGAGGCGGGCTTTCCCTGATCGGACAGTGCCTGCTCCAGCTTCGGGTTGTCGGCGATGATGCGTCCGAGCCGGAACAGCTCGTCCTCCACCGCGTCCTGTCGGCCACCGACGGCGGCAGACTCCAGCAGAGCCTCCTGCCCGAGCAGCACCAGGGTGTCGACCAGGTCGCGGGTGCGTGACCAGTCCTGCGCCACCGCGGTGGTCAGCACTGCCTGCGTGGCAATGCTGACCTTGCCGCCGAAGACCCGCTCACTGAGTTCAGCGCGCGCCGAACCCGGCACCGAGGCGTCCGCGAGCGCCACACGCAGCGAACGCTGGTCGTCCAGCACGGCGACAACGGCGAACAGTTCCGACCCCGTTGTGGCCGCAACAGTTTCGCTTCCGGTCAGAGCGACCCGAAGCGCCTCGCGAGACCGGGTACTGGCCTCGCGGCTCGCTGCGTACATGCTTCTCACTTTCGCGTCGCTACCTTCCGACCCCGATGGCGTCGGTGTCGTCGAGTTCACTGAGGAACTTGTCGATCGACGCCGCCTGCTTGGCTTCGTCCGAAACCGACTGACCGATGATCTTCTCGGCCAGGTCGACGGCCGTACGGCCGACCTCGGAACGCAGCTCCGTCAGGATCTGCTGGCGCTGGGCTTCCAGCTGGGAGTGACCGGCGGCGACGATACGGTCGCTTTCGGCCTGGGCATCCGTGCGCATCTGCGCGAGGATCTGCTGACCCTGGGTGCGTGCTTCCTCGCGGATGCGCGCGGCCTCGAGCCGGGCGTCGGCAAGCTGCTGCTGGTACTGCTCCAGCGTGTGCTGTGCCTCGGCCTGGGCTGCTTCGGCCCTGGCGATACCGCCTTCGATCTTGTCTGTGCGCTCTTCGAGTGTCTTGGTCACACGCGGGATCACGTATTTCCAGAAGAGCACGCCGATGATGACGACGCAGACGATCGACCAGACGATGTCGTACGTTTCGGGAACGAGAGGATTCACATCCTCTCCACCCTCAGCTGCGAGCGTGATGAGTTCGCGCATCGGAATCAGAAGATGAAGCCGGCGACGAGGCCGATCAGCGCCAGGGCCTCGGTGAACGCGATGCCGAGGAACATGGTGGTGCGGATCTGGCCGGACAGCTCGGGCTGACGAGCGATGCCCTCGATGGCCTTACCGACGACGATACCCACGCCGATGCCGGGGCCGATCGCGGCCAGACCGTAGCCGATGGCGCCGAAGCCCTTGAAGGTGCTCTCGGTGGTCGCGGCTTCCTGGGCCAGGTAAGCGAGGCTCATGAATCTTTCCCTTTCTGTTGCTCACCCGCCGGTCGGCGTGTGTAGCAGGTTTCCGGTCGTTGGTCAGTCAGGTCAGTGGTCGGCAGCGTGCTGCGACTGGCCGATGTACACGGCGGCCAGCAGCGCGAAAACGTAGGCCTGCAGGAAGATCACCAGCAGCTCGAAGAGCGTGAAGCCGATGCCGGCCAGCAGCGAGAACGGCGAGAAGACCTTCATCCACGCGGCGGCGTCGAACAGGAAGAACCAGGTCGCGCTGAAGAACAGCACCAGCATGATGTGGCCGGCCAGCATGTTGGCCATGAGACGCACGGTGAGCGTGAACGGGCGCAGGATGAAGGTCGAGATGAACTCGATCGGGATCAGCAGCACGTGCAGCGCGACCGGCACGTCGGGGACGACGATGCTGTGGCGGATGTAGGAGAAGAACCCGTACTTCCGGATACCGACGTAGTTGTACGCGATATAGACGATCGCGGCCAGCACCAGCGGCATGCCGATGCGCGCATTCGACGAGATGTTCAATCCGGGAATCACACCGGAGAAGTTCAGGAACAGAACCGTGAAGAAGATCGTCGCGATGAGCGGGAGGAACTTCTTGCCGGTTTCCTTACCGAGAACCTCGTCGGCGATCTGCTCCTTGACGAAAACCACACCGGCTTCCATCACGTTCTGCAGGCCGCGTGGCACGATCTTCGGCGAGCGGAATGCCAGCACGAAGACGGCCACCAATACGGCGGTCATCAGCAGCCGGACCAGCATCAGGCGATCGAGTTCGAACGGCGTCCCCGCGAACAGCACTGCTGGAGGGTAGAAGTCGGACAGCGATGGCGCGTGAAACTCGCCCGCCGCCAAAGTGATGACGCTCAGCGTTCTCTCCCGTGTTCGGGCCGCAGGTACGACTGTCATTCCCGCGGTTCGATCGGACATTGACGATCAATGGGGTCGACTCTGGTCGGCTCGAAATTCGACAGCGGCTCGTACGGTATAACCCGTATCGGCTTCTGTTCGGGCGTCGGCGACATCGTCGACATGCTTCAACCGGGCACATTCCACCCGGATCGGCAGTAAGCATAGCGGCACCGGGTGGGATCCCGATGATCCCCCCTGGTAACTCGAGGCATAGCCCCGAGTTTGTCGGGCCGGGCCTCTAGCTTGGGTGCTTGCTTACCAACACTTTACCAAGCTATCTACGACAGTGTGTAGCTGGGTGGGATTATTCCTGCTCGGAAGCCGTTTCGCTGTCTCCCGCGCGTGTCGTGACGTACGGAACCTTCTGGCTCACAACGCCGTACGTCTCCGCACCGAGGACGATCAGCAGGGCTCCTACCACCGTAAAGAACAGCGCGGGCCCGCTGTAGAAGTCGAACTGCTTGAGCACCACGATCACCAGCAGCGCCACCAGCAACTTGCCCACCCAGCTGACCAGCATCACCGCACCTGCCATGGTCGGCGGCAGTTTCGCGCCGAGCAGCACCGCGACGACCGTGGTGAGGATGAACCCACCACCGATCGCGGCGCCGAGCAGCGCCCCCCACAGACCGGGCATCCCGGCCACCGCGGAGGCGATCGCCACCGAGACGACGACGAGCACGCCGAGGCCGATCAGGCCGTAGCGCAGCGCGGCGCGCAGAGGGGCGTCAGGGCCTGGCACGGTTTCGGGTGTAAAGCTCACGGCCCGAACTTTACCTTGCGGGCCGAACTCAGTGCTGCGTCGACTCCGACCTGCGCACGGACGGGATCGCGGTCACTACCAGCGCGAACACCAATCCGCCTGCCACCAGCAGGACAACAAGGCGTCTATCCATCAGCGAAGTTCCCACCGCGCCGAACGCGAGAACACCGACCCATAAATAGATCAGCAAGACCACGCGACGGTGCGAATGCCCGATCTGGAGCAATCGGTGGTGCAGATGCATTTTGTCCGGTGTGGAGAAACTCACGCCGGCGCGCACCCGGCGCACGATCGCCAGCAACAGGTCGAGCACCGGAATGAACATCACCGCCCCGACCAGCAAGATCGGCGACAGCAAACCGACAATGTCGCGCGGTCCGTAACCCTGGAGTGGAATTCGCCCGGAGGCGCCGGTGGATACCGCGGCCAGGATCAAACCGATCATCATCGAGCCGGTATCGCCCATGAATATTCGGGCGGGCGAGAAATTGTGCGGCAGAAATCCGAGGCAGGCACCGGCCAGCGCGGCGGCCAGCAACGCGGGCGGATAGGTGTCGACCGAACCGCCCTGGTCGTAGAGCAAACCGATGGAGAACACGAAAACCGCGCTCGCGCAGATCAAACCGAGACCGGCGGCGAGGCCGTCCAAACCGTCGACGAAGTTCATCGCGTTCACCAGGGTGACGGTGATGCCGACGGTGACCAGGCCGCCCTGCAACGCGTCGAGCACAACGGTGGTGTCGTTGAAGGGGTTGTAGATCACGTACCAGCTCAGGCCCATCACGGCCATCACGCCCGCGGCGGTGATCTGACCGACGAATTTGGTGAGCGCGTCCAATCCCCACCGGTCGTCGACGATGCCGACCAGCACGATGATCGTCGCGGCGACCAGCACCGCCGGGATATCCGGGGCGTAGTCGAAACCTCGTCGCAGCGCGGGCAATTGGTGCGCGAACAACACCGCGGCGACGACGCCGACATACATGCCGACACCACCCATCCGCGGGACCGGCTTCACGTGCACATCACGCTCACGTGGCACCGCCACGGCGCCGAACGCGATGGCGAGCACCCGCACGCCTCCGGTGGCCAGGAAAGTCACCGTGGCGGAGACGAGCAGCACGAGCAGTAGCTCGCGCAGGGGAACGACTGAGCTCATCAGCGGCGTGCGATCACCGCTGCGCGGAGCTGATCAGGGCTTCCGGCACCATCCCGAGCACCTCCGCGATATCGGCCACCGACACAGCACCCTCCCGCAACACCCGCGGCTGATCCGCGGTGAGATCGACGATCGTCGAGGCCACAGCGTGTTCGGCCGGGCCGCCGTCGAGATACACGCTCGCCAGCGACCCCAACTGCTCGCGCGCCTGCGCGGCGGTGGTCGCGGGCGGCTGCCCCGACACATTGGCACTCGACACCGCCAGCGGCCCGACCTCACGCAACAATTCGAGCGCCACGGGATGCAACGGCATCCGCAACATCACCGTGCCACGGGTATCACCGAGATCCCACGCGAGCGAAGGCGCGGCCTGCACGACAAGACTCAGCGCACCGGGCCAGAACGCGCGAATCAAGTCCCGCGCCTGCGGCCGCACCGAGAACACCAGGCCGTCGATGGTGTGCCACGACCCGACGAGCACCGGCACCGGCATATCGCGTCCACGGCGCTTGGCGGCCAGCAGATCGCTCACCGCGGCGGAATCGAACGCGTCGGCGGCGATGCCGTAGAGCGTGTCGGTGGGCATCACGACCAACCGACCGGACTTCAGAGCGCTGGTCGCGGCGGTGATGCCCGCCGCACGCGAATCAGCTTCGGCACAGTCATAGACGGTACTCACAGCGTCTGTCGCCTCTCCGCGAATTTTTTCCGGTCGTTGGTGCGCGCAAGAGTCTAACTCCCAGGCTGAGGCCGCAGTGCCGGGGGACTTTTGGGCATGACCGGGCGCCTGATGCTCAGAGTGTGCTGGTTGACCGCTCGCCGACCGAGTCGCGGCGTCAGCCCCGGCAATTGGGCAATCGTCCAGAGTTTGCCGGCCGTCGGCGGGGCTACGCTGAACCGGGTCTCACGCGCGCAGATGCGAACTCGTGCCGGGCCGCCGAGGCGACTCACGCACCGTCGGAATCGACGGCGATCGAGGCCGGCCCGGGCCACGCCGGATTCGCCTGCGCTCAGGGACGGTCAGGGCGCCGGGCGACCACGAAGCGGGGCTTGTCGGCCAGGTCGACGTGTTCGACGACGTCGGTGAAATCGGCTGCCGCCAGTAGCGCCGCCACTCCCCCGCCATTGGTGTCGTCGTGTTCGATGCCGGTGGCGCCGCCGGAGTTCAGGAGGCGGGCGATGGTGGGGATCATCGCCCGGATGACGTCGAGGCCGTCCGGGCCCCCGAAGAGGGCGCGGTGGGGGTCGTGGTCGGCGACCTCGGGGTCGAGGATCGCGGCGTCGGGGATGTAGGGCGGGTTGGCGACGACCAGGTCGACGCGGCCCGTCAGCGGGGTGAGCAGGGCCGGGTCGGTGACGTCGTCGGCGTGCAGGGTGATCGGGGTGTCGCCCCCGGCGATACGGGTGTCGGCGTTGCGACGGGCCCAGGCGAGGGCGGCGGGGTCGAGTTCGACGGCGTGGACCTCGGCGTCCGGGCGGGCGTGCGCGATGGCCAGCGCCAGTGCGCCCGAGCCGGTGCACAGGTCGACGACGATCGGCGTGTGGTCGTGCGGAAGGGTCTCCAGGTAGGCCAGCGCCCACGCGAACAGCAGTTCGGTCTCCGGGCGCGGGACGAACACCCCGGGGCCCACCGCGAGGTCGATCTCACCCATCGCGGCCGTTCCGATCAAGTGCTGCAAGGGAATTCGAGAGGCCCGCCGCTCGATCACCGCGCGGTATCGATCGGCGACCTCGGGCTCGACCAACGGGATCATCGCCAGCCGCATGCGCTCGGTACCGAGCACATGGGCCGCCAGGTTCTCCGCGTCGGGCATCGGCGAACCGACGCCGGCCTCGGCCAGCCGGGCGGCGGCTTCGACGATCAGCGGCCGCAACCGCACCCGCTCGGTCATCGATCCGTCCGGTCCATCACGGCGCGCTCGCAGGTCGGCCGCTGCTCGCGTCGATCGTTCATCCGAGCGACCTCGGCGTGGCCATGGCGGGCGTGATGAGGCCTGCGACCGCCCCGGCCGAGCGGTCCACGTCGGTGTCCCGTGGGGCCGCCGGTGCGGGGAGTCGACTGCTCATGCCGGTTACTCGGCAGCCATTCGCGCGTCGCGGTCGGCCTTGCCGAGCGCGTCGAGCAGCGGGTCCAGATCGCCATCGAGGACGGCGTCGAGATTGTGCGATTTGAACCCGATGCGGTGATCGGCGATCCGGTTCTCCGGGAAGTTGTAGGTGCGGATCCGCTCGGAGCGGTCGACCGTGCGGATCTGGCTGGCGCGACCGGCCGCGGCTTCCTGGTCGGCCTGCTCCTCGGCCAGCGCCTGCAGCCGGGCGGCGAGCACCTGCATGGCGCGCGCCTTGTTCTGCAGCTGGGAGCGTTCGTTCTGGCAGGTCACCACGATGCCCGAGGGCAGGTGGGTGATGCGTACCGCGGAGTCGGTGGTGTTGACGCCCTGGCCGCCCTTGCCGGAGGACCGGTAGACGTCGATGCGCAGGTCGGTCTCGTCGATCTGCACCTGCTCGACCTCGTCGGGCTCGGGGTAGATCAGCACGCCCGCGGCCGAGGTGTGAATGCGGCCCTGCGATTCGGTCACCGGCACGCGCTGCACCCGGTGCACCCCGCCCTCGAACTTGAATCGCGACCACACCCCGTCGCGCGCGGCGTCCTTGCTCTTGATCGACAGCGTCGCGTCCTTGTATCCGCCCAGGTCGGAATAGGTGACATCGAGCGTCTCCACCTTCCAGCCGTGCCGCTCGGCGTACCGGATGTACATGCGCGCCAGGTCGGCGGCGAACAGCGCCGATTCCTCGCCGCCCTCGCCGGACTTCACCTCGAGCACCACGTCGTCGCCGTCGTGCGGGTCGCGCGGGGCGAGCAAGTCGGCGAGAGCCTGTTCCAGCTCCACCAGCTGTGTCTCCAGCCCCGGCACCTCCGCGGCGAACGAGGCGTCGTCGGAGGCCAGCTCACGGGCGGCTTCCAGATCGTCGCGCACGGTCTCGAGCTTGCGATAGGTGCTCATCACCGGTGCCAGCTCGGCGAACCGCTTACCCACCCGTCGCGCCGCACCCGCGTCGTTGTGCAACGACGGATCGGCGAGCTGCATCTCCAGGCCGGCGTACTCGGCCAGGATGTCGTCGATAGCGGACGGCTGCGTCACAGAAAGTTCCTTATGTGTGGGAAAGCGATGACCTCGGGCAGAGAAACCACCGACGCCCGGCCTGCTGATGCAGTACCGGGCGTCGGGAGAGGTAACTAGGAGGCGTCTTCGGCCTTCTTGGCACCTGCGCGCTTGCCGTAGCGAGCCTCGAAGCGAGCCACGCGGCCGCCGGTGTCGAGGATCTTCTGCTTGCCCGTGTAGAACGGGTGGCACTGCGAGCAGACCTCGACCGAGATCTGGCCGGACTCCTTGGTGGAGCGAGTCTGGAAGGTGTTGCCGCAACCACACACAACGGTGGTCTCGACATACGTGGGGTGGATTCCTGCCTTCATGGGCGTCCTCTCGATAATGGTCGCCGGGTCGTAGCCCCATGGAGTGGAGTACGTGAACCGGAACCGACTAGGCGGGATGTCTGCGAACTCGCAGACACACAGTTGTCCAGTATGCCAGAGCAGACCGCACCCTCCCAGAACACCCCCCACCTCCGCTTTGTTCCCTGTGATATTGCGGCCGGCGCCGCGCGTTCTCGGCCGAGAACGAGCAAGGGCCCCGCCGAAGCGAGGCCCTTGCCGGTGGTTCTAGACGATCACTCGTCGAGAGCGCTCGGTGCGGTCTTGGAGACCGTCATCAAGAACTCGAGGTTGTTCTTGGACTTGCGCAGACGATCCATCAGCAGATCGATCGCCTGGTGCGAGTCCAGACCCGACAGCACGCGCCGCAGCTTGTGCACCACAGCCATCTCGTCGGGCGAGAGCAGCAGCTCGTCGTGGCGGGTGCTCGACGGGTTGATGTCCACCGCGGGGAACACGCGCCGCTCGGCGATCTTGCGGTCGAGCTTGAGCTCGGCGTTGCCGGTGCCCTTGAACTCTTCGAAGATCACCGTGTCGCCGGTGGAACCGGTCTCCACCATCGCCGTGGCGATGATGGTGAGCGAGCCACCGTTCTCGATGTTGCGGGCCGCGCCGAGGAAACGCTTCGGCGGGTACAGCGCGGTCGAGTCGACACCACCGGAGAGGATGCGGCCCGAGGCAGGCGAGGAGTTGTTGTACGCACGGCCCAATCGAGTGATCGAATCGAGCAGCACCACAACGTCTTTGCCCATTTCCACCAGACGCTTGGCACGCTCGATGGCGAGCTCGGCGACGGAGGTGTGGTCACCCGGCGGGCGGTCGAAGGTGGAGGCGATGACCTCACCCTTCACCGAACGCTGCATATCGGTGACCTCTTCGGGACGTTCGTCGACCAGGACAACCATGAGGTAGCACTCGGGGTTGTTGATCGCGATCGCGTTCGCGATGTCCTGCATGATCGTGGTCTTACCCGCCTTGGGCGGAGACACGATCAGCGCACGCTGACCCTTACCGATCGGCATGATCAGGTCGATCACACGCGTGGTGAGCTTGTTCTGCGCGGTTTCCAGACGCAGCCGCTCGTTCGGGTACAGCGGGGTGAGCTTCTGGAAGTCCGGCCGACGACGCGCCGCTTCGAGCTCGCCACCGTTCACGGTGTCCAGGCGAACCAGCGGGTCGAACTTCTGCCGCTGGTTGTTCTGCTCGCCGTCGCGCGGGGCGCGCACCGCACCGGTGATCGCGTCACCGCGGCGCAGGCCGTTCTTGCGCACCAGGTTCATCGACACGTACACGTCGTTGGGGCCGGCGAGGTAGCCGGAGGTCCGCACGAACGCGTAGTTGTCGAGGACATCGAGGATGCCCGCGACCGGCTGGAGCACATCGTCTTCGCGAATGTCGTAGTCGCGCGCCTCGGACTGGCCGCCACCGGCGGGACCACCATCGCGGTCACGACCACGACGACGCTCGCGGAATCGACGACCCCGGCGACCGCGGCCGCCTTCCTCGTCGTCACCACCGCGGTCGTCGCGGGGTCCGCGATTGCCGCCGCTGTTGCCGTTCTGGCTCTGGTTCTGGTTGCGCTCGTTCTGATTACGGTCGCCACCGGTGCGCTCGCCACGGTCGTTGCCGTTGCGGTCGCCACCGGTGCGCTCGCCACGCTCGGCGCCGTTGCGGTCGCCACGCTCGCGGCGACGCTCGCCCTGATCGCCACCTTCGGCCTTGTCGGCCTGCTTGGTCTCCTCGGCGCGGTTCTCGGCCGGGGCGCGGTTCTCGGCGGGAGCGTTGTCGCCACCACCGGAACGGGCCTGGTCACGACCACGACGCTGCCGACCGCGGCCACGCTGACCGCCGTCGCGACCGGAATCCTCGCCTGCGTCGGCGGGGGCGTCGGTCTTGACCTGCTCGGCCGGAACCTCGACGGTCTTGGCCTCGGGGGCCTTGACCTCGACGGGAGCCTGCTTCTCGACGGGCGCGGCCTGCTTGTCGGCCTTGGCGGACTTGTCCACCTTCGCGGGCGCTTCGTTCTTGACGGGCGCTTCGTTCTTGGCAGGCGCTTCGTTCTTCGCGGGCGCGTCGTTCGCGACGGGCGCGGCGGCGGGCTTGTCCCCCTTGGCGGGCGCTCCGGATTGATTTTCCTTGATAGCGGCGATGAGATCGCCCTTACGCATTCCGGAGGTACCTCGGATACCGAGCTCCCCCGCCAGTGCGCGCAACTGCGGCAACAGCATTCCAGTCAGCCCCGATCGTGCGACGTCGGTTTGTTCGCTCATTTTCGAAATCTGTCCGGATTCACTTTCGCGGCTGCCCGAGTTCGTAGGGTTGGAATCCACCCCGGGTGTCGCGAGCAGGTCCGTTTCTGTCACGGAAGTCCTTTCCTTCCCTCGAATGCCGTGTGCTGATTCGAGGGTTCCGTTCCGTAGACCCGGCAATATATGCCGAGCTCGGATTATGCGTCCATGTTCGACGCCTGTGCCGTACTACCCGCCGCGGGAGGACCGGAGGCCTTCGCCACCAGAAGACAGTGGTGAGGGGAGCGATTGCCCTGATGAAGCACCGGCGTCTGATGCGCACGATGTACGGACTTGCTCAGAATAGCTGCCTATTGCGAACAACGGCAAGGCAGGCACGCCGTCAGTCGATCGATACCCCGTCGGCAATGCCGGGTTCGACCACGCGCAGACCGTCCGATTCGGCCTGTTTGCGCAGGTCATCGGGGAATTCTTCGGTGGTCAGGGCAAGCACGGTCGGGCCGGCGCCCGAGACGGTCGCCGCGATACCCGCGGCGCGCAACAGCTCGATCCACTTCGTGGTGAGCGGTAGCGCGGGGGCACGCTGGGTCTGGTGCAACCGGTCGGCGGTGGCCGACATCAGCAGATCGGGACGTTCGGTCAGCGCGACAACGGCCAGCGCCGCCCGGCTGACGTTGAACGCCGCGTCACCGTGAGGCACCTGCTCGGGCAGCAGCCCGCGGGTGTGCGCCGTGGACGAGCGTTCCTGCGGGATCAGCACCACCGGACGAAGGGCCGATGCCGGGGTGAGCCGCACGGCCCGGTAGGCACGGGTCTGCGCGGCATCGGTTTCGGTCCACGACACCACGATTGCCCCGAGCACGCTGGCAGCGGCATTGTCGGGGTGGCCTTCGAACTCGGAGGCCAGCTGCACCAGCCGGTCGTCGTCCATGCGCAGCGCGGGATCGAACTTCGCGGCCAGCCCGGCGCCCGCGGCCAGCCCGCCGACCACGGCCGACGCGCTGGAACCCAGCCCACGCGAGTGCGGAATCACGTTGCGGCACACGACGTCGAGACCGTCGGCCCACACACCCAGCGATTCCAGTCCACGCTCGATCGCGCGGACCACCAGATGTGTTGGGCCCCAAGGCACGTCGTCGGCGCCTTCACCCTCGACGCGGATGCCCAGCCCCGACTCGGTAGTGCGCACCACGATTTCGTCGTAGATGCCCAATGCCATTCCGAGACAATCGAATCCGGGACCGAGATTGGCCGTCGAGGCGGGAACACGCACGGTCACTTCGAGACCGGCGGGCAGCGTCGCTGTCATCAGCGTTGGCTCGGGTGCGGTCAACTCAGGCCAGCTCGAGTTCGCGGGCGATAGCGACCGGGTCGACCGCGATCGGCTTGACCTCGGGCATTCCGGCCAGCGCGTTGTCGGGGTCCTTGAGACCGTTGCCGGTCACGGTGCACACGACGGTCAGGCCCGAATCCAGCCAGCCTTCCTTGCGCGCGGCCAGCAGACCGGCCACGCTCGCGGCCGACGCGGGCTCCACGAAGACGCCCTCTTTCGCGGCGACGAGGCGGTAGGCGGCCAGGATCTCGTCGTCGGTGGCCGCGCGGAACGCGCCACCGGACTGCTCCTTGGCTTCCATCGCACCGTTCCACGACGCCGGGGCGCCGATCCGGATGGCGGTCGCGATGGTCTCCGGGTCCTTCACCGGCGCACCGTTGACCAGCGGCGCGGCACCGGCGGCCTGGACACCGAGCATGCGCGGCAGCACCGAGGTGATGCCGTCGGCGTAGTACTCGCGGTATCCACGCCAGTAGGCGGTGATGTTGCCCGCGTTGCCGACCGGCAGCACGTGCACATCGGGCGCCTTGCCGAGTACATCGCAGATCTCGAACGAGGCGGTCTTCTGGCCTTCGATACGCGCCGGGTTCACCGAGTTCACGAGGCCCACCTGCGGGAACTCCGCGGTCACCTTGCGCGCGAGCTCGAGGCAGTCGTCGAAGTTGCCCTCGACCTGGATGATCTTGGCGCCGAGCATCACGGCCTGGGCCAGCTTGCCCATCGCGATCTTGCCCTGCGGGATCAGCACGGCGCATTCCATGCCCGCGCGGGTGGCGTACGCCGCGGCCGAGGCCGAGGTGTTGCCGGTCGACGCGCACAGCACGGCCTTCTGGCCGCGGTACTTGGCGTCGGTCATCGCCATGGTCATGCCGCGGTCCTTGAACGAACCGGTCGGGTTGGCACCCTCGACCTTGAGATACACCTCGCACCCGGTGAGCGCGGACAGGTGCGGCGCGGGGACCAGCGGGGTACCGCCCTCGAACAGGGTCACCGGCTCCCAGTCGGCCGCGCCGGCCAAGCGGTCGCGGTAGGCAGCGATCAGACCGGGCCAGCGCGAGTGCACGCCGGTCTGGGGGGCGATGCCGTTCGTCATTCTTCGGTGCCTTCCAATCTGAGAACGCTGGTCACAGCGGTGACGGATTCCATGTCCGCCAATACGGCGACAGTATCTGCCAGCGACGACTCCACCGCATGGTGGGTGACGACCACGAGCCGGGCGCCGTCGCCGTGGCCCTGCTGACGCACGGTCGAGATGCTCACCCCGTGCTGGGCGAAGGTGTCGGCGACCGCGGCGAGCACGCCGGGACGGTCCTCCACCTGCAGGTTCACGTGGTAGCGGGTGGGGGTGTCGCCGATCGGCGCGATCGGCAGCTCAGCATAGACCGATTCGCCGGGCGCACGACCACCGTAGAACTTGTTACGCGCGGCCATCACCAGGTCACCGAGCACGGCCGACGCGGTGGGGGCGCCACCGGCGCCCTGCCCGTAGAACATCAGGCGACCGGCGTTGTCGGCTTCCACCACGACGGCGTTGAACGCGCCGTTCACCGAGGCCAGCGGGTGCTTGCGCGGGATGAGCGCCGGGTAGACGCGCACCGAGACGCGATCCTTGCCGCCCTCTTCCAGCGTCGGCTCACCCGGACCGGCCGAGACGCGCTCGCAGATGGCGAGCAGCTTGACCGTGCAGCCGACGGCCGACGCGGTCTCGAGGTCTTCGGCGGTGATCTTGGAGATGCCCTCGCGATAGACATCGGCCGCGGTCACCCGGGTGTGGAACGCCAGCGAGGCCAGGATCGCAGCCTTGGCGGCAGCGTCGTAGCCCTCGACGTCGGCGGTGGGGTCGGCCTCGGCGTAGCCGAGCGCGGTGGCCTCGGCGAGCACGTCGTCGTAGGCCGCGCCGGTCTCGTCCATCGCGGAGAGGATGAAGTTGGTGGTGCCGTTGACGATGCCGACGACCTTGTTCACCCGGTCACCCGACAGCGACTGGATCAGCGGCCGGACCACCGGGATCGCACCGGCGACGGCGGCCTCGAAGTACAGGTCGGCGCGGCTGCCCTCGGCGGCGGCGGCGAGTTCGCCGGTGTAGTCGGCCAGCAGCGCCTTGTTGGCGGTGACGACGGACTTGCCCGCGTTGAGCGCGTCGCCGATCAGCTTGCGGGCGGGGTCGATGCCGCCCATGACCTCGACGACCAGGTCGACATCGTCGCGAGCGACGAGCGCGGAGGCGTCGGTAGTGAGCAGCTCGGCGGGCAGACCGCGGTCCTTGCCGATGTCGCGCACCGCGACACCGCGCAGCACGAGCGGTGCTCCGACGCGCGAACGCAGGTCATCGGCGTGATCGCGCAGCACGCGAACCACCTCGGTGCCGACAGTGCCCATCCCGAGCACGGCTACGCCGAGCGGACGTCCCGCGTCATTGGTGCCGTTCATTCTTCCACCTCCAGGCTGAGCAGGTCCGCCACCGTTTCCCGGCGCAGAATCAGTCGCGCCGCACCGTCACGCACCGCGACCACGGCGGGCCGGGTGAGCAGGTTGTAGCGGCTCGACATCGAGTAGCAGTACGCACCGGTCGCCGCCACGGCCACCAGGTCACCGGGGGCCGCATCGGCGGGCATCCACGTGTCACGAATGACGATATCGCCACTCTCGCAATGCTTTCCGACCACGCGCGCGACGACCGCATGGGCGTCCGAGGAGCGCGAGACCAGACGGCAATCGTAGTCGGCCTGGTACAGCGCGGGGCGGATATTGTCGCTCATCCCGCCGTCCACACTGACGTAGCGACGGCGCGCGCCACCGTCGAGTTCGACATCCTTGATGGTGCCGACCTCGTACAGAGTGACGGTGCCGGGACCCGCGATCGCGCGACCCGGTTCCACGGCGATGGTCGGCTCGGGCAGCCCGGCACGGGCGGCTTCGGCCGCGACCAGAGCGCGCAGGTTGGTGGCGAATTCACCCAGCGGCGGCGGGTTGTCGCTCGGCAGGTACGAAATGCCGAGACCACCGCCGAGATCCAGGGTCGAGATCTGGGCGGTGCGGTCGATACCGAACTTGTCGATGGCCTCGCGCAGCAGGCCGAGCATGCGGCGCGCGGCGATCTCGAAACCGTCGAGTTCGAAGATCTGCGAGCCGATGTGGCTGTGCAGACCGACCAGACGCAGGTTGTCGGCCTCGAAGACGCGCGCGAGGGCTTCCATGGCGTCGCCGCCCGCGATCGAGAAGCCGAACTTCTGGTCCTCGTGCGCGGTGGAGATGTACTCGTGGGTGTGTGCCTCGACGCCGACGGTCACGCGGACCAGCACGTCCTGCACCACGCCCGCCGCACCGGCGACCGCTTCGAGCCGCTCGATCTCGTAGAGCGAGTCGACGACCACGTGCCCCACACCGGCCGTGACGGCCGCTTCGAGCTCGGGCACCGACTTGTTGTTGCCGTGCAGCGCGATGCGCTCGGCCGGGAAACCGGCATTCAGCGCCACCGCGAGCTCGCCGCCGGAGCACACGTCGAGGGAAAGGCCCTCGTCACGGATCCAGCGCGCGATCTCGCCACACAGGAACGCCTTGGACGCGTAGTGCACGCGGGCGTTCGGCCCGAACGCGGCGACCATGTCGCGGCAGCGCGAGCGGAAGTCGTCCTCGTCGATCACGAACAGCGGCGTGCCGTACTGCTCGGCGAGCTGGGTGACGGGCACGCCCGCCAGCGCGACCACACCGTCGTCACCGCGCGAGGCATTGCGCGGCCAGACGTTGTCGGGGAGGTCGATCATCTCCCTCGGGTCGGTCGGGCGCTCGGCCAGACTCGGCGCGTGCGGGATCTCTGCGTGCCGGGGACCGGCCGGGTGTGCACTCATCGCAGTGCGTCCTTCCTGAAAAGCTTGCCGGTGTTCACATGCGCTCCGGTGCGCTCACGCCGAGCAGGGCAAGGCCGTTGGCCAGCACCTGACGGGTCGCCTTGACCAGTTCGAGGCGAGCCGCGTTGAGCGGGGTGACGGCGTCGTCGCCCTTGGGCAGCACGCGCATGTCGTCGTCGGACTGGAACGGGTGGTACACACCGGCCAGTTCTTCGAGGTAGCGGGCGATGCGATGCGGTTCGCGGGTATCGGCGGCGGTCGCGACCACGCGCGGGAAGTCGCCGAGGGTGCGGATCAGATCGCCTTCGCGACCGGAGGTCATCAGCGCGAAATCCGGTTCGACAGAAGCGAATTCGGGGTACTTCGCGGCATTGCCGATGATGCTGTTGGTCCGCGAGTGCGCGTACTGGACGTAGTAGACCGGGTTCTCGCTGCTCGCCTTGGTCCACAGGTCCAGGTCGATGTCGATACTCGAGTTCACCGAGGAACGCACCAGCGAGTAGCGCGAGGCGTCGACACCGATCTGTTCGACCAGGTCGTTGAGAGTCACCACGGTGCCCGCACGCTTGCTCATCTTCACGGCGACGCCGTCGCGCACCAGGTTCACCATCTGCCCGATCAGCACCTCGACGGTGTCGGGGTTGTCGCCGAACGCGGCGGCGGCGGCCTTCAACCGGCCGATGTAGCCGTGGTGGTCGGCGCCGAGCATGTAGATGGCCAGGTCGAAACCGCGGCCACGCTTGTTCTGGAAGTAGGCGATGTCACCGGCGATGTAGGCGGCGTTGCCGTCGCTCTTGAGGACCACCCGGTCCTTGTCGTCGCCGTATTCGGTGCTGGCGATCCACCAGGCGCCGTCCTTCTCGTACAGGTTGCCCGAGTTCTTCAGCTGCTCGACGGCCTGTTCGACGGCGCCGGAGGCGAACAGTTCGCTCTCGTTGAAGTACACGTCGAAATCCGTGCCGAACTCGTGCAGGTCCGCGCGGATCTGGGCGAACATCTGCTGCACGCCCTCGCTGCGGAACACCTCGTGCCGCTCGTCGGCGGGCAGGGTGAGCACATCGGGATGCGCGGCGACGATGCCCGCGCTGATCTCGGCGATGTACTCGCCCGCGTACCCGTCCTCCGGGGTCGGTTCGCCCAGTGCGGAGGCGACCAGCGACTTCGCGAAGCGGTCGATCTGCGCGCCGTGGTCGTTGAAGTAGTACTCCCGCGTCACGTCGGCGCCCTGAGCGGCCAGGATGCGACCCAGCGCGTCACCGACGGCGGCCCAGCGGGTACCGCCGAGGTGCACCGGACCGGTCGGGTTCGCGGAGACGAACTCGAGGTTGATCTTGGTGCCTGCCAGCGCGGACCCGGTGCCGTAGATCTGCCCCGCGGCCAGGATCTGGCTGACGATGACGCCCTGCGCCGAAGCGGCGAGACGAATGTTCAGGAAGCCGGGCCCGGCGATCTCGGCCACATCGATCCCCTCGGTGGCCGACAGCGCCTCGGCGAGCCAGCCTGCCAGCTCGCGGGGGTTGGTTCCGACCCGCTTGGCCACCTGCATCGCTACATTCGTGGCATAGTCGCCGTGTTCGGGGTTGCGCGGACGCTCCACTGTGACCTGCTCGGGCAGGACCGACGAGTCCAGTCCGCGTTCGACAAGCACCTTCGCCGCGGTGGTACGAAGGAGATCTGCAAGGTCAGCTGGAGTCACGAGTCTCTATCCTATTGGCTGGGCCCCTTGCAACCACGACCGCCCGCCACGAACCCACCGATCCACACGTCGAAAGAGCACAACGAGCGATGCCTAGCAGGACCAGCGCCACATCAGCCAAGGCCGTGCGGGCCGCGGGGAAGTCGTCTCCGTCCCGCAAGACCCGCAAGGGCAACCTTCCGGGCAAGAAGCGCGACACCCCATGGGTGCTGCTCGGCGCGGGCGTCGCCATCGTCGCGCTGATCGGGCTGCTGGCCTACAGCCTGGTGCCCAAGTACATGGACCAGGCCGCGATCCGCGAGGCCCAGACCGACCTCAAGGAATGGGTCCCCTCCAAGGAGAACCAGGACCCGTCGGCGAAGATCGACGGCGTCGTGAAGTCGGAGTACCCGGCCGGTCTGCACGTGACCGCCAGCCAGCGCGTGGCCTATGACAAGGCCCCCGCCTTCGGTGGCCCGCACGACGGCGCGTGGGCGAACTGCACGGGCACCGTGTACGCCAAGCCGATCCGCATGGAGAACGCGGTGCACTCGCTCGAGCACGGCGCGGTCTGGATCGCCTACAACCCCGACAAGGTCGACGCGGCCGGTGTCGAGAAGCTGTCGAACTTCGTCAAGGGCCGTCAGTACTCGCTGATGTCGCCGTACCCGGGTCTGGACTCGGCGGTCTCGCTGCAGTCGTGGGGCCACCAGCTCAAGCTGGACAACGCCGACGACGCGCGGATCAAGCAGTTCATCTCCGCCCTGCGTGAGAATCCCTACGCCTACCCCGAGGTCGGCGCGAGCTGCTCGAACCCGATCTTCGACGCGAACAACCCGCCGCCGTTCGACTCCTCGCCCTACGGTCCCGAAGCGGTCCCGATGGACGGCAAGGGCCTGACGCAGGACCAGACCGAACTCGGTGGCGGCGGCACGGGCTCGGGCATCCCCGGCCTGCCGAACATCCCGATGCCGGGCGGCCTGCCCGCGGGTCAGTAGTGAGCGCGCAGGAGAGCACGGTCGAACCCGACGACACCGCGCCCGAGTCGAGCGCGCGTCGCCCGGCCGGGGCGGTGCTCGTTCTCGGCGCGATCGGTCTGCTGCTGCTCGGCGCGGTGGCGGGTGTGTTGTTGCGGATGCCGCTGGAGAAGAACGCCGAACCGGAGCCGAGCGCGGTCGACATCGGTTTCAGTCAGGACATGTCGGCGCATCACGCGCAGGCCGTCGACATGGCCGGGGTGGCCCTGATCGCCTCCACCGACAACGATGTGCGTCGCCTCGCCTACGACATCCTGACCACCCAGCAGAACCAGATCGGCCGCATGCAGGCCTGGTTGCAGCTGTGGGGCGAGTCCAACCAGAACGTCGACGGCTACATGGGCTGGATGAGCGACAACCACGGCAGCACCGGCCACCACGGTGGTTCCACCGCCGAGCCGGCGATGTCGGGCCCGATGCAGTCCATGCCCGGCATGGCGAGCCAGGAGGAGATGACCGCGCTGCGCCGATCCACCGGCCCCGCACTGGACACGATGTTCCTGCAACTGATGCTGCGCCATCACCAGGGCGGCGTCCCGATGCTCGACTACGCCGCCGAGCACGCCGACACCACCGCGGTCCGCACCCTGGCCGCCACGATGTCGAAAACCCAAGAGGGCGAATCGCAGCTGATGACCACCATGCTCGCCGCCCGCAACGCCACCCCCCTCCCCCTCGGCTGACAACCGCGGCCGGACCGGCCCCAACCCCCGGTCCGGCACAGTTTTTGGCGCACCGCACTCGATGCGATACGCTGTCGCTGCCCGATCGCCTCACCGCGACCGGCATCTATCCCGCCCTCGTAGCTCAGGGGATAGAGCGTCTGCCTCCGGAGCAGAAGGCCGCAGGTTCGATTCCTGCCGAGGGCACCGAAGAAGGCCCCGACCACTTGGTCGGGGCCTTTCTCGTTGCCGAGCCAGGACAAGGTTTCGATCGGCCACCGAGCCAGGCAAGTCCCCACTCGACGCCGTCATGGCTTCATCTTGCCTTCACGGAGGCATCCAGACCCGGGTGAGGTCGAGTGGAGCGCGGAGGTTATGGTTCGCCTCGTTTGTTCGATATTCAGGTTTGATCTCGCACGGTTCCATAGGTTTTGGGGGTCGACGCCCCCGATGACATCAGGAGCGTTGCCATGACGAATCCGCCCGAGGGACAACAGCCTCCCTTCGGTCAGCAGCCGCCCGGCGATCCGGGGATGCCGTCCGGGCCGCCGGGGTATCCGCATGCGGGGTTCGGGGCCGGGGGGCCGCCGGGGCCCGAGTATCCGGGTGGGCCCGATGTGTTCGTGCCGCCGCCCGCACCGAAGAAGAAGCGGACCGGGTTGTTCGTGGCGTTGGGGATCGTCGCGTTGGTGGTCGTCGGTGTGCTGGTGACGGGGGTCGTGCTCACGTTGCAGGGGCGTACGCCGTTGTCGTCGGACGAGAAGCAGATCGACGTCGCGGTGCGCGACTTCTACGACACGCTCGATGCCGACGGTTTCATCGCCGCCGCGCAGCTGGCCTGCCAGGCGGATCGCACGGAGATCGACAATCTCACCCCCGAGCAGCGGGCGCAGTTCGAGCGGGCGACGGTGCAGGTGACGATCGACGAGGTCAAGGACATCGTCATCACCGGCGACGACGCGAAAGCGACGGTCACCGGTCAGCTGACGCTGTCGGTGGAGGGCGAGGAGCCCGATACCGAGTCGAGTACCGAGGAGCACCTCACCAAGGAAGACGGCACCTGGAAGATCTGCTCGGCACCGGCCAACAAACACTGACCGAACACCCGGTGACGCTTCCCGGTATCGCCTGGAACCGCCGTTACGCTCGACAGCATGGGCTGCTGCGGAGCGTCGCGCCGAACCGTACTGGCCGCCGCGGCGGGCGCGGCGCTCGCCGCGGCGATACCGGGTTCCGTTGCGGCGCAATTCGATCCGCTGATCGCGCTCGATCTGGAAATCGTCACCGTGACCGATCGTGGCGCGGTGCTGACCTGGACCACGTTCGGTCTCGATCCGGCAGGCCGGCCCTTTCCGGTCCCCGCCGATACCGAAGTGCGCCTGGCCCCGGTGGATTCGCCCCGCGAGCCGTTCACCGTCTACCACGACGACTCCAGAACCCCGTTCCACTACGCCGAGATCGACGACCTCGAGCCCGGCCGCCCGTACCGATTCCAGGCCCTGTCCAACGGAATTCGCGCGCTCCCTGCCCCGGCGCTCACCACGGCGGCATCCGGCGCTCCCGAAGCCCGTGGCGAATTCACCACGCTCACAACACCTCCCGGACGTCTGCTACACACCATCGCCCTGGCCAACGACGTGCACTACGGCGAGACGGTGAGCGGCATCGTGATCGCGGGTTTCCCACCCGGATACCAGAGCGACCCGCCCTATCCGCGGTTCATGCTCGACGGCCTCCTCGCTGATATCAGCGCCCGCGACGCCTCGCTCCTGCTGCTGGCAGGCGACCTCACGAACGAGGCCACCGCCGACGAATCACGTGCTGTCCGACAACGTCTGGACGCATGGGGAACTCTCGGCACCGACTACCTGGTCGCCCGCGGCAACCACGACCGCCCGCACGACTATCCGGACTGCGCCGACTGCTGGGGCGATCAGTTCCTGCCCCGTCAGCAATTGACCGAACACCACCTCGGTGACCTGCGCATCCTCGGCCTCGACACCAGCGCCCCGGATGCCGCGGGCGGCACCATGGACCGCCCGCAACTCGACGCCCTCACCGAAACGCTGCGCGCCGACCCGGACCGGCCGACCATCGTGTTCGGACACCACCCCGTCACCGCCGAGGCGGGCTTCACCAATATCGGCGGCCCCGGCTTCATCCTCGACCGCGCGACCGCCCTCGAACTACAGAGCCTCTACCAGCAGGCGCCGGGCGTCTTCCTGCACCACAGCGGTCACACCCACCGAACCAGACGCACCCGGCCCGACCTGCCCTGCGCGGTGGAATTCCTGGAAGTCGGTGCGGTGAAGGAGTATCCGGGCGGTTACTGCCTGCTCCACGTCTACGAGGGCGGCTACCGGGTGAACTTCCACAAGACCCGATCCGAGGACGCCCGCCGCTGGAGCAGCCTGACTCGCGGCCAGTATTTCGGCACCGCACCGGACTATCTCCTCGGCACGATCGAGGACCGCAATCACGCCGTCACCCGCGATCTGTCCGGACTCTGATTCGCCGGTCGTCCGCATCTGTGCACGTCACGCGGGGTATCTTCCTTAGGCAAGCCTCATCATAGGATGGGGACCCTTGGTGGAAGGACGCGAATGACCTCGCGCAGTTGGAAACCTCTGGCCGGACTGATGGCGGTCGCCGTGGCGACCCTCGGCCTCAGCGCCTGCTCCTCGTCCTCGGGCAGCGCCGACGAGATCACCGTCTACAACGCCCAGCACGAGTCGCTCACCAAGGAGTGGGTCGCGGCGTTCACCGAGGAGACCGGCATCAAGGTCACCCTGCGCCAGGGTGGTGACACCGCGCTGGGCAATCAGCTCGTCGCCGAGGGCGCCAACTCCCCCGCCGACGCCTTCCTCACCGAGAACTCCCCGGCCATGGCACTGGTGGAGAACGCGGGCCTGTTCGCCGATGTCGACAAGGCCACCCTCGACCAGGTGCCGGAACGGTACCGTCCGTCGACCGGTAAGTGGACCGGAGTCGCCGCTCGCGCAACGGTTTTCGTCTACAACAAGGACAAGCTCAACACCGCGGGGCTGCCCGCCTCGCTGCTGGATCTCGCGCAGCCGCAGTGGCAGGGCCGCTGGGCGGCGGGCACGTCCGGCGCCGACTTCCAGGCGATCGTGGCCGGTTTGCTCGCCCTGAAGGGCGAGGACGTCACTCGCGCCTGGCTGCGCGGCATGAAGGCCAACGCGACCAGTCTGCAGAACAATGTCGCGACCATGAAGGCGGTCAACGCGGGCAATCCCGACGGCGGCGTGATCTACCACTACTACTGGTACCGCGACCAGGCCAAGACCAAGGAGGGCAGCGCGAACACGGCGCTGCACTACTTCAAGAACCAGGACCCCGGCGCCTTCGTCAGCGTGTCGGGTGGCGGGGTGCTGAAGTCGAGCAAGAAGCAGGAGTCCGCGCAGAAGTTCCTCGCCTTCATCACCGCGAAGAAGGGCCAGGAGGTGCTGCGCGACGGCGATTCGATGGAGTACCCGGTGGCGAGCGATGTCGCCGCGAACCCCGCGCTGCCGCCGCTGGCCGACCTGCAGGCACCCGCGATCGACCCGAGCAAGCTCGACGCGAAGAAGGTCACCCAGCTGATGACCGAGGCCGGGCTGCTCTAGGTGCGCACTACCCTCGTGAGGTCGACACCCCGGGTCGGTCGGCCCGGGGTGTTCAGCACGCTCGTCGCACTGGTGCTCACAGCGGCGACGTTCGTGCCGCTGGGCTATATCGTCTCGGTGCTGTTCGACACCGGGCTGAGTGAGGCCGGCGCGCTGGTGTTCCGGCCGCGGGTGGGCGAGCTGCTGACGAACACCGCGCTGCTGGTGGTGTGCACGGTGCCGGTCTGTGTGGTGCTCGGCATCGGGTCGGCCTGGCTGGTCGAGCGCACCGATGTGCCGGGACGGGCGTGGTGGGGGCCGGTGCTGGTCGCCCCGCTCGCGGTGCCCGCGTTCGTCAACAGTTATGGGTGGGTGAGCGTTTTCCCGTCGATGCACGGCCTGTCGGCCGCGGTGATCGTGGCGACGATGTCGTATTTTCCGCTGGTGTACCTGCCGGTCGCGGCCACGCTGCGCCGACTCGACCCGGCGATCGAGGAGTCGGCGCGTGCGCTGGGCTCGGGGCCGCTAGCGGTGTTCTGGCGGATCACGCTGCCGCAGTTGCGATTAGCGATTCTCGGTGGCGGCCTGCTGATCGGGCTGCATCTGCTCGCCGAATACGGCGCGTTCGTGATGTTGCGCTTCGACACGTTCACCACGGCGATCTTCGAGCAGTACCAGAGCAGTTTCGCCGGTCCGGCGGGCAGCATGCTCGCGGGGGTGCTGGTGCTGTGCTGCCTGGCGCTGCTCGGTGGCGAGTCGCTGCTGCGCGGCGACGCGCGCTACGCCCGGCTGGGTGGTGGTGCGGCGCGGGCGGCGCGGCCGATCGCGCTGGGTGGGCTGCGGGTGCCGCTGTTCGGGGTACTCGTAGCGGTGGTCGCCGGGTCGCTCGGCGTGCCGCTGTGGACGATCGGGCGCTGGCTGTGGCTGGGTGGTGCAGCGGTGTGGGACTCCGCGGAAATCGGTGCGGCACTGGGCCAGACGATCAGCCTGGCGGCCGCGGCCGCGCTGGTCACCACGCTGTGCGCGTTCCCCGTCGCCTGGATCGCGGTGCGTTCCACGAGCGCGTTCGCCCGGCTGATCGAGGGCGCCAACTACATCACCAGTTCGCTGCCCGGCATCGTGATCGCGCTCGCCCTGGTGACCGTCACCATTCGCTGGACACCGCCGCTGTACCAAACGGTGTCGCTGGTGGTGATCGCCTACGCGCTGATGTTCCTGCCCCGCGCGTTGGTGAGCGTGCGAGCCGGGCTGGCCCAGGTCCCGGTCGGCGTCGAAGAGGTGTCGCGGTCGCTGGGCGAATCGGCCTCGACCACCTTCTTCCGGGTCACCCTGCGCATGACTGCGCCCGCCGCCGCGTCGGCCGCCGCGCTCGTCTTCGTCGCGGTATCAACAGAACTCACCGCGACGCTGCTGCTGGCGCCCACCGGTACGCGCACTCTGGCCATGCAGTTCTGGGCGAAGTCGGGCGAACTCGACTACGCGGCCGCGGCACCGTACGCGTTGATCATGATCATCGCCGCCGTCCCGGTGACATATCTACTGTTCACCCAGT
The DNA here is from genome assembly GCF_042794235.1 of Nocardia sp. NPDC056541. Classification (NCBI taxonomy): domain Bacteria; kingdom Bacillati; phylum Actinomycetota; class Actinomycetes; order Mycobacteriales; family Nocardiaceae; genus Nocardia; species Nocardia sp. NPDC056541. The sequence continues at coordinate 31,277 of NZ_JBHTUD010000029.1, forward strand.
CACGAAAGGCGGCCGGGATATGAGTCGGCTTGTTGTCGAAGGGGTTTCGAAGAGTTTCGGTGGCACCACGGTGCTCGATCACATCGACCTCGACGTACCGAACGGCACGGCCACGGCGGTGGTCGGCGCGTCGGGCTGCGGCAAGACCACCCTGCTGCGGGTGATCGCCGGATTCGAGGGCCCGGATACAGGTTCGGTGCGACTCGGCTCGGAAACTGTTGTGCACCAAGATATTTGCGTACCACCACAGCGCAGGAGAATCGGTTACGTCGCCCAGGACGGCGCCCTGTTCCCGCACCTGAGCGTCGCCGACAATATCGCCTACGGCCTGCACACCGGGCTGCGCGGCGCCGTCGACCGCCTGCGCCCACACCGCGACCGCCCCCGTGTCATCGAACTCCTGGCCATGGTCTCCCTCGACCCTGACTACGCCGACCGCAAACCCCATCAACTCTCCGGCGGCCAGCAACAGCGTGTCGCCCTGGCCCGCGCCCTGGCCCGCAAGCCGGATCTCATGCTGCTCGACGAGCCGTTCAGCGCCCTCGACACGGGCCTGCGCGCCACCACCCGTCAGGCTGTGGCCGACACGCTGCGCGCCGCGGGCATGACCAGCATCCTGGTCACCCACGATCAAGAGGAAGCGCTCAGCTTCGCCGAACAGGTCGCCGTCATGCGCGCGGGGCGGTTCACCCAGGTCGGGCCGCCGCCGCAGGTCTACCACCGGCCCGCCGACCTGTTCACCGCCCGCTTCCTCGGGGACTGTGTGCTCCTCGACGCCCTCTGCGAAGCCGACACCGCCAAGTCGGTCCTGGGGCCCGTCCCGGTGCAGCCGGGCGCCCCCACCGGCGAAGTGACCCTGATGATCCGCCCCGAACAGCTCGCCGCCCAGGTGATCGGCGACGACGAACCGCACTCCGGCCACGTCACCGCCGTCGACTTCCGCGGCCCCGATGTGATCGTCACCATCGACCTCGCCGAGGGCGCGGGCACCGTCCGTGTCCGCCGCACCGGCATCGACGCCCCCACCACCGGCAACCGCGTCCGCCTCACCGTCCACGGCCCCGCCGTGGCCTACTGACGTTGCGATCACGCTGATCCCAACCCTCGCCGCGAGCGCCGGAGCACGGCACTATCAATGGCGAGGCGGGCGTGGCTGAGTGGTTTAGGCAACGGTCTGCAAAGCCGTTAACGCGGGTTCAATTCCCGCCGCTCGCTCTGTGGGAAAGCGGCTGGGTCGTGGAATGATCGTTTTCATGTCACGGCCCAGACCGCTTTCCGAGGACCCGATCGCCGAGGCTTACCGGCAGTGGGTCGCCCACGGCTGGGAGTCGGTCGCCGACGGGATGGCCCTGGTGACCTCGCTGGTTCGGGCGCAGCAGATTGTGATGGCGCGCGTCGACGAGGCGCTCAAACCGTCCGGGCTGACGTTCTCCCGCTACGAACTCCTGCAGCTGCTCAGTTTCAGCCGCACCGGCGCGCTGCCGATGGCCAAGGCGAGTGCGCGCCTGCAGGTGCATCCGACGAGCGTGACCAATACCGTCGATCGGCTCGAAGCCGCCGGGCTGGTGGTCCGCGTCCCGCACCCCAGCGACCGACGGGCAACTCTCATCGAAATCACCAGCGCGGGAAGGAAATCCGTGGCCGAAGCCACGGCGGCACTGAACGCCGAGGTGTTCGCCGAACCCGGCCTGCCCGCCGACCAGGGCCGCGACCTGTTACGACTGCTGGCACAATTCCGTCTCGACGCGGGCGATTTCGAGGTCGACGACCCGGAAAACCTCGCATTCCACGCGACCTGGCAATCGACCGGAGAATCTTCGGCCGATTCCCTTGGCAGCTAGCCCGAAAAGGTTCACGATGTAGCGCATGGTGCTGATCCTCGGGGTGTCGGCGGGCGCGGGTGGAGCCCGTGCGCTGCTGACCCATTCCGATCAGCCCCACATGCCGCCCATCGACCGGATCCAGGTACCGCGCAGGCCGGGCGGATCGGTGGAGGAATCGGTACTCACCGCGATCCATCGCATGCGCGCCGCGGCCGCCGACCGTGACGAGTACATTTCGGGCACCGCGGTCACCTGCCGCAGCGAGTTACAGGCCGATGCGATCAGAGCGGCAGCGGGCCAGGCCGACTTCGCGATCGTCGACGAGCCACTGGCCCAGTTGCGCTATCTGCGTTTCAGCGGCCTGCTGCCCGCCATCGACTCGGTGATGCTCTACGACCTGGGCAGTTCCGGTTTGACCATCACCCACGCCGACTGCCGTACCGAAACCATCCTCGCGGGCAAACGCAGCACCGTCATCAGCGGCAACGGCTACGACGCGCTGCTGCGCTGGCAACTCGCGCGCAGTGGCGTCTCGGCCGACGCGCACGCCAGCCGCGAACATCGGGAATCGTTGAGCCGCACCAGAGTTGTCACCGCCGCCGATGCCGACACCGGCGGCCGCGCCGTGCTCACCCGCAGCGATCTGGCCGCCCTCTGCGAAGCGGGACTGCATCATTCGGCGTCGTTCGTGCGCCTGCTGATCCAGGAGACAGGGGTTCAGCCGGGAGCGCTGGCACTGCTGGGCGGCTGCGCGCGCAACCCGAGCCTGCGTGCGGATCTGGCCCAGCTGATCGGCCTGCCGATCGTGTACGACCCTGAGCCGGAATATGTTTCGGCGCGCGGCGCGGTGCTGCTGTGCGCCCGCCGTCCCTCGGCACGGTTACGGATGCCGCGTCGAGGTGCGGGGGTCATCGGAGTGCCGCCGCGCCAGGGTCGCCGAAAACTTCTCGCCGCGGTCGCGGTGACGGCCACCCTCGGTGGCACGGTCGCCGGCCTGCTCAGCAACGACAACCCCTCGGCGCGGTCCCCTGAACAGGGCACCGCGCCGAGCACCGCGCACTTCATCGACGGTGCGCCGCACTGGAAACCGAACTAGCGGTTGGTGAAGTTCGGCGGCCGCTTCTCGACGAAGGCGGCCATGCCTTCCTTCTGATCCTCGGTCGCGAACAGCGAATGGAACACCCGGCGTTCGAACAGCAGCCCCTCGGCGAGCGTGCTCTCGAACGAGCGGTTCACCGCCTCCTTCGCGATCATCGCGACCGGCAGCGACATCGACGCGATGGTCTGCGCGGCCTCCAGCGCGGTGTCGAGCAGTTCGTCGGCGGGCACGACCCGCGAGACGAGCCCGGAGCGCTCGGCTTCCTCGGCACCGATCATCCGGCCGGTCAGGATCAGATCCATCGCTTTGGCCTTGCCGATCGCGCGGGTGAGACGCTGCGAGCCGCCGATGCCGGGGATGACGCCGAGGGTGATCTCGGGCTGGCCGAACTTGGCGTTGTCGGCGGCGATCAGGATGTCGCACAGCATCGCCAGCTCACAGCCACCACCGAGCGCGTACCCGGAGACGGCGGCGATGGTGGGCTTGCGGAAGTTGGCCAGGCGGTCCCAGCGGGCGAAGTAGTCGGCCAGGAACATGTCCATGTACGACTTGGGCGCCATCTCCTTGATGTCGGCGCCCGCCGCGAAGGCCTTCGCCGAGCCGGTGATCACGACGGCGCCGATGGAATCATCGCGGTCGAGCTCGTCGAGCGCGGCGATGACGTCGTCGAGGACCTGGGCATTGAGAGCATTGAGTGCCTTGGGCCGGTTCAGGGTGATCCAGCCGACCCCGCCCTTACCGTCGGTGCCGCCCTTGCGCTCCAGCAGAATCGTCTCGAATTCGGTCACAGCCACCCTCTTGTCAATCAACGGTCACGGATGGTGCAGACCATACCGAGCCGCGCCGCTCTCCGGTGACCTGGATCTGAACTGTGCCACGCCGTCTGTGACGCATTCCACCGCGCCCGATTTGCGGCACAATCGTCGCCATGGGCAGCGACCACTTCGTGCGGATCACCCGCCTGCGCGCACTGATCGACCACGAGAACACCGGCGCGGGCGAGCGCGCCACCGCCGAGCGGATGCTGGACCGATTGCTCCGAAAATCCGCGGACCACACTGCTTCGGGCGCCGCGCCGGACCGCGTCTACGGTTCGCGGCACCACCGTGCGGGCAGGCACGCGAGCACCGCCTCGATCGTGGAATCGGTCCGCGAGGACATCGCCTTCGCCCGCACTTTCGTCGCCGCGGGCGCGCCCGGCGAGGTCACCGTCCACAGCCCCCTCGCCGCGGCTCCCGCCCAGCTCACCGTGGCCGTGACGACCCCGTTCGCCGACCAGATCGTCGTCACCATCACCGACATACCCCCCGCGTGGGGGTGGGAACCCGACGAATTCGACCGCATCACCGCCACCGCGGACCTGCGCCGGCTCGCCGATGAACTCGCCGAGATCATCGACAGCTACAACCACGACGGCGCCGATGTGGGTCCCCGCTTCTTCCGGACGATCCGCGCCCAGGAAACCACCCTGATCCGCTGACCTGAACCGATCCTGCCGAGGCCCACAGCAGGTCATCCCTGCTTGCCGACCACGACCACCACCCCCGCGGTGAGTACCAGCGCGCCGATCCCCAACACCACGCTCGCGACGACCGGCCCTCCCGCGGTGTAGTCGGCCACCGCCTGCACGACCGCGACCGCGATCCCCGCCGCCCCACCGAGCACCAGCACGGCGTCGCGACGCAGCACGTACAGCACGAAGCAGAGCACCCCGATCAGCGCGGTCAGGCAGGGTCGCCACAGCGATTCGCCGAACGTCACCGATTGCGCGCCGATCACCGCGATCATCCCGCCGAGGAGATAGCCGGCCCATTCGGCCACCAGCAGGCGAGCCGACGCGAGTCCGAACCACAGCGCACCGAACGCCATCAGCGCGATCCCCTGCCACGGCGACCGGACCTCGAACAGCTCCGAGGTGACATTGAGAATGCTCGCGACACCGAAGCAGGCCACGGCGACCATTCCGAGCACGCTCGGCACCAGCAGATATCCGAGAACGGCGACGAACAGACCCGCGATCGAGGCCGCGATGGCCGTCGCGTCGCCATGATGCCCGTCGAACGCCGTCGCCACCGCACCGGTCACCGCCACCGCCGCCAGCACGAGCAGCACCGCCGCCAGCCGCACCCGCCCCGCCGACGCGATCGGCACCCGGCGGAACACGCCCACGCATCCTTCGGCCAGTACCACCGCTCCCCACATCGCGCACCCGGCCACCACCACCAGCAACACCACCCGGCCCGATTGCGCCACCTGCGCCCACGCCTTGTCGATGAACAGTCCCAAACCCGCGGCCACCAGCGCGGCCCCCAGGTACGCCACGATCTCGGCGGCCACCCGTCCCCCGCTCGCGCGCCCGGCCCGCTCCTGCTCGTCGACCGCCCGCAGCACCGCTCCCCGCTGCTCGCCGCTGATCACCCCGGACGCCACCAGTCGCTCCAACGCCACATCCACCCGGTGCTCGCGAACCATCCGTCGAGTATGTCGACCTGCGGTGATGATTCCGCCGCAAGCTGGGCGGGGCGTTTCGCGGCCAAGTGACGCGGTTCACAGTAGAATTACTTTGATGTCCTAGTATCGGGCGCTCTATCAATGGCGGAGGCAGTCATGAGCCTGCATGTTCCGGTGAATCCCGTGCGATTCGTGACCTCGGCGGCACTGTTCGACGGGCACGACGCGGCGATCAACATCATGCGGCGGATTCTGCAGGCCCAGGGCGCGGAGGTGATCCATCTCGGGCACAACCGGTCGGTGCGCGAGATCGTCGACGCGGTGATCGAGGAAGACGTGCAGGGCGTCGCGGTGAGCTCGTATCAGGGTGGGCACATCGAGTTCTTCGAATACCTGGCGCGGGCACTGCGCGAGGCGGGCGCCGGTGAGGTGCGGATCTTCGGCGGTGGCGGCGGGGTGATCGTCGCCGAGGAGATCGAGCGGCTCGCGGCGAGCGGCGTGCGGATCTTCTCCCCCGAGGACGGCCAGCGCCTCGGCCTGCCCGGCATGATCAACGAACTGATCCAGCTCTGCGATGTCGACCCCGCGCGCACCGCCCCCGATCTCGACGCGCTCTATACCGGGGATCGAAACGCCTTGGCGCGCACCATTACCTGCCTGCAGCAGGGCTCGCTGCCCGAATCCGATCGAGCGGCGATCCTCGCGGCCGCGACCACACGGCGTGTTCCCGTTCTCGGCATCACCGGCACCGGCGGGTCCGGAAAGTCCTCCCTCACCGATGAATTGGTGCGCAGGCTCCGCACCGACCAGCAGGACAAGCTGCGCATCGCCGTGCTCGCGGTGGACCCGACCCGCAGGCGAGCCGGCGGCGCCCTGCTCGGTGACCGGATCCGGATGAACGCCCTCGACGGTGATCACGTGTATTTCCGGTCACTGGCCACCCGCGGCAATCACGAACTGCCCGACGATATCGACGCCATGATCGCCGCCTGCCGGGCCGCCGGTCACGACCTGGTCATCCTCGAGACCCCCGGCATCGGCCAGGGCGACGCGGGCATCGTCGACCACGTGGATGTGGCGCTGTATGTGATGACGCCGGAGTTCGGCGCCGCGTCCCAGCTCGAGAAGATCGACATGCTCGACTACGCCGATGTCGTCGCGATCAACAAGTACGAGCGCCGTGGCGCGGCCGACGCGGTGCGTGATGTGGCGCGCCAATTGATCCGCAACCGTGCGGAATTCGGCGCGAGCCCCGCTGACATGCCGGTCTTCGGCACCAGTGCAGCGACGTTCGACGACGACGGCGTCACCGCCCTGTACCAGCACCTCACCGGCCTGCTCACCGAACACGGCCTGACGCTCGAGCCCGGCGCCCTGCCCCGCGTCGACACCTCGGTCTCCACCCGCTTCGCCCAGCTCGTGCCCCCGTCACGGGTCCGGTATCTGGCCGACATCGCCGACACGGTCCGCGGCTACCACGCCGACACCCGGCGCGAAGCCACTGCCGCCCAACGGATTCAACGGCTGGCACTGGTACACGCGGAGCTCCCCGACGACGCGGCGGTCGCCGACCTGCTCACGCAGGCCCGTCCCGCCCTCTCCGCGGCCTCGACCGCGGCACTGGCCGACTGGCCGACGGTCGCCGAGAGCTATCGCGGCGACGAACAGGTGGTGCGCATCCGCGACCGCGAACTGCGCACGCCGCTGCGCCGCGAATCCCTGTCCGGGACCAGCATTCCCCGGGTGGCCCTGCCCCGCTGCACCGACGACGGCGACCTCCTGCGTTTTCTGCGCGCCGAGAACCTGCCCGGCCGATTTCCGTTCACCGCAGGCGTTTTCCCTTTCAAACGCGAGAACGAGGACCCCGCCAGGATGTTCGCGGGCGAGGGTGATCCGGCCCGCACCAACCGCCGCTTCAAGGTCCTCAGCGCCCACGCCGAAGCCACCCGCCTGTCCACCGCGTTCGACTCCGTCACCCTCTACGGCCACGACCCGGCCGAACGCCCCGACATCTACGGCAAGGTCGGCACCTCCGGTGTCTCGGTGGCCACCGTCGAGGACATGCGCACCCTGTTCGACGGTTTCGACCTCGGCGCCCCGACCACCTCGGTCTCGATGACCATCAACGGCCCCGCCCCGACCATCCTCGCCTTCTTCCTCAACACCGCGATCGATCAAGCGCTGCAGCGCTTCTCCGATGCCGAAGGGCGCGAGCCGACACCGGCGGAAGCCGCCGATATCCGGGCACGCACGCTGTCGACCGTGCGCGGCACGGTGCAGGCCGACATCCTCAAGGAGGACCAGGGCCAGAACACCTGCCTGTTCTCCACCGAATTCAGCCTGCGCATGATGGCCGACGTCCAGGAATGGTTCGTGCGCAACAACGTCCGGAACTTCTATTCGGTCTCGATTTCGGGGTATCACATCGCCGAGGCAGGCGCGAATCCCATCAGCCAGCTCGCTTTCACCCTCGCCAACGGATTCACCTATGTGGAGACCTACCTGGCGCGCGGGTTGGCGATCGACGACTTCGCCCCGAATCTGTCGTTCTTCTTCTCCAATGGCATGGACCCCGAATACACGGTGATCGGCCGGGTGGCCCGCCGGATCTGGGCGATCGCGATGCGCGACCGGTACGGTGCGGGCGAACGCGCCCAGAAACTCAAGTACCACGTGCAGACCTCCGGGCGTTCGCTACACGCGCAGGAAATGCAGTTCAACGACATTCGCACCACTCTGCAGGCGCTGATCGCCGTCTACGACAATTGCAACAGCCTGCACACCAACGCCTTCGACGAGGCGGTGACCACCCCGACCGAGGATTCGGTGCGCCGCGCGCTGGCGATTCAGCTCATCATCGCCAAAGAATGGGGGCTGGCCGTCAACGAGAATCCGCTCCAGGGCAGTTTCGTCGTCGACGAACTCACCGATCTCGTCGAAGAGGCCGTGCTGGTCGAATTCGAGCGGATCAGCGAACGCGGCGGAGTGCTCGGCGCGATGGAGACCGGCTATCAGCGCGGCCGCATCCAGGACGAGTCCATGCGCTACGAGCAGCGCAAACACGACGGATCGCTGCCGATCGTGGGGGTGAACACCTTCCGCGGCCGCGACGACGACACCGAACACGCCCCGCTGGAACTGGCTCGCGGCACCGAAACCGAACGCCGCTCCCAACTGGACCGGCTGCACGGTTTCCAGGCTGATCACGCCGAAGAATCCCATCGCGCGCTGGCCCGGCTGACCGAGGTGGCGCACACCGACGGAAATATTTTCGATGTGCTCATGGACGCGGCGCGGGTGTGCACATTGCAGCAGGTCACCGATGCCTTCTTCGCGGTGGGCGGACAGTATCGGCGCACTGTGTGAGCCGCGTAATCCGTCGCGACACGCCGTTGGCGTGTGACAATCGCCGTGAGCTCTGCCAGCGGCGGCGATGGGACGCACAGCATGGATCTGACCGACTTCGACATCATCGATGCCCATATTCACCAGTGGGATCCGCATGCCACCCCACGCGAGTTCAGCAAGCTCGCGAAATTGATGCGATATCTGCCTCTGCCGGTCGGTACCGCGGCAAAGCTGGCCCCGCTGCGAGACCGCCAATTCGTCGGCGAGCCCAGCGCCTACCTCCAGCCTTATCTGCCCGCCGACTACCGCGCGGACCGGGGAAATACGCCGGTCGAATCCGTGGTGGAAATCGAGGTGCAGTGGACGGGCTGGAAGCCCGACGAGACGCGCTGGGTGGCGAGCCTGCCGTTCGGTGTCGACACGCCCGCCTTGGCCACGATCATCGGCTCGGCCGACCCCGCCGGCGCGGACTTCGGCGCAGTGCTCGATGCGCATCAGTCCGCGTCGCCGCTGTTCCGTGGCATCCGGTCGATGGTCGCCTACCACCCCGACCCCGGCGTGAAGTCCTTCGCCGCCCACGACGGCGCACTCACCGCCCCGGCGTTCCTGAACGGCTTCGGGCAGCTCGCCGAGCGGGGGCTCTCGTTCGACGCGTGGGTGTATTCGGGGCAGCTACCCGAGGTGACGGCGCTGGCCGAACGGTTCCCCGAGGTACCGATCGTGCTCGATCACCTGGGGACGCCCGCGGGCATCTTCGGGCCGGTCGGCAAGGACACCGGGCACACCGGCGGACAGCGGGAGCTCCTGTTCGATCGGTGGCGCGAGGACCTCACCGATCTGGCCGCGCAGCCCAACGTGGTGGCCAAGGTGAGCGGGCTGATGATGCCGGTGCTCGGGCACCCGGTGCCACGACGCGGTACTGCGACACCTGTCCCCACTCTGCTGAGACGGGTGGGGCCGCTGCTGGCGCACGCGCTGGCGGTGTTCGGCGCCGACCGGCTGATCTGGGGGTCGAACTTTCCGGTCGACAAGCCGATCACCAGCCTCGGCGGCGCGGCCGAGACCGTGGCCACCGCGCTGAGCGACGCGGGCGCGAGCACCGACGACCTGCGGAAGGTGTTCGGCGCCAATGCCGTCCGGTTCTACCGGATCGAGCCGACCGCGTGAATCGCCGCGTCCGCGAGCCGGTTTCTGTCGGTGGACGGGTTTAGCATCGGCGCATGAAAGCCATCGGCACCTTCGAGGTCACCGCGTTCGATCCCACCGAACTGACGCCGCAGCCCCCCATCGTCACCGGGATGCCGGTCGGCATCTCGACCATGACGAAGGCCTACGCGGGCGAGATCGAAGGGCTCTCGGCCACGCTGTTCACCGCCGCCTTCGACATGAGCACCGGCGCGGGCACCTATCTCGCGATGGAGTCCTTCGAGGGTGCGCTGCACGGCAAAGCCGGTGCCTTCAACTTCGTCCACTCCGCCACCACCGGCGGTACCGACCGCACCGACGAGTTCTTCCACATCGTCCCCCGCAGCGGCACCGGGGAATTGACCGGCATCACCGGTACCGGCGCGCTGTACGTGGATGCCGAAGGCGGGCACCACATCTGGTTCGAGTACGAGCTGGGCTGATGCCAGGTCGAACAGCAGACCGGGCCGAACCGTCGACTCAGTCGTCGAATTCGGTATAGAGCGAGCGCAATTCGCGTAAGCCCGTTGCCGCGGTCGGTTCGTCCTCGGCCGACATCCGCAGCGCGCGACGCAGCGGAATCGCGTCGAGGTCGTCGATGACGGCGTGGAATTCGACGCGGGGCAGCTCGGGTAGGACCAGCTCGTCGCCGTAGGGGTCGTCGGAATCGGCGGTGCGCGCGGACTTCTCGACACCGCCGATGAGGGTGTCGAGGTCGAGGCCGCGCAGGGTGAGGATCTCGCTGGGCTGCTCGTCGAGGCGTTCGGCGAGCAGATAGCAGACCGCCGCCACGTGCTTGCACGGCCAGCCCATGTCCGGGCAGCTGCAGGTGAAGTCCAGTTCGGAGGCCGTGGTCGGCAGCAGGTGCGGGCCGAGCGCGGGTGGGAGCGCGCCCGAGGCGATCTCGGCGAGCATGCCGGGCGCCTCCCTGATCTCGGCCAGCAGCAGGTCCACCTCGTCCTCGCGCAGCGGCCGGATCGACAGCACCGAGGTGAACGGGCTCGGTTGGCTGCCCTGCACCTCCGCGGTCACCGCACCCCGTTCGATCCGGTAGTTCACCACCTGCCCGACCCTGGCGTAGGTGCGTCCGCGCGAGAGCCTGCCCGCATCGGCGACCTTCTCCACCGAGTCGAGCAGCGACTTGCCCCACCAGGTCCGGCCGAAACCGCCGCGAGCCTGGGCGCCGCCGCGCACCGGTTTGCGCGGACCGAACTGGCTGAAGTCGGCCATCTACTCACCCACCGCCTCGGCGCCGAGGGTGAACAGCTCGCGCAGTTCGTCGGTGCTCATCTCGGTGATCCAGTTCTCGCCCGCGCCGACCGCCAGATCGGCCAATTGCTTCTTCCCGTTGATCATTTCGTCGATCCGCTCTTCGATGGTGTCGACGCACACCAGCTTGCGGACCTGCACCGCGCGCTGCTGGCCGATCCGGAACGCGCGATCGGTGGCCTGGTTCTCGACGGCCGGATTCCACCAGCGGTCCAGGTGGATCACGTGATTGGCGGCGGTGAGGTTCAGCCCGGTGCCGCCCGCTTTGAGCGAGAGCAACATCAGCGGCGGGCCGTTCTCCCCCTGGAAGCCGGTCACCATATCGTCGCGGTGCTGCTTGGCCACGCCACCGTGCAGGAACGGGATCGGGGTGCCGAACCGTTCGGTGAGGTAGGGCAGGATCAGGTCGCCGAACTCACGGAACTGGGTGAAGAGCAGGGCCTTCTCGCCGTCGGCGAGCACCGCGTCGAGCACGTCCTCGACCAGCGCCAGCTTGCCGGAGCGGTGGCCGCCGCGTCGCAGGATCGGCGAACCGTCACCCAGATAGTGCGCGGGGTGGTTGCAGACCTGTTTGAGCCGGGTCAGCGCGCCGAGCACAGCGCCCTTGCGCGCCATGCCTTTCGCGTCTTTGAGCTTCTCCAGCATGTCGTCGACGACGGCCTGGTAGAGGGCGGCCTGTTCGACGGTGAGGTTGGCCCGCACCGTCATCTCCAGCTTCTCCGGCAGGTCGCTGATCACCGCCGGATCGGTTTTGAGCCTGCGCAATACGAACGGATCGGTGATCAGCCGCAGCCGGTCGATGGCCTGCTGGTCGCGCTCGCGCTCGATCGGCACCGCGAACTTGGCGCGGAACGACTGCGGGCTGCCGAGCAGTTTCGGCATGGCGAAGTCGAACAGCGCGCGCAGTTCTTCCAGCCGGTTCTCCACCGGAGTTCCGGTGAGCGCCAGCCGATGTCGCGCGGTGAGCGCCCTGGCCGCACGCGCCTGCCTGGTCACCGCGTTCTTGATGTGCTGTGCTTCGTCGAGCACGATCCGCTCCCACTGCTGTTCGTTCAGCAGCGCGATATCGCGGGCGAGCAGTGCGTAGGTGGTGATCACCAGATCCGAATCAGCCACCGCCGCAGCGAATTCCGCGCCCTGGAGGCGACCGGGGCCGTGATGCACGAGCACCCGGAGGTCAGGTGCGAACCGTTGGGTCTCCCGCTGCCAGTTACCGACCACCGACATCGGACACACCAGCAGCGTCGGTCCGACCTGCGCCCCAGCGTCGAAGCTCGTGAGGGCGACCACCGCGGGCTGCGTCTTCTCACCCGCCGCGGCAGCCGTGCCGACCTCGCGCTCGTGCACGAGCAGCGCCAGCACCTGCACAGTCTTGCCCAGCCCCATGTCGTCGGCCAGGATCGCGCCGCAGTTCAGCCGGCTCATCGTGGCCAGCCAGCTCAGGCCACGTTCCTGGTAGGGCCGTAGCTGGGCTTTCAGGCCGACCGGAACCGGAACCGGCTCGGGTTCGCTTTCCCTGGCGAACAATTCGGCCGCCCAGCCGTCGGCGGTGACCTCGGTGACCGGGACATTGTCGACCCGCTCGGCGGCGAGTTCACCGATCATGTCGGCCAGGGTGATCGGACTGTCGTCGACATGCTGCGCGACGTAGCGGGCAGCGGCGGCCAGTGCTCGATGGTCGGCCTGCACCCACTCGCCGCGCAACTGGACCAGGTCGGATTTGCTGCTGATCAGCCGTTCCATCTCGGCCTGGGTGAGCACCAGATCGCCGAGCGCCAACTCCCACCGGTAGGAGAGCAGGCCACTGAGGCCGACGGTGGATTCGGCGGCGGCGGGGCTGCTCACGCGCAATCGCATGCTCGGTTCGGCGATGTTCCAGGCCCGTGGCAGGAGCAGCCGAATACCGGCTTCCTGCAGGGCATGTGCGCCGTGGGCCACCAGGTCGGCTACCACCTCGGTGGGGAGCAGCAGGTCGAGGCCGCGCGGATCGGTGGGGAGGTCGCGCAGGCGCGGGTAGGCCTTGCGCGCTTGGCCGAGTTTCTCCGCCGCCGTCCGTACGAGCACCGGATCATCTTCGAAGACAACGGGTTTGGGTGCGTCGTCGACCGGGCGTAGGCACACCTGTAGTCGCCACAGCGCCACCGATTCGTCGGCCGTGCCGAATTCGCCGTCGGGTTCGCACAGGCGCAACACCAGTTCCGGCTCATCGGCGGCATAGCCTTCCCGCCACTGCGTCAGCGTTTCCGACAGGCGGTAGGAGCCGGCGTCCAACGGGGTGTCGGCAACCAGCGCGGCCAGCAGCGGGTGCGTCATCGTGCGGTGCGCGAGATATTCGCGGGCGATCGGGTCGGTGAGGTGTGTGCACAGGTCGTCGAGCACGGCGGCGGGCGGGCCCGCCACCCGCAGCGCCGGCGGCATCGCGGCGGCCAGCTCGGCCAGCCATGCCCGTTGACGTTGTCCGCCGACGAGCCGCCAGCGCACCCACCACTGACCGTCGGCCCGCTCGATCTGGGGCACCACCCGACCGGCTCGCACCCACCGTTCGATGCCGCGCGCGACGTGCGCGAGGAACCGCAGGTCGCCGGAGATGTGCTCGCGCGGCAGTCGGCTGCGCAGCACAACGGCCGCCGTCGGTGGGGCGAGCGCGTGTGCGCGAACCTCGGCGGTCCCGGACTGTCCCCCGGCATCGACGACGAGCACCTGGGCGCGGTGCCGGAACCTCGCACGATCCAGGATGTCGCCGAGCACCGACCCCACGGCGACCGGCTCCGCGTCGTGCCACAGCAGTAGGCCCGATTCGGGGGACCACAGACCGTGCAGCATGGACTCCATCCAAGCAGGCGGCACCGACACCGATCACGGCCGCCATACCCCTGGATTTCTCGCCGCAACGAGAACATACTGAAATAACCCCAGGTCACGGGCCGGAACACCCACCGGCGACAACTTCATATGGACCCAGGCGGACCGGACGGATCCGGTTCGACCGATGACCCCTTGTAATTCGTGCGGAGGGCAGCGATGACGATTCTGCTCCAGGTTCTCGAGCAGAGCTACACACCCAACACCCCTTGGGAACGGCGCAAATTCACCTTCATCGACACCACGAAGATCCTCGGCATGCGGCTGGACGGTCAGGCAGGCGTCTGGCTCGATCTGTCGCGGCCAGGCGAATCCCAGCGCCTGGCGCACACCATCGACCCCAGTGAATCCATCACCTTCCTGCTCACCGTCTTCGCCAAGATCGCCGAATGCGAAGACCGTGGCGGTTCGTGGCTGGTCGGCCATGACGGCGCCCACGTCTCCTCGATAGCAGCCACCCGATTCCCGCCCAACCCGGCCGCGCAGGCCGCGGACGACCTGCTGGCCCGAGCCTGGTTGTAGGCCGCATCGTCGACTGACGCGGCCTTCCCCTCGCCCAGCGCCGCTCGAAGCGGGGTTGTTGTCGGTACCACCGGCTACAACATGCGGGTATGGGGAAGCCGGCGTGGTTGCTCGTCACAGTGCTCGCGGTTGCCGGGTGCGCGGTGATCGGACCGGATGGGCCGGTCACACCCGCACCCGGCAGTCCGACGCGCGCCGGGCAGTCACGACGGCTGCGACACCCGCATTATCTGGACTGTTGAGGGCGATGTTGCGTGATTTCCTGGTAGTGCGGCAGCGCTCAGTTCGGCAGGGCCTGAGGGACGTCAGTCACGGCGTCGCAGCTGTCGGCGCCGTGGTGATGGTTCCATTGGCTGTGGCATGTGGTCAGGTGCCTGGAGTCGAATCGGCGTCACCGCCCAGTGAGGTGCCGAGTCCAATTCCGGTTCCGGCTGATGCAGCGGGGCCGTTTCCGGTGTTGCAGGTGATCGACGGTGACACGGTGTCGATCCTGAAGGACAGCACACAGGTGAAGGTCCGGATGTTGGGTCTGGACACACCTGAGACCCAGGATCCGCGCAAGTCGGTGCAGTGTTTCGGTACCGAGGCGGCTGACCGTGCCAAGCGGGTGCTGGTCGGCAAACAAGTAGTCGTGAGGCCCGATCCGTCGCAGGACAGCACCGACAAATACGGTCGGCTCCTGGCGTATGTCTGGGTGGATGGGGCGCTGTTCAACCTCAACCAGATCGCTCAGGGGTTTGGACACGAATACACATATTCACACTCACACCCCTACCAGTATCAGCGCGAGTTCCGCGCCGCAGCGCGGTATGCGCAGGTCCACCACCTGGGGCTGTGGAACCCGGCGACGTGCAACGGCGTCACGAACTAGTACTGCAACGGCATCCGTGTGATTCGGGCGTCTGCTTGTCGCGCTTGTGTTGACCCGGCTCGATACCGCCAGATCACGCCCGGCTATCGCACGACCGGCGGCGGGCACCCGCTCGACTGACCACCGAGTGCAGTTGCAGCACTGGCTCGCCCCGCGCGGATTGCGATGGGGCTGACCGCCGATAACCCGGACGCATTGCACCGCAATAGATTCGGTGCCACCGAAATTGACCATCGAACCCGCGGCGAAGTAGAGTCCGAGTGGCCCGACCAGCATCGGACCGCGCAGGAATATCGTAGACCTGCGAGTTGGAGAATGTGATGTACGAGGAAGTTCAAGGTGGCGAGAACGGACAGGCGCCGCCGATCAAGAGTTACGACACTTCTATTCATCCAAATTTTCCGGTAGTCGACTCGAGCAAATTCAAGACAATTCGCGATTTCACCGGTGAATTGATTCAAGCCAATGCCACCCAGGCGGCAGCCGTGGGGATCTACTTCAGCTCGAGAGATCGCCCCGTCGCCAAAAAATTGTTCGATCATTACTATCGCGTGACCGGCGACGACTACGTGCTGGAGGAATCGGCGATCCGCCTCGACCACCGTTGTGGTCGCCCATCCAGGTGCGGCCGGATCACATCAGATCGAATTGAAGCAGCAGTCCCACATCTGTGATGTCTACAATTTCCATACCGACGACGACTACGGCAACATGGCTCAGTCCGCTGTGAACACCATGGCGCAGAGCGACGAACTCGGCCTCGCCAAGTCGTTCCTGGTATACGGTTCCGGTGCGGTGCACTCCTGGTCGGGTTCGAAATAGGTGGGGATATGACTGATAGGAACAGCAGGACCGATGATGTACTGGTCCCGGCGATCTTCGGAGTCATTATCGGCGGCTTACTGGCGGTGATCGCCTATTTCCCCTTGGTCGTGCTACTGCAGAACGTCTTCGACGTGCCCGAGCCCACTGCGACTCCCAAGAAATACCGAGGCGACACGGAACCAATCTCGCCGTGGTATTGGATAACGTGGATGATTCCGGCGCTCGTCGCGATTCCCGCCGGATTGGGATTGTCCTGGTGGCGGCGCATCCGGGTTTTCGCACTGGCGTCTACGGTGACGTTCGTCCTCGGCGCTGCCGCGGTCGCCGCTGTCGTGATTTCCTTCGAGATCAACGGATTCGCACCCGACTGACCTGACCGGAGTAGCCGGGTCAGACGGAGACAGCGTGTTCGAACCACACGTTGTCTCCGTATCCGTACCGAATGGCACCCAGGTCGACGATCACCTTCTCGGCCCGGCCGGACTCGTAGCCCAAAGCGCCGGAGATCCGCTGGATCGTGGTCGTTATCGCGTCCTGGCGAGTCGCGGCCGACTTCTTCAGCGCGTCGACGGCGGAGGTGATCTGAGATTTGGTCGGCTCGTCCATCGGCTGGTCGATCAGCTGCGCCCAACTGGCCAGGGGGAGAGTGAAATCGGCGAAGGTCATGCGCTTCGTGAGAGCGCTCGTCAGGTCCGCGGCCTGGTGGGCGCTCGTGTCCTTCTGATGGTCGCCGGACAGTGTGGTTTGCAGCTTCTGGATCGACACCGACAGCTGTGCCAGCTGTTCCGGCTGGTAGCGCTAAACCCGGTAGTAAACGGCCCGCGTTCTCGGTGAAATTGGCGCCGATGTCCTGGAGATCCAGTGTGAAGCGGACAGCTTCGACACATCAACAGTAAAGTCGACCATTCGATCGCTCCGAGACAAACGCTGCGCACATGGTGACCCGGGACAACCGCAGCCGGGTCACCGAGGTTCGGGCCGGGCGAACCGGCAACCAACCCTGGCAACCAGCGAATCCGACTCGGCCACATCATGATCCAACACCACACACTAGGACACCCCGGCCGAATGGCTGCCGCCCGCGCGCCCCAACCACTGCTTCTACGCCGCCGAGTACCTCACTGTGGCGGTCGACTACGACCTACCCATCACCGCCGCGGACAACGCCACCCTCCACGACATCGCCCGCGGCTGCCCGTGAGCTCGGGTGGGTCCGCAGCCGGTCCGAGCCAGTGCTGTCACACCGCCGAACCCCGCGGTCGCCAAGCGCTCCCAGCAGCGCCTACTCTCCGGTCGCCACCGCCCGTTTCGGATCGTTCGACCACTGCGAGTACGAGCCCGGGTAGAGGGCGGCGTCGATGCCCGCGATCGCCAGCGCCGCGATCTGGTGGGCAGCGGTGACGCCGGAGCCGCAGTACACCGCGACCGGGCCGTCGCCGAATCCCGCGAACCGTGCGCGCAGTTCTTCCGCATTCCGGAAATGCCCTGTGCCATCCAGGTTTTCAGCAGTCGGCGCGCTCACCGCGCCGGGGATGTGTCCGGGACGCGGATCGACCGGTTCGACCTCGCCGCGATACCGCTCGCCCGCGCGCGCGTCGAGCAGCACACCCGGCCATTTCGCGACGGCGTCGGCATCGACCATCGGCAAACCGCCGGGGCGCACCACCAGGTCACCACCCACCGGATCCGGTTCGGCGCCGGTCGCGACTTCCCCACCGGCCGCGATCCACGCGGGCAGCCCGCCGTCGAGGATGCGCACGTTGTCCACACCGGCCCAGCGCAGCAGCCACCACGCCCTCGCGGCCGCCATGCCGCCGGTCGCGTCGTAGACCACCACCGGGTCGCCCGAGCTCAATCCCCAACTGCGCGCGCATTTCTCGAAGGTGCCGGGATCGGGCAGCGGATGCCTGCCGCGCGGGGGCGCCGGCGCGGCGGCCAATTCGGTCTCCAGATCGACGAACACCGCGCCCGGAACATGCCCGTCGAGATAGTGCTGCGGGCCATCGGGATCGCCCAGCGCCCACCGCACATCGAGCAGGTGAATCGGCTTGTCCGCCAGCTCTTCCCGAAGCTCAGCCGAGGAAATCAATACCGCGCCCACTCCCACTCCTCCTCCAAGCCCCCGCCTGCGAAACCGTCCCCGACACCCTACGCATCGAACCGGCTCCGCGGCACCTATCGACGCACGACTTCACCCGGCAACGCAGGCCGAGCCGGTGACTCCGGCGCGGCAACGCACGCCGCCGGGCCCGCGAACCCGGTCGCATCGTTCACAGGCCGGTCGCGAAACTGGACCCACCATCGGCACGCACGAATCAGGCCACTTTCGCGAGACTGGCAGGCGACGACCCCCACTGCGTCGGGCAGTATCGGCACAATGTCGCAGGTCTCCACCACTTCGCCCGATATCGCCGACAAGCCGGCGGGCATCGCACAGCCGCTCGGTGCGGGCGCCATCACGGCACTGGTCGGCTTCACGAGTTCGTTCGCGGTAGTGCTGAGTGGTTTGCGCGCGGTGGGGGCGAGTCCGGCGCAGGCCGCGTCGGGCCTGCTGATCCTGTGCTTCACCCAGGGCATCGGCATTCTGCTGCTGAGTGTGCGGTACCGGATCCCGATCACGCTGGCTTGGTCCACGCCGGGTGCCGCCCTGCTCGCGAGCACCGGACTGGTCGCGGGCGGCTGGCCGGGCGCGGTCGCGGCCTTCGCGGTGACCGGCGTACTGATCGTGATCACCGGGTTGTGGCAGCGGCTCGGCTCGCTGGTGGCCGCGATCCCCGTGCCGATCGCGCAGGCGATGCTGGCCGGTGTCCTCGTTCCGCTGTGCCTGGCCCCGGTGCAGGCGCTGCGCACCTCGCCCGCCGTGGTGGTCCCGGTCATCGCGGTGTGGCTGGTCCTGCAGCGGTTCGCACCCAAGTGGGCGGTGCTCGTCGCCTTCGCCACGGCGGCCGTCGGTACGGGCATCGACATCGTGGTGAACAACCGGCACCTGGAATTGTCCGCCATGGTTCCGACTGTGGAATGGACTGTCCCCCAGTGGCATTGGCAGGCCGTCGTCGGCATCGCCATCCCGCTCTACATCGTCACCATGGCCTCGCAGAACATTCCGGGCGTCGCGGTGATGCGCTCGTTCGACTTCCAGGTCCCGTGGCGTCCGGCCATGCTCGTCACCGGTATCGGCACCATCCTCGGCGCGGCAGCGGGCGGCCACGCGATCAACCTCGCCGCGATCAGCGCCGCCCTCGCCGCCGCACCGTCGGCGAGCCCCGACCCCAAACGCCGGTGGATCGCCGCGGCGACAGCGGGCGCAAGCTACCTCGTCCTCGGCCTCGCCTCCGCCGCCCTGGTTACTCTGATCGCCGCCGCGCCGGCGGGCACCATCGAAACCGTCGCGGGCCTTGCCCTCCTCGCCACCCTCGCCGCCGCCCTGACCGGCGCCCTCAGCGACCCGGCCCATCGCATGGCAGCCCTGGTCACCTTCCTCGTCGCCGCCTCCGGCACCGCCCTCTTCGGCATCGGCGGCGCCTTCTGGGCGCTGGTAGCCGGACTCGTCGTGCGCCGCTTCCTGCCCACCGGCACCTGAGGGTCCGGCGGCGGGGCCGAGTTCAGTTCGGTCCGGCCAGCCGGTCGAGCAACGGGCCGGTCCGCGGTCCCACCAGCTCACGCATGACCAGGGCCATATTGGTGCGCTCCACGCCGGGGATCTTCAGGATTCGGCCCGCGATGCGGTAGAGGTCGTCGGCGTCGCGGGCGACGATGCGGACGGTGAGATCGGTAGCGCCGGTCATTCCGCAGACCTCGGTGACCTCGGGGACATCGGCCAGCTCGTCCACCACGCTGTCGAGTCGGTGCTGGTCGACCACGACCGCGACGAACGCTGCCAGTGGGTAGCCGAGGGCGCGCGGTTCCACCCGGCGTTCGAAGCTGCCGAGCACCCCACCGCTGTCCCAGCGCGCCAGACGCGCCTGCACCGTGTTGCGCGACAGGCCGAGGCGCGCCGCGAGCTCCACCCCGGTGGCACGGGGGTTGGCGATCAGCTCACGCAGCAAACGCGCGTCGGTGGCGTCGAGTGTCACGTCCGGTTCGCGACTGGTCATACAACGCAGTATGACAGCGCACCACCCCCGCAGACCATGCATTCTGCTCATGTGCGCGTGTACCGCTTGCGCACACCGCATTATGGTGGATGCTGAGTGATACACATCGCACTCAGCGGAGTGGCGTACCTGCATCGGCCCACAAGGCGCGGTGGCGAGGAGGCGATCACGATGTCGCAGAAGCAGACCTACCCGGTCCAGCTGGTTCAGCCCGACGGCCGCCGGGTGTTCGACAGGGAGCACGGCGCGCTGGTCGCCGACATCGATGCCGAGCGGTTGCGGCAGCTGTATCGGGACATGGTGATCACCCGCCGGATCGACATCGAGGCGACCGCGTTGCAACGCCAGGGCCAGCTCGGCTTGTGGCCGCCGCTGCTCGGCCAGGAAGCCGCGCAGGTCGGCTCGGCGCACGCGCTGCACCCCGACGACTACGTGTTCTGCTCCTACCGCGAAACCGCCGTCGCCTACTGCCGTGGCGTCGCGCCCGAGCAGCTCACCGCCCTCTGGCGCGGCGTCTCACACCACTGCTGGGACCCCGGCGAGGTCAAGATGACCAATGCCAATATCGTCGTCGGATCCCAGGGGCTGCACGCGACCGGTTACGCCTTCGCCGCCCATCTCGACGGCGCCGACATCGCCACCATCGCCTACTTCGGCGACGGTGCGACGAGCCAGGGCGACCTCGCCGAGGCACTCGGATTCGCCGCGGCGTGGAGCGCGCCGGTCGTGTTCTTCTGCCAGAACAACCAGTGGGCGATCAGCGAACCGGTGGCCGTGCAGAGCCATACCCCGCTGGTCCACCGAGCCGATGGTTACGGGATTCCGGGCGTGCAGGTCGACGGCAACGATGTGCTCGCCGTCCTCGCGGTCACCCGCCAGGCCGTCGAACGCGCGCGCACCGGCGGCGGCCCCACCTTCATCGAGGCGATGACCTACCGGATGGGCCCGCACACCACCGCCGACGACCCGACCCGCTACCGCACCGCCGCCGACACCGAGTACTGGGCCCAGCGCGACCCCATCGAGCGCGTGCGTCTACTCCTCGACCGCGATGGCGACCTCTCCCCCGAATTCACCCGGCAGGTCACCGACGAGGCCGACGAGGTCGCCCGCCGGCTGCGCACCGCGACAATCGAGATGCCCGACCCCGATCCCGTGCGGATGTTCGACAACGTCTACGCGACCGAGCATCCACTGATGACCGAAGAGCGCCAACAGCTCTCGGCCTACCTCGCCGAAGGAGCGCAGTCATGATCACCACCTTCGCCGGCGCCCTCAACGTCGGCCTGCGCAGCGCGATGGAAGACGACGCCAAAGTCGTCCTGCTCGGCGAGGACATCGGCCGGCTCGGTGGTGTGTTCCGCGTAACCGACACCTTGCAGAAGGATTTCGGCGACAATCGCGTCATCGACACACCACTGGCCGAATCCGGCATCGTCGGAACGGCTTTCGGGATGGCGTTGCGCGGATACCGTCCCGTGGTGGAGATCCAGTTCGACGGTTTCGTCTATCCGGCCTTCGACCAGATCGTGTCGCAGGTGGCCAAGATCCACAACCGTACCGGCGGAAAAGTGAAGGCACCGTTGACGATCCGCATTCCGTTCGGCGGGGGCATCGGCGCGGTCGAGCACCATTCGGAATCACCCGAGGTGTATTTCGCGCATACCGCGGGCCTTCGCGTTGTATCACCGAGTACGCCCGCCGACGCGTATTCGATGATTCGCCAGGCGATCTCACTGGACGACCCGGTGATCTTCTTCGAACCGAAACGTCGCTATTGGGACAAGGCCGACGTAGATTTCGAAGGCGAACCGGATCTGCCCCTGCACAGGGCCAGGGTCTGCACCCGCGGTGCCGACGCCACCGTCGTCGCCTACGGCGGTACCGTCGCCACCGCGCTCACCGCGGCGAAGATCGCCGCCGAGGAAGGACATTCGCTCGAAGTGATCGACCTGCGCAGTCTCTCGCCGATCGACGTCGACACGATCGCGGAATCGGTGGACAAGACCGGCAGGCTGGTCATCGTGCACGAGGCGCCCGTGTTCGCCGGGCTCGGCGCCGAGATCGCGGCCCGCGTCACCGAACGCTGCTTCTATCACCTCGAGGCGCCGGTGCTGCGCGTCGGTGGCTACGACATCCCCTACCCCCCGGCTAAGCTCGAAAAGCACCACCTGCCCGACCCCGACCGCATTCTGGCGGCGGTCGACCGCTGTCTAGCCGCGTGATGAAAGGTGCCCTCGTGCCGGAACCAGCCGCCGATGACGACGGTCATGTTCTCGAGTTCCGCCTTCCCGACCTGGGTGAAGGCCTGGCCGACGGCGACCTGGTGTCCTGGGCCGTCGCGGTCGGCGACACGGTGGAACTGAACCAGACCATCGCCGAGGTGGAGACCGCGAAGGCGGTGGTGGCGCTGCCGTCGCCGTTCTCCGGGGTCGTGGTCGAACTGCTCGCTCAGCCCGGTGACACCGTCCCGGTCGGCGCGCCGCTGATCCGGGTGCGCAACGATCTCGAGGTGTCGGCCCCACCGACCGCGGAGCCCCGCACGAACGTGCTGGTGGGTTATGGGCCCGAGGCCGAATCGACCTCGCGGAGAAGGAAAGCCACGCCGTCCATGGCCTCTAGCACGCCGAGCACCCATCGCGCCGCCGCGACTCCCGCAGCCCGCAAACTGGCCAAGGAACTCGGCATCGACCTGTGGTTCGTCGCGGGGTCGGGGCCGGAGGGCGCGGTCACCGTCGACGATGTGCGCTCGGCCGTGCCGGTGACCCAGCCGCGCACCCCCGCCCGCCTCGGCGATGTCGTGCGCGCTCCGTCCAACGGCCACATCACCGACGGGGACGGCCTGATCGAGCCGACCGCCCGGGAAGAACGCACTCCCGTCACGGGCATCCGGAAGCGCACCGCCGCCGCGATGCAGGCCAGTTCGCGCACGATTCCCCAGGCCAGCACCTTCGTCACCGTCGACTGCACCGCCTCGATGGAACTGCTCGATCACCTGCGCACCACCAAGTCCTTCGAAGGTCTCACGCTCACGCCACTGGCGCTGGTCGCCAAGGCCACGCTGGCGGCGATCGCGGAGTATCCGGGGATCAATACCTCGTGGGACGAGCAGAACCAGGAGATCGTCACCAAGCACTATGTGAATCTAGGGATCGCGGTTGCCTCGGATCGCGGCCTGATGGTGCCCAATCTCAAGGAGGCTCAGTCGCTGAGCTTGCGCGAGCTGTGCCGCGAGATCAGCTGGGCGGCCGACACCGCCCGCTCCGGCAACGCCACCCCGAACGACCTGCGCGGCGGCACCTTCACCCTCACCAACGTGGGCGTCTTCGGTGTCGACAGCGGCGTCGCGCTGGTGAATCCGGGCGAGGCCGCGATCCTGTGCCTCGGCTCGATCCGCAAGCGCCCCTGGGTCTTCCGTGACGAACTGGCCGTGCGCTGGGTCACCACCCTCGGCCTCAGCTTCGATCACCGCATGGTCGACGGCGAGCTCGGCGCCCGCTTCCTCGCCACCACAGCGGGTTTCCTGGAGGACCCGTTGACGCTGCTCAGCCGCATCTGAGCACGCGTCGGGACCCGGCCGTATAGTTCGGGCCGGTGCGTGTCCGACCGGACCGCGCACCGTGCGAACGAATTTCGGCAGGTGTATCCGAGGAAAAAGGGGGGCGTCATGGGGTATCCGTACGAGCAGCAGCAAGGTCAGGGCTATCCGCCGGTCGGGCAGCAGGGCTACAACCCGTATGGTCAAGCCCTTCCCGGGTACGGCGCACCGGGCCCCGGCGCTCCCGGATACGGCGTTCCCGGATACGGAACGCCCGGCCCTGGCGCACCCGGATACGGCTATCCCCAACCACCCGCTACCGGGGGCACGGCGATCACCGCAGCTGTGCTCGCCCTGCTGCTTTCCTTGGTAGGCGCGGCAGGGTTGGCGATCGGCTACGCGATGGTGGGGGACAGCAGCGCCGGCCCGCTGGTCCAGTTGCCGGACGGCAGCTTCGGGTACACGTCCGTGCCCGTCTCGTCCATGGTGATGACCTACTTCGTGGTCGGAGCCGTCGTCGCCGGGCTGTGGTTCATCGGCGCGACGCTGCTGTTCCTCCGCAAATCGGCCGGCCGAGTGATCATCATCATCCTGGCGTCGCTCACCGCGCTCGGCGGCCTCGTCTCCCTCGTGTTCACTCTCGGATCCGGGGTGAGCTCGGTCGCGGGTGTGGCCATCGGCCTGATCCAAGCCGGGTTCGCGACGCTTGTCCTGTGCCTGGCCGCGGCCGGGTCGACCGGGCGCTGGATCCGGGCAGCACAGCAGCAACCGAACTACCCACAGGGCGGCTACCAGCAGTATTGAACCCACCGGGTGATATATCCGACCCGCAACGCCGACGAAACACGGCGCTCACTCACGGTAAAAAACGGGGACTACAACCTGTTACATGAGTGAGGCGCATCCCGTCGACACCCGGCTGCCGTTCGCTCGGCAACTGGCGTTCGGCATCCAGCACGTCCTGATCATGTACACCGGCTGTATCACCGTGCCGTTGGTCTTCGGCGCGGCCGCGGGGCTGGACCGGGCGACGATCGCGCTGTTGATCAGTGCGGACCTGCTGGTCGCGGGCATCATCACGCTGGTGCAGAGCCTCGGCGTCGGCAAGCTGGCCGGTGCGCGGTTACCGATCGTCTGCGGCGCAACGTTCGTCGGGCTCAACCCGATGATCCTGATCGCCAAGGAGTACGGCCTCGACGCCGTGTACGGGTCGATGCTGGTCGGCGGTGTGGTCGGGGTGGCGCTGGCGTGGCCGTTCGCGCGGGTGGTGCGGTTCTTCCCGCCATTGGTCACCGGAACCGTCCTGACCGTGGTCGGGGTATCGCTGATCGGGGTCGCCGGGGGCCTGATCATCGGGACCGATCCGAAGTCGGCCGGCTTCGCCTCGCCCTCCAATATCGGGCTGGCGGCGGTGGTGGTGCTGATCGCGGTGGGCTTCGTCTGCCTCGGACGCGGCGTGTGGTCGCAGCTCGGTGTGCTGATCGCGCTGGTCGCGGGCATCGTGATCGCGCTGCCGATGGGACTGATCACCACCGCCGGGATCGGTACCGCCGACTGGATAGGGATCCCGCAGCCGTTCCACTTCGGGTCGCCACAGTTCCCGGTGACCGCCGTGGTGGCGATGAGCATCGTGATGGCCGTGGTGTTCGCCGAGTCGACCGCGAGCATGCTGGCGATCAGCGAGATCACCGGAAAACCACTGAGCAGGGGCGATCTCGCGCGCGGCCTGGTGGGCGACGGCCTGTCGGGTGTGCTCGGCGGCATCTTCACCGCGTTCGTCGACACGATCTTCAATCAGAACGTCGGCGCGGTCGCCACGACCAGGGTCTTCAGCCGGTATGTCACCGCGGTGAGCGGCGCGATCCTGGTGGTGCTCGGGCTGGTGCCCCGCATCGGCGAGGTGGTCGCGGTGATTCCGAAGCCGGTGGTCGGCGGCGTCGGGCTGGTGCTGTTCGCGACGGTCGCCATCGTCGGCGTCGCCACACTGCTCGAAGCCGATCTGACGGACCGGGTCAACGCGACCGTCGCGGCCACCGCCATCGGCATCGGCCTGCTGCCGGTGTTCACCAAGGACATGTTCGACAAGTTCCCCACCTCGGCGCAGATCCTTCTCGACAGCGGCGTCACCCTCGGCGCGGCCACCGCGTTCTTGCTGAACCTGGTCTTCAACCACACCCCCCTCGGCGCGATGGCCCGCGCCGCGATCGTCACACCGGCCGATACGGAAGAACCCGCCACCGAAGACGAACCGACGACCACCACCCCGAGCCCCGCCGCCGCCACCTGATCGAGCAACCACACCGCGGCACCGCCATGACCGCACTCCCAGCCCCGCACATCCCGACCTCGAGGAGGGATCGCCGACGAAGTCGGCGGTTCGCGCCCGTCCCGTCGATCAGGTGCCGTTGCGTAGGCGACGAAGGAGCAAGC
>NZ_JBHTUD010000030.1:0-54067 GCF_042794235.1 Nocardia sp. NPDC056541
GACGAAGGAGCGATTCCGCGGCGCCTGACCGGCGGCCCCTCAGGGCCGCGGACACGCGCGCGCCAGCGCGCCAATAAACACAGCGTCAAACCGTCTAGGACTACCTATCCCCTGTCATCCCCACCCCTGTCATCCCCACCACTACCACCCCGCACGCCTACCACCCCGCAGCCAGGCAATCACACCCGCAACCGCAACCGCACCAACCTGCACAGCCCCCGACATCCGCACCGCACGCCGCAGATCCGCGGCAGTGGGCGCCGGCCCGTCACCCAGGGTCGGCCGAAGTTCGGTCCCGTGCCGATACTGCGTGCGTCCACCCAACCCGATACCGAGAGCACCCGCCATAGACGCCTCGACAACCCCCGCATTGGGACTCGGGTGCCCGGCAGCATCACGCCGCCACGCGCGCAACGCACCCGAAGGTCTCCCGCCGACCAACGGAGCGAGGGCCGCCGTGAGCAGCCCGGTGACCCGGGCAGGAACAAGATTGGCGACATCGTCGGTACGAGCAGCAGCCCAGCCGAACCGCTCGTACCGCTCGTTCCGGTATCCGACCATCGCGTCGAGTGTGTTGACCGCGCGGTACCCCAGCACCCCCGGCACACCCGCGACCGCGCCCCACAGCAACGGCGCGACCGCCGCATCCGAGGTGTTCTCGGCGATGGATTCGAGCGCGGCGCGCGCAAGCCCCTCGGCATCGAGCACCGACGGGTCCCGCCCACACAGCGAAGGCAACAGTTCGCGGGCACCGACGAGATCGCCGGCGTCGAGACGATCGGCCATAGCGTGTCCAGCACGAACGAGGCTGCGACCGCCCAACGCGGTCCACGTAGCCAACGCGGTCAGCAGCACAGCACCACCCGCGCCTCTCCGGCGGGTAGCGAGCGCACCGATCCCGACCACCGACCCGACCGCGATCACCTCGTGCACCACCCCCGCACGTCGATCGTCGGCATAGGTCTCGGCTTCCAGTGCCACTGCCGCCGAACCGAACCCGGCTACCGGATGCCACCGCCGTGGATCGCCGAAGACCCGATCGAGCACAAATCCCAGCACCAGCCCGACCGCCGTCGGTGTCCCGTTCCGCACCGGCCGAGGGTAACCCTCGACCCGAATGTCACACCCGCGACCACTGCTTCGTCATCACTGTGACGGCACTTCTAGACTCGCCGGGACCGAGCAAGATCAACCGAACGGGCGCACACCATGACCGCACCGCAGCCTCTCGATCAGGCCGAACTGGCCCGCCGCTTCGAGGAACACCGCCCGTACCTGCGGCGTCTCGCCTACAGCACGCTCGGCAGCATCAGCGACGCCGAAGACGTGGTGCAGGACGCGTGGCTGCGCCTGCAACGGCAGTTCGACGCGGGCAAGGCGGACGAGATCGACAACCTGCGTGCCTGGCTCACCACCGTCATCGGCCGCCTCGCCCTGGATCAGCTCGGGTCCGCGCGCGCTCGCCGCGAACAGTACGTCGGCGAGTGGCTGCCCGAACCCGAGGTCACTTCCTGGGACGATCCGGCCGACCGCATCTCCCAGGACGAACGCGTCACGACCGCGCTGCTGGTCGTGCTCGAGTCGCTCTCGCCCGCCGAACGCACCGCGTTCGTGCTGCAAGACGTGTTCGGCATGACCGGCCCCGAGGTCGCCGAGGTGGTCGGGCGTACGCCCGCCGCGGTCCGGCAGCTCGCCTCCCGTGCCCGCAAGCACGTCGAGAACGGCACTCCACGTTTTCCCGCTTCGCCCGCCGAACAGGAGAAGGTCGTCTCGGCGTTCTCGCTGGCCTGGCGCTCGGGTGATCTGAGTTCGCTGCTCGGCATTCTCGACGAGAACGTGGTCCTCACCGCCGACGGCGGCGGCAAGGTGCCCGCCATCCGCCAGCCAGTGCGCGGCGCGGAGCTCATCGCGAAGATGCTGCTCGGCTGGTACACCGCCGCGAACGGCTGGGGTCGTGCGGTGCTGGTCAACGGCATGCCGGGCTTGGTCGTCTTCGACGGCACCAATATGGGCGTCTTCTCGTTCGTCATCGACGCCGGTCGCGTCGTCGCCATCAATGTGGTGCGCAATCCCGACAAGCTGCGCGACCTGCCCATCGACGGCGACCCGGACTGGTACCTGGGCGGCGGCCGGTAGCCGCGACGCGGCCCGGTTACGCGCCGAGGGAATATCCGTGCGCGGCCGCGACTTCGGCGGACAGCAGCTTGCCGTCGACGGCCGTGAGTCCCGCGGCCAGGCCGGGGTCGGCGGCGCAGGCTCCGCGCCAGCCCTTGTCGGCGATCACCGAGGCGAACGGCAGGGTGGCGTTGGTGAGCGCCACCGTCGAGGTGTGCGGCACCGCGCCCGGCATGTTCGCCACGCAGTAGAACAGGGAATCGGCCACGGCGAAGGTCGGATTCGCGTGGGTGGTCGGCCGGGTCGAGGCGAAGCAACCGCCCTGGTCGACGGCGATATCGACGAGCACCGAGCCGGGCCGCATGCGCGCGACGAGTTCGTCGGACACAAGTTTCGGCGCTTTTGCCCCCGGCACCAGCACCGACCCGATCACCAGATCCGCGGCGACAACGGCTTTTTCGATCTCGAGCGCATGCGAGGCGAGGGTGCCGACCCGACCGGCGAAGCGAGCGTCGAGCTCACGCAGGCGCGCCAGGTTCGTATCGAGCACGCTCACCACAGCACCCATCCCAACCGCGATACTCGCGGCGTTCGTCCCCGCGACACCGCCGCCGAGCACCACCACATCGGCCGGTCGCACCCCGGGCACACCGCCGAGCAGCACGCCACCGCCTCCCATCGGCGCCATCAGGTGGTAGGCCCCGACCTGCGCGCTGAGCTTGCCCGCCACCTCACTCATCGGTGCGAGCAACGGCAGCGACCCGTCGGGCCCGCGCACTGTTTCGTACGCGATGGCGACAACTCCCGCGGACAGGATCGCGTCGGTGCACTCCTTCGACGCCGCCAGGTGCAAGAAGGTGAACAGCACCTGATCGCGGCGCATCAGTGAGTATTCCCGCGCGATAGGCTCTTTCACCTTCACCACCAGATCCGCTCGTGCCCAGACCTGATCGGCGTCGGCCACGATCCACGCACCCGTGGCGCGGTAGTCGTCGTCAGCGAAGCCGGACCCGGCACCGGCACCGGCCTGCACGAGCACCTCGTGCCCGTGCGCGACCAGTTCGGCGGCGCCCGCCGGGGTGAGCGCCACCCGGAACTCCTGCGGCTTGACCTCCGTCGGCACCCCGACGACTACGCCCGTTCGCGTCATCGGGCAAGCCTAGGACCTGGGCCGGAGCTCAGCCGTCGGCTCGATCGCGTGTCGCGGCAGCGCCGATTACGCCGGGGCTGGAACCGGCGGGCTGGACGTCGTTTCCGGGGCCGTCGCCGGAACGGTGGTGGTGGTGGTCGGCGGTGCTGTTGTCTGCGTGGTCGTCACCGCGGGTGGCGTGGTGGTCGGGGCGAGGGTCGTCGTGACCGGCGGGACCGTTTCACCACACTCGTTGTGGCCGCAGGAGTCTGTTCCGCAATCCGGGCCGGGCACACAGTTGTACCCGGGCGGGATACCGCATTCGTTGTGACCGCAGGAGTCCGTTCCACATTCAGGCCCCGGTACACAGGTGTACCCGGGCGGAATCTCGCCTTGCGCGGGCGACCCCGGCGCGGCCTGCGTGGGTGAGTGGTAATACGACGACTCCGGCGTCGATCCACCACCCGAACCTCCCGGAACAGTGGATGCCGCGGGCGAACTCGTCGGCGTCACCGACGGCGTCGCGGTGACCGACGTCTTCGAAACCGAAGTCGATCCGGAACCACCGGAGTCACCACCGTCCGACGAACAGGCACCGACAGCGAACACCACCACAGCCATCAGCACACCGAGCGCAATCCGGAACAGGTTGCCCCTCAGTAACTTCCGCACCATGTCTTCTCCTCAGCCCACGGACCCGCACCTGGCAGGAGCAGATGCGGGTCGCACGAAAGATGTTAGATAGCAGAACTATTCGTTGAATCGCCGCTCACACGGAAAACATTTCACCTCGCACCGGCACGATCAGCTGATGCGCCCGATCGGCGTAGGCGAAGGTGCGCTCGAGATAGTCCAGCGACTCACTGAAGTGACCCCATCCCTCCGCGTGCACGGCGACGATCACGGCGTCGCCGAGCGCCGCGGCGGCCGCGACGGCGGTACGGGCGTTCAACGTGACGTCACTGTCGCCGAACCGCCCCACATTGGCCCCGCCGATGTTCAGCACCGCGGCATCGATGTGCCCGACCCGCTCGACGATCCGCTCCACCAACTCCACCGAGGCGTTGTCGCCGGACACGTACACCGTGGGCTCGCCCGGCGCGCGCAGCACGAATCCCGTGACCACACCGCTGAGCGGCTCGCATCCCGGCGGCCCGTGCAGTGCGGGCACCGCGGTGACCTCCACCGCGCCGACGGTCACCGTCTCCCACGGCGCCAGGCCGCGCACACCCTCGATCCGGCTCGCGGCATCCGGTGTCGAGAGGACCGTGTCGACCTCGGCGAGAAGCGCACGGCCCGCGGTGTCGAGGTTGTCGGCGTGCTGGTCGTGCGAGAGGAGCACGATGTCGATCGTCCCGATCTCCTCGACGGGTACGGCCGGGCCGCTGAGTTTGTGCAGGGTGATCGGACCCGGGTAGTCGCCGGGCTCGTCGAACGTCGGATCGGTGAGCCAGGTCAGTCCGCCGTAGCGGAAACGCAGGGTCGGGCCGCCGATGTGCAGGGCGGCTGCCAGGGCGGGGCGGGTGATCATCTCGGTCATGCCGATAACTCTCGCCGAGCGGGCCCACCGCCCGACAGTGGCCTGCAGGCCGTACACCGATAAGATCGGGCCATGACCTCGGTGGCCGTGATCGCGTTCGACGGAATCAGCCCGTTCCACCTGTCGGTGCCGAGCCTGGTGTTCGGCCGATCCGGTACCGGCGTCGACGACACGTCGCCCTATGACGTGCGGGTCTGCGCCGAGGAACCCGGAACACTGTCCACCGCAGCCGGTTTCGACATCACCGTCCGATACGGCCTCGATACCGTGCGCACCGCCGACTTGGTGGTCTTTCCCGGATGGGTCCGTGACCAAGGGATTTCGCCCGCGCTGAACGAGGCGGTCCACACCGCCCACGCCCACGGCGCCCGGCTGGTCGGCCTGTGCCTCGGCTCCTGGGCGATCGCGGCGACCGGGCTCGCCGACGGCCGCGAGGTGACCACCCATTGGGCCGCCGCCGACGCACTGGCTCTGGCCTACCCCGACGTCCACGTGCGCGCCGACACCCTGTGGAGCGATCTGGGCGACGTGATCACCTCCGCGGGCGTCGCCGCCGCGCTGGACTGCTGCCTGCACATCGTCCGCACCGACCTCGGCGTCCGCGCTGCCACCGAATTGGCACGATCATTGGTCACCGCCCCGCACCGCCACGGCTCGCAGGCGCAGTACATCCCGATCGCGGTGCCCGACGACGATCCCGACGACCCGATCGAATGCGCGATGGCCTGGGCTCGCGCCCGCCTCGACACCGCCGTCGACCTCGACCACTGGTCACGAGAGGCGCTGATGTCGCGGCGTACCTTCACCCGCCGCTTCCGCGATCGCACCGGCACCAGTCCCCAGCAGTGGCTCCTGCAGCAGCGCATCGACCATGCCCGGCTGCTGCTGGAATCGACCGACGACACTGTCGACCGGGTCGCCCGCGACACCGGCTTCGGCAGCACGGTGAGCCTGCGCCACCACTTCCACCGGGTGCTCGGCACGTCTCCGGCGGCCCACCGTGCGCAGTTCCGCGGTGCGGCGCAATAATGACGTTCATGATCATCAAGGTGAGCGGGTTCACTCCCGAGATCGACGACACTGCCTGGATCGCGCCGAACGCGACCGTGATCGGGCGGGTGCGTCTGGGCGCCGAGGTCGGCGTCTGGTACTCGGCGGTGCTGCGCGGCGACCTCGAACAGATCAGCATTGGCGCGCGCACCAATATCCAGGACGGCTGCGTGCTGCACGCCGACCCCGGTTTCGCGCTCACCGTCGGCACCGGGGTCTCGGTGGGACACAACGCGATTCTGCACGGCTGCACCATCGGCGACGATGTTCTCGTCGGCATGGGCGCGACCGTGCTCAACGGCGCGGTGATCGGCGCGGGCAGCCTGATCGCGGCCAATGCCCTGATTCCCGAGGGCGCGCAGATTCCGCCCGGCTCACTCGTGGCAGGAGTGCCGGGCAAGGTGCGCCGCGAACTCACCCCGGCACAGCAGGACGGCATCAAGCTGAACGCGGCGGTGTATCTACACAATCTGACCAACCATCGTGACGCCGAGGTGTTGTGACCCGTCACACTGAGCAAGTGACCAGTAGGGAACCCTGATAGCATTTGTCCTGCGTATTGCGTCCGATCATAAGAGTGGCGATCGGCACCGGATACGCGAGGCAGGAGGTATCACGGTGGCTTACGTGCATTCCGGCGTGCGCCGAGCAGCGGGACGGCTCAGCGTGGCCGATATCGCGGCCCAGCCCGGCGGGGTCGAGGCACTCCAATCCCGTGTTCACGAACTCCGTTCTCGCGGAGTACATTTCGCGGCCAATGCGATCGAGCAGGAGATGGCCGCCTTGGATCTGCCGCCGCGGGGATAATGGGGTAATGCCTACCGTTACGTCGATCCTCGCGCGGATACTCGAAAAGCCTGTCACCGACGGGGAGAAGCTGCTCGACAGCGCGCTGTCGGCATTTCTGGACTTCGGGATCAAGCGCACGAGCATGGGCGAGATCGCGCGGCGGGCCGGCATCAGCCCGGCCACCCTCTATCGGCGGTACGAATCCAAGAACGAGCTGGTCGAAGCCGTCGGCGTGCGCGAGGCACAGCGCTATGTGACCGAGATCGACGAGCGGGTGCGCGCGGTGACCGAACCCGGCGAGCAGCTCGTCGAGATCTTCGTCGCCTTCGTCACCACCATCGCCGGCAATGAACTGCTACGCCGACTGCTCAGCACCGAGCCGGAGATCATCCTGCCCCGGCTCACCACCGACGCCGGGCCCATCCTCGCCGTCGGGCGCGCGTATCTGGCCGAGAAGCTGCGCGAGCTCCAGGTCAGCGCGCCGGTGCCCGAATTCGATCCCGATCTGGTCGCCGAGATCATGGCGCGACTCGCGCTGTCGCTGGCGCTGACCCCCGACGGACTCATTCCACTCGACGACGCCGAAGCCGGGCGCGAGTTCGCGCGGCGCACGCTGCTACCGATGGTCGGCCTGCGCGACATCCACTGAGACGCCGAAGGCCGCCGCCACCACCTCGTCGATACCCGAATCAGCCACCGGTACACCGTCTTCCAGCAGGGCGCGCACCCTTCGCACGACCTCACCCGCCGCCGGACAGCCAGGATCGGGCACCGGCAGTCGCGCCACGTACTGGGTGATCCAGCGGCGCCTGCCCGAGTACAGCCGGTTGCCACAGACGGCGTCGTAGAACCGCAGTCCCAGTGCCGAATTCGCCACGCCCATCAGCAGGTACGCCAGATCGATGGCCGCGCGGCCCGCACCGAGATCGGTGAGCGAGATCCAGTAGCAGTCACCGTTGACCACCGCACCCGATCGGTCGAGGGCGAATCGCGGACGTTCGCTGATGTCGGGAAACACCAATTTCGGTGCGCCCCAGAGATGCGGGCGCTGTGGAACCCAGATCTCGAACCACTTCCGGCCGCCGTCGAGTACGTAACGTCTGCCCGACAGAGCTTGTTCGTGTGATTGTAAATATGCTGCCGCACAGGGGAATTCGGAAAGGTCGATCGGGGTGCGGCGCGGCTGCAGCAGATCGTAGGGATAGAGCACCTTCGTGCCGCGTGCCATCGCGACTCGCCAGGGTTGCAGATCATGGTGAGTGATCAACTCCCGCAGCAGTTCCGGCTCCGGCGTCGGGTCCATCTGATCCCAGCGGTCCGAGATGAACACCCGATCGGCCGTCGTCTTGATCCCCACCCGGATCCGCGCGGCCTCCCCGAACGAGCGCCAGGTGCGATCGGCGATCCGGCCGAGCCAGTGATCGACAGCGGGGCGGGACATGCGCCACGCGGCGTCACCGTGACGGCCGGATCGGATCCCGCTTCGCGGGGCGAGCAGCCCTGCCGGCTCCGCACCCACCGTCGGCGGGGCCGTCACCGTGGCCGACAGCTCCGGCGACCGCACGTCTGTCACAGGCGCACGGGCCACCACGTCGCCGGTCGCCAGCACGCCGACCTCCACCGCGAACACCCGCCCCCCGGCGCCGACGCGGCAGGCATCGTCGCCCGCCAGCGCGTCGAAAAGCTCGGTGGTGCAGTCGGGTTCGATCCCTGATTCCTCATAGACCGAGACATAGCGGCAGTCGGGTGGTCCGGTGGCACGCAGGGCGACGGTGATCGCGGGCAGCACCGCGGCGGCGAAGAGCTTGGTGTCACCGAGGTCGTAGAGCTCAACCGGGGTCAGTTCATCGGTGAGAATTCGGCGCAGGTTCGATCCGGCCCGCGTGGTGAGAAAGCGGTTGGCACAGAGCAATCCGAGCACACCCCCGGCAGTCAGCAGCCGCGGCGCCACGGCGACGAAGGGATGGGTGAGGTCGATCCGCCCGCGCAGGCCGAACTGTTTGCTCAGCAGCTGAGCGGTCGCTCCGCCCAGCTGCTGGGTCCGGACGTACGGCGGATTGCTGATGATCAAGTCGAAGGAGCCGTCGGCCAGTTGAGCGGAGGCTGCCAGGAAATCACCTGCACGGCAGTCTATTTCGACACCGAGTGCGTCAGCCCGCCCGACGGTTTCGGCGACCGCCTGTCGATCCAGGTCATATCCGGTGAGGTGAACCGTCACATCCGGTGCGTTCGAAGCGATTTCCCGATGCACCGCCAGCAGCAGCTCGCCATCCCCGCAGGCCGGGTCGAGCACACGCAGCGTCGTGGCGCGTGGCGCGTGGCGCAGCGCCCGTCGCGCCAGGAACCGCGCGAGTTCCGGTGGCGTGTAGTGCCTGCCGTGCCGTTTGCGCTCCTGCGCGTCGCGGGCCTGCGAAGCCATGCGGTCGATTGTGCCCCGGAACTGCCCCGATTCGCCGCAGGCGCGAGCCGCCCCCGAGCGCAACGTCCTCACCTGCCCAAACGTGACCGATGTTTTCAAACGGTGGGCTGCACCACTTCAGCAGGGGTGGAGCGACCACCGAGCGATCGGTAACGTCTGTCCGGTTTCACCCCGCGACACCGAATCTAGGACGATGCCGAGAATCAGCACGCTGACCGCCGCACTCACCGCAGTAGCCCTCACCGTGCTGCCCGCATCGTTACCGGCCATGGCGCAGGCCGACCCCGCACAATACGCGCCGACCATGCTCATCCTCGATGCTTCCGGCTCGATGGAACGGCCCGATCAGGGCGGCACCATGATGGACTCCGCGAAGCGGGCCGTCCGCTCGTTCGTCGCCTCCGCACCCACCGAATCCTCGGTCGGACTCACGACCTACGGCACCGGCACGAGCAATTCCGAGGCGGACAAGGCGGCCGGTTGCCGCGACGTCCAAGTGCTGCAGCAGCCGAAGATCATCGACAAGCCCGCCCTCACCACCGCTGTCGACAGCATCCACGCGCGCGGCTGGACCCCGATGGGCACCGCGCTGCGCCGAGCCGCCGACGCACTGCCCGATTCCGGTCCGCGCTCGATCGTGCTCGTCTCCGACGGTGACGACACCTGCTCCCCGCCCGACCCGTGTGAGGTCGCCAAGGAGTTGAAGCAGCAGGGCGTCGACCTGATCGTGCATTCGATCGGCTTCGCCGTCGACGACAAGGCGCGCGCCCAGCTCACCTGTACGGCGCAGGCCACCGGCGGCACCTACAGCGACGCGGCCGACGGCGCCGCGCTGGAACGCATTCTGCCGCGGGTGAGTACGGCCGCACTGCGCGATTACCAGGCCACCGGCACGCCCATCACCGGCACCGGCAGCATCGGCACCGCACCGGTCGCGAAGCCCGGCCAGTACCTCGACACCCTCGGCCAGCGGGAGAAGCGGTACTACGCGGTCGACGTACCCGAGGGCGCCACGGCCTACTTCACCGGGATCGTCTCGTTCCCCCGCGGGCGAAGCACCTCGGCGACCGAAGACATGAACGCACTCGACCTTCGCCTCTTCGGACGCGAGAGCGTGGAGTGCGGCATTCGCGAGCGTGAACTCGAGACCAGATCGAGCGACGGCGCCACCCTCACCATCGCCAAGGCCTTCGACGGCGCGGCCAAACCGCTGTTCGAGTCCGACAAGTGCACCGGCGCCGGTCGCTACACCTTCGAGCTGACCTGGGATCTGGTATCGGAGGGCTCCTCCGATCGGTTGCCCGTGGAGATTCTCGTCGGCATCGAACCCGGCGTCACCGATCCCGGCCCGGCGGCCTCGACCACCAAGACCGCGTTCGCCGAACCGACGTCGCCTGCCCGGCCGGTCAGCGGCAGTGGCTCGTTCACGACCGCCGCCACGCTGCCCGGCGGCGGCAGCTACACCGACACCGTGCAGTCGGGCGAGTACGTCTTCTACCGTGTTCGGCTCGAGTGGGGACAGGGCCTGGCCTACCGGGTGCGTTTCGCCGAGACCGGCGGCGCCAATCGCATCGCGGCCTCGAACGTGACGACCACGCTGTACTCCCCGCTCGGCACCGAAATCGGCTCCGACACCAACGCCTATACCGGCCGATCGGGCGCCGAACTTCGCCTGGCATCGGTGCCGGTCCGCTACGCCAACCGCGACAGCTACGACGTTCGCGCGCAGTCGGTGGCAGGTTGGTATTACCTCGCGGTGAAGGTCGGCATCCCGACCGGCGCCGACGCTCTGCCGCCGACGCCGGTACAGCTCGACGTCACCGTGGCCGGTGCGGCGGAGCCCGGCCCGACCTATATCGGTGCCAGTGCGCAGCAGGCAGCGGAACAGCCTGTCGCCGTGAGCGGTCCGGCGACGATCGCCCGGCCGTGGGCCTGGTACGTCCTGGTCGGGGCGGGTGTAGCGCTGGTCGCCGGCATCGGTATCGCGATCCTGGTCGTCGGCCGCCGACGCGGCTGATCCGCGCCCGCCGGCACCCGAACTCGTGGTGCCGGCGGGTTCCGCGGCAGCGGCGGAACTGCTAGATTCAGTCTCGAAATGAGACCAGTTCTCCGTACCCGAGGGAGCCACGCGATGGCGCAGACCGACCCCGACAGCAGCGATTTCGCCACCCTCCAGCGGCTGGCCGACGAACGCTGGAGCTGCCGTCAGTTCACCGCCGAACAGGTCGACCGCGCGACCATCGAACAGCTGCTGACCCTCGCCCAGCGCACGCCGTCGTGGTGCAATACCCAGCCCTGGCAGGTCGTGGTCACCGCGGGCGAGGGCACCCAGCGGTTCCGCAAGGAACTCCTCGACCACATCCAAACCGCAGGCAACACACCCGATTTCGAGTTCCCCGCCGCCTACGAGGGCATCTACCGGGACCGTCGCCGGGCCTGCGGGTTCCAGCTCTACGACAGCGTCGGCATCGTCAAGGGCGACCACGAGAAGACCATGCGCCAGATGGTGCGCAACTTCGAGTTCTTCGACGCCCCGCACGTCGCCATCGTCACCTCCGAAGCCGACCTGGGCATCTACGGCGCCGTCGACTGCGGCCTCTGGCTCGAGAACTTCCTCCTCGGCGCCCAAGCTCTCGGCCTCGGCGCCGCCCCCCAAGCCGCCCTGGCCTCCTACGCCCCCTTCATCCGCGACTACTTCGCCATCCCCGACACCCGCAAGGTCGTCTTCGGCATCTCCTTCGGCCACCCCGACACCACCCACCCGATCAACGCCTTCCGCACCGCCCGCGCCCCCCTCGACGACCAGGTCACCTGGCACACCTCCTGACCCACCCCGCGGATCAAGATCACCACGCGCTGGTGGCGGCCGGCTCTCGACCGATGCTCGCGTCAGAGCGTGGTGATCAATTGTCCAGCGTGCGCGCGATCATTCCGGGGCCCGCTTCGGGCTCGATGTCGCGGGCGGTGACGTCGGCCGCGCAGGTGTCGCAGGTCAGGTGGGTGTGGGCTTCGCCGGCGCACCCTCGGTGCCGGTATTCCACCGGTGGTCCGTCTGGTGCCATGTATGTGTCGCCCCAGTCGCGGACAGCCATCAGGATCGGATAGATGGCGTGGCCTTTCTCGGTGAGGCGGTATTCCTCGTAGACGCCGTCATCGGCCGGACGTTTCACCAGGATCTCGTGTTCGACCAGACGATCGAGGCGGTCCCGCAGCCGGCTTCGCGAAATACCGAGCGCGCTCTGGAACGCATTGAAACGGCGCACACCGGCGAAGCTGTACTTCAGGATCAGCAAGGTCCAGCGATCACCGAAGATCACCAGCGGCCGCGTGATCGAGCACGGGACATCTGCGAGTTCCTCATAGCGCACCCTGCCATTATGCGCGTGGGCGCGCTGAAAGCGACCGGGCTAGTGGTCCCCGGCGTACCGTGACGGTCTCCGGTCCCAGGCCACTTCCCTGTCCTCTTCCGCCAGCACGCCGTCTGCCACTTTCGATCGCACTTCCGCCGTCCTCGCGGCGAAATCCAGCTGACGGAACTGACGGGTTCGTGGTGGGATCTCGCGGTGATGAAGATCCGTCAGTATTCCTATTTCGCGTTGTACAGCGCAACGATGTCAGCGGTCGAGATGGCCGCCCAGCTACAGATGGATCCAGACGAAGCCGTGGTGCTGGGCAGCAAATCCGCGCAGCATCGCATTCCCCGCGCCCACCGCTGGGAAATCGTCCGGCGGAGCACCGAGAGCATCGATGAACAGATCGAGCATCTGATCGCGAGGCTGGATCCCGTACTCTCCCAGGTTATTTTGCTGACAAAGCAACCCGACGTGAGTGCGGGCATGAATGTCGTGCGCTACTACGACGATCCAGATGGTGTGCACGGGGCACCCGGCGGAACACCATGGGCGCAGGCGCGCACCTGGCCACGTCCGCTCGGGTGGCACCTCTCGGCGCCCGTACTCGAGTTCCTGCTCGCGACCGGTGCGGAACTCGATATTGACGAATACGACTCGGGCGCAAGCGAAACGGCCGCCGCCACTTCCTGAATCAGGAGGAGGGCGACGGCCGTGGAAGTGTTACCGCGGTCAGATCACAGGGGGATGTTCTTGTGGTGGCTCTTGCGGGCCGGAGCCGCCGCGAGGGCCGCGGCGATGATGCTGCGGGTCTTGGCGGGGTCGATGACCTCGTCGACGACGCCGATGGCGACGGCGCGTTCGACACCGCCCGCGAGCTGCTCGTGTTCGGCGGTGAGACGCTCGTGGAGCGCTTCGCGCTCGGATTCAGGGGCGGCGGCGAGTGCCTTCTTGTGCAGGATGCCGACGGCGGCCTTGGCGCCCATGACGGCGACTTCGGAGCCGGGCCAGGCGTAGACGGCGGTGGCGCCGAGGGCGCGGGCGTTCATCGCGATATAGGCGCCGCCGTAGATCTTGCGGGTCACCAGGGTGACGCGCGGAACGCGGGCTTCGGCGAAAGCGTGCAGCAGCTTCGCGCCGCGGCGAACCACGCCCTCGAGTTCCTGGCCGACACCGGGAAGGTAGCCGGGAACGTCGGTGACCACGACCAGCGGGATGCCGAACGCGTCGCACAGTCGCACGAAACGTGAAGCCTTCTCGGCGCTTTCGGAGTTGAGGCAGCCGCCGAGGCGCAGCGGGTTGTTGGCCAGGACGCCGACGGTGCGACCGCCGAGACGACCGAGACCGGTGACCAT
Organism: Nocardia sp. NPDC056541; assembly: GCF_042794235.1. NCBI lineage: Bacteria > Bacillati > Actinomycetota > Actinomycetes > Mycobacteriales > Nocardiaceae > Nocardia > Nocardia sp. NPDC056541. Next base: position 13,748 of record NZ_JBHTUD010000030.1, read on the forward strand.
GCTGCGGGCGTAACCACCCTGGAGTTCCTCGAAGGAGGACTCACCGTCGACGTTGTCGAGCAGCTCGTGCACGATCGGCTTCACGTCGTAGGCGCGCTTGGCCGACTCCGGCAGCATCGCCTTGAGATCGACATCGCCGTGCTCGGCCGCGACCAGGTCGAACTCGCCCTGCTCGGCGAACATCGACACCAGCCGGCGCGCGCGGTGCATGGCGTCGGCCTCGTCATCGGCGGCGATATGACAGACGCCGGACTTCTTGAAGTGTGTGGTGGGACCACCGAGGGTCGCCATGTCGACGTTCTCGCCGGTCACCGAGCGCACCACGTCGGGTCCGGTGACGAACACGCGGCCCTCCGGCGCCATGATCACCACATCGGTCAGCGCGGGACCATAGGCGGCACCACCGGCGGCGAAGCCGAGGACCACCGAAATCTGGGGAACGAGACCGGACGCGCGAACCATGGCCTCGAAGACCAGGCCTACCGCGTGCAGCGCCTCGACACCCTCGGCCAGGCGGGCACCACCGGAGTGCCACAGCCCGACGACGGGGATGGAGGATTCGATCGCGGTGTCGATCGCGTCGACGATGTGCTTGCAGCCCTCGACGCCCATCGCGCCGCCCATGACGGTCGCGTCGGAGCAATAGGCCACGGTGCGGACCCCGTCGACCTCGCCGATCGCGGCGAGCACGCCGGAGCGGTCACGCGGATGCAGCGGCAGGACGGTGCCGGGGTCGAAGAAGCGCTGGAGCCGACCCAGTGGGTCGCGCGGATCGGTGGTGGTGTCTTGAAACGCGGGAGCAATGATGGTCATCGCGCTCACTCCTTCGTAAAGATTGCCGCGGCGGCGGCTGCTGTGGCGAACCGCCGGTGGGAGTCGAACCATTCAGTTGGCACGACCCCCACCGGGGATCGGAATGCAGTCGGCGGCTTATGCCCGACCGAAGGCGAGCGCGACGTTGTGCCCACCGAAACCGAAGGAATTGTTGATCGCGTACTCGATTTCCTGCCGACGGGCTTCCCCGTGCACAACATCGAGATCGATCTCCGGATCCTGGTTGTCCAGGTTCAGTGTCGGCGGAACAATGCCGTCCCGGATCGCGAGCACGGTGAGGATCGACTCCAGGGCGCCCACGGCGCCGATCGAGTGACCCAGTGCCGACTTCGGCGCGTACACCGAAGCGTGCTTACCGATCGCCTTGTGGATCGCGTTCGCCTCGGCGGAGTCACCGATGGGCGTCGCGGTCGCGTGGGCGTTGATGTGGGTGATGTCGCTCTTGGTCAGACCAGCGGTCTGCATCGCGCGAGTCATCGCCCTGGCCGCACCGGTGCCCTCGGGATCGGGAGCGACCAGGTGGAACCCGTCGGAGGTGATACCGGCACCCAGCAGACGAGCGTGGATGGTGGCACCGCGCGCCTTGGCGTGCTCTTCGGTCTCGATGACCATGAGCGCGCCGGCCTCACCGAAGACGAAACCGTCGCGATCCTTGTCGAAGGGACGCGAAGCACCCTTCGGATCGTCGTTGCGGGTACTCATCGCGCGCATCATGGAGAACGCCGCGATCGGCACCGAGTCGATGAAGCCCTCGACACCACCGGTGACGACGATGTCGGCGTCACCCATCACGATCATCCGCCACGCGTTGGCGATGGCCTCCGAACCCGACGAGCACGCCGAGACCGGAGTGACCACTCCCGCCCTGGCCTTCAGCTCGAGACCGACGACCGCCGACGGACCGTTCGGCATGACCATCTGAACAGCCAGCGGCGAGATCTTGCGATAGCCGCCGTTCTTCAGCTTGTCGACCGAGTCGATCAGGGCGTCGCCGCCGCCGAGTCCGGTGCCGATCGCGACGCCGAGACGGTCGTTGTCGACCTCCGGGCTGCCCGCGTTCTTCCACACCTCACGACCGAGAACGGTCGCCAGGCGCTCGACATACGCCATACGGCGGATCTCGACCCGGCTCAACAGGGTGTCGGGGCTGACCTTCAGGTGACCGCCGATTCGCACCGGCAGGTCGTATTCCTCGATGAAGGAATCCTCGAGAACGTCGATTCCGCTCTCACCGTTGAGGAGTCCCTTCCACGTCGCATCGACATCACCAGCGATCGACGTGGTCGCCGCCATCGACGTGACGACGACGTTGGGGAAGTTCCCGTTCAAAGTACTGGGAGCAGGAGTGGTCAAAGTTCGGCCCTACTCGCCGGCGCTGTCGAACTTGGCCTTGAGCTCGGCGGCGACGTCGGCGTTCTCGGCCTCGAGCTTCTGGACGTAAGCGACGGAGTCACCGACAGTCTTCAGGCTGGCCAGATCCTCATCGGGGATCTTGACGCCGTACTTGTCTTCCATCTGCACAGCGATCTCGACCATGGACAGCGAGTCGATGTCCAGGTCGTCGACGAAGGACTTCTCGAGGGTCACCTCGGAGGGTTCGATACCCGTAACCTCTTCGATGATCTTGCCGAGTTCTTCGACGATCTGTTCCTGGGTCAGAGCGGCCACTTTGGTGGCTCCCTTCTTGTTGCTATTTGTAGGGTTCGTGAACGGCCTGCACTTCGCTGTGCACAACCGCCGGGGGAAAGCTAGCCCGAGGTGGTCAGTTCGGCCAACGCGGGGAGGTCTTCGGGGGTCTTCAGGGCCAGATTGGGCGTGCCCTTCAGTTCCCGTTTGGCGATGCCGACCAGCGTGCCCGCCGGCGGCAACTCGACCACGGCCGAGACGGCCGCGGCGCGAATGGTCTCGTTGCACAGGTCCCAGCGCACCGGGCGAGTGACCTGAGCGGCAAGTTTTTCGATCGCGTCGGCGCCCGAGGTGACCGGTTGTCCGTCGAAGTTCGACAGCAGCGTCCGGATCGGGTCGCTCGGCGAGATCTGGGCGATGGCATCGGCGACAGCTTCCTGTGCCGGGGCCATGAAGACGGTGTGGAACGCACCGGCGACGGGCAACGCGCGGACCCGTGCCTTCTCCGGCGGGTTCGCGGCGAGCTCCGCCAGAGCTTCCAGGCGGCCCGCTGCGACGATCTGGCCTACCGCGTTGCGGTTGGCCGGGACGAGATCGAGTTCGGCGAGCCGTGCGAGCACGGTGGCCTCATCGCCACCGAGCACTGCGGACATGCCGGTCGGCTCCAGCGCACAGGCCTTGGCCATCTCCCGGCCGCGGATGGCGGCGAGGGCGACTGCCTCGTCGGCGGTGATGACACCGGCGACAGCGGCTGCGGCGAATTCGCCGACCGAGTGTCCGGCGACGACTGTATCCGCCGGAATCGACCCGGGGGCGATTTCGGCGAACGCGAGGAGGGCGGCGGCGACCACGAGCGGCTGCGTCACCGCGGTGTCGACGATCTCCTCGGCCGTCGCGGTGGTACCGAGACGGACCAGATCGAGGCCTGCGGCCTTCGACCAGAGCTCGAGGCGATCAGTCGCACCGGGAAGTGCGAGCCACGGCGTGAGCATGCCGGGTGTCTGGGACCCCTGTCCAGGGGTGAGCAACGCGATCACCCCCTAAGACAACACTGTGACCCCCGCCGCATGAGATGTCGGCGCGAATGAAGCTTTCCGATCGCTTTTGTAGGGGTCCCACAAAATCCGAGGTGGGGTGTCGGGATCGACCGATTCCCCAATCCCGTTACAGGGGGTCGTGAGCCAATGGGGCAGACGGGGTTTCTGTGACAGAAGGAGACGATTCGTTATGCGTTCGTGTCAAACGGCCCACTGTTGCTGCGATTCGGAGCACATAGGCGTCCCGGGGATTCATCGGATCGCGGCCGGTGACCTCGCCGATTCGTTTGAGTCGGTACCGAACGGTATTTGGATGGACGTACAGCTGCCGAGCGCAAGTTTCTACTGCTCCGCCACAATCCAGGTAGGCGTCGAGTGTGTCGGATAACGAAGATCCGGCAGCAGCCAACGGGAGCACAAGATACTCGTTCAACGCCTCTATCGCAGCTCTATCGCCCAGCAACGCGCGCTCGGGCAACAACTCCGTGGCGTGAACGGGCCTTGGCGCCGCGCGCCAGCCCACCACGGCCTCCATTCCCGCCAGCGCCTCGATCGCCGACGCGTGCGCCGCCCCGAGGGTGCGCATCGTCGGACCGATCACCACCGGGCCGTCGGAGAACACCTCGGCCAGCAGATCGGTGAGGAACGGCGAGCCCATGCCCGACTCCCCCAGGTGCCCGCTGACCACCATCACCAGCCGCGCACCCTGCACCACCGCCAGCGCGGCCCTGCCGTGTTTGGTCGCGATGGTGTGCACCGCGCCGACCGTCGACACGCCCTGGTCCAGCGGCGGTGTGCCGACCAGCACCGTGGCGGGCGCCGTGGCGTCCCAGTTCAACGTGGCGGCCCGGGAAAGCATGTCGGGACCCGTGTCGCCGCGGACCACCGCGTCGACCACCAGGGCCTCCAGGCGGGTATCCCACGCACCACGCGACTCGGCGGCGCTGGCGTACACCGAGGCGGCCGCGAAGCCGAGCTCACGCCCGTACCGCAGCACCGCCTCGGTGAGCGCCACCAGCTGCCGATCGTTGCGCGCCAGCGCGGGCAGCCACTGCTCGAAGAAGTCCATGGCCACCCGCACCATGTCCACGGTCTGGCGCAGCGTGAGCCGCCGCGCCAGATCCTGTGGAATCACCTGGAACGCGTCCAGGCTGAAGCGGATATCGGAATCGGGATCCTGCAACCACTCCAGGAAGTTCACGACCGCCGTCTGCACCAGCATCTGCACGCCCGCTCGCTGCGCGGCGTCCAGATCGGCGAAGAACGGCAGCCGATCCTGCATCGACCCCACCGCCTCGGTGGACAGCCGGCCCGAGAACTGCTTGACCCGCTTGAGCAGCGTGTCGGGCAGCGGATCACGGGTCTGCCGATTCGGGGACAGAGCCCCCGTCGGCAGATAGACCTCGTGTTCGCTGGTGCCCTCGGTGATCCGACGGGGCCGCGGCGGTTTGCGCTCCACAGTCCAATAGTCCGCTACGCGAGTTCCTCTGCCGCGTCCGCACTCGGCTTCGGCGCGGCGGCCACGCTGTCGATGCCGTATTTCGCGGCCGCTTCCACCGCCTTGGCCTTGTCGAACGTGCCGTCCCGGACGAGACCCTCGAGCACGGCGACCACGATCGACTGCGCGTCGACGTTGAACACCCGGCGCGCGGCCGTGCGGGTGTCGGAGAAGCCGAACCCGTCGGTGCCGAGGGTGATGTAGTCGCCGGGCACCCACTGCCGGATCTGATCGGGCACCGCGCGCATCCAATCCGTCGCGGCGACCACCGGTCCCCGCGCGGCCGAGAGCGCCTGGGTGACATACGGCGAGCCCGAATCCGCATCGGGGTGCTTGAGCGCCGCGATCTCCTTGTCGAGCGCCTCCCGGCGGAGCTCGCCGAACGAGGTCACCGACCACACGTCCGCGGCCACACCCCACTCCTGCGCCAGGATCTCCTGCGCGCGCAACCCGTCGGGCACGGTCACGCCGGAGACGAGGATCTGGGCGCGAACCTCGCTCTCACCGCCGCCCTGGTACAGATACAGACCTTTGAGCAGACCCGCGACGTCGAGGTCGTCGGGCTCGGCCGGCTGCTGATAGGGCTCGTTGTACAAGGTGATGTAGTAGAAGATGTTCTCCCCGCCGAACGTGCCGACCGCGGGCACCTCGGTGCCGGGCAGCTGACTGGCCGGGGCTTCGCCGCCGCCGTACATCCGGCGCAGACCGTCGCGCACGATGTGCGCGATCTCGAACGAGAACGCCGGATCGTAGGTCACCACGGCGGGATTCGACGATGCCAGCAGCAGCGACTGCCCGTCGTTGTGCTGCAGACCCTCACCGGTGAGGGTGGTGCGGCCCGCGGTGGCGCCGAGGACGAATCCGCGCGCGAGCTGGTCGGCCGCGGCCCAGAAGCTGTCGCCGGTGCGCTGGAATCCGAACATCGAATAGAAGATGTAGAGCGGGATCATCGGCTCGCCGTGGGTGGCGTAGGAAGTGGCGACCGCGGTGAACGAGGCGGTGGAACCGGCTTCGTTGATGCCCTCGTGCAGGATCTGGCCGACCGCGCTCTCCTTGTAGGCGAGCATCAGTTCCGCGTCGACCGAGGTGTAGAGCTGGCCGTTGCGGTTGTAGATCTTCAGCGTCGGGAACCACGAGTCCATGCCGAAGGTGCGGGCCTCGTCCGGGATGATCGGCACGATGCGCTTGCCGATCTCCTTGTCGCGCAACAGTTCCTTGACCAGGCGCACCAGCGCCATCGTCGTGGCGACCTTCTGCTTGCCCGAACCCTTGCGCACCGAGCGGTAGGCCTCGTCGCCCGGCAGCTTCAGCGCCTTGGCGGGCGAGCGACGCTCCGGCACGAAACCGCCGAGCGACGTGCGGCGGGCCAGCATGTACTCGATGGCCGGATCGTCCATGCCGGGGTGGTAGTACGGCGGCAGGTACGGGTCCTTCTCCAGCTCGGCGTCGCTGATCGGGATGCGCTGCAGATCGCGGAAGTCCTTGAGGTCCTGCAGCGCCAGCTTCTTCATCTGGTGGGTGGCGTTGCGGCCCTCGAAGTGCTTGCCGAGGGTGTAGCCCTTGATCGTCTTGGCCAGGATCACCGTCGGCTGGCCCTTGTGCGCCATCGCCGCCGAATACGCCGCGTAGACCTTGCGGTAGTCGTGTCCGCCGCGCTTGAGATTCCAGATCTCGCTGTCGGACATGTTCTGCACCAGTGCTTTGGTGCGCGGGTCGCGGCCGAAGAAGTGGTCGCGCACGTACGCGCCGTCATTGGCCTTGTAGGTCTGGTAGTCACCGTCGGGGGTGGAGTTCATCAGGTTCACGAGTGCACCGTCACGGTCGGCGCCGAGCAGCGCGTCCCACTCGCGACCCCAGACCACCTTGATCACGTTCCAGCCCGCGCCACGGAAGAACGACTCCAGTTCCTGGATGATCTTGCCGTTGCCGCGCACCGGGCCGTCGAGCCGCTGCAGGTTGCAGTTGATCACGAAGGTCAGGTTGTCGAGCGCCTCGTTGGCGGCCACCTGGATCAGGCCGCGCGACTCGGGCTCGTCCATCTCGCCGTCGCCGAGGAACGCCCACACGTGCTGGTCGGAGGTGTCCTTGATGCCGCGATCGGTGAGGTAGTGGTTGAACCTGGCCTGGTAGATCGCGTTCATCGGGCCCAGGCCCATCGAGACCGTCGGGAACTCCCAGAAGTCCGGCATCAGCCGCGGATGCGGGTAGGACGGCAGGCCCTTGCCCAGGCCGCCGTGGCTGTATTCCTGACGGAATCCGTCGAGCCGGTCCGTGCTGAGGCGGCCCTCGAGGAAACCGCGCGCGTAGATGCCCGGCGAGGCGTGACCCTGGATGTAGACGTGGTCGCCGCCGCCGGGGTGATCCTTGCCGCGGAAGAAGTGGTTGAAGCCCACCTCATAGAGCGCCGCCGAGGACGCGTAGGTCGAAATATGGCCGCCGACACCGATTCCGGGGCGCTGCGCGCGATGCACCATGATCGCGGCGTTCCACCGGATCCAGGCGCGGAAGCGGCGCTCGACTTCCTCGTCACCGGGGAACCACGGTTCGTTCTCGGTGGGAATGGTGTTGACGTAATCGGTGGAGGTGAGCGCCGGAATCGAGACACGGCGTTCGCCCGCTCGCTCGAGCAGGCGCAACATCAGGTAGCGGGCGCGACCCGGGCCTTCCCGGTCGAGCATGTCGTCGAAGGATTCCAGCCATTCACTGGTCTCTTCGGGGTCGATATCCGGTAGATACGACGCCACTCCTTCGCGGATGACCCGTACCCGTTCACCGGTGGGTTTGGTGGTGGATTCACCGCCCCCGGTGGAGGTCGCTACTGGATCGTTGGAAGCTGCAGAGTGGATCAGGTCGGTCAAATCTGCTCCTCGTGATGGGGGCTGAACTGCTTGGTCGGCGTCGCTATCCCCGGGCCTGCCCGCTTGGTGTGCGGACCACCCGTTGCGAAAGGTTCGGGTGCACCCCCCATCCTTACCGAAACGGCTGCCGAGGTCATCACCTCAGCGCGAATACCATTAGGTAGGTTCTGCGGGGAAATACGAGTCACGCACGTGAGTGAGAGGGAACGCCGGACGATGAGGGAGCTGCACGCGCGCCGACTGGGGCTGATCTGTGCCTTTGTCGCCGTGACCGCGGGTTCGGTGGTGGCGGGTTGTGCCGAGCAGATCCCCGGCACACCGACGACCGACGCGGCCGAAGTGGCCGCCTACAAGACCACCGCCGCGGCGTCGTCCTCGGCCGCCGCGTCCTCGCGCGCCGCGGCCGCGCGAGAGCGCGCGATCACCGACAACTGCGGCCAGTTCGCCACCACCACCGGCGCCGGCGTCACCGCGTACAACGACTTCGTCTCCGCCCACGACACCAACGCTCCCGACTACGCCGCCAAGCGCGAGTCCGCGGCCACCACCCTCGACAACGCGGCGACCAAAGTGGAGTCCGGCGTCGTCGCCGCGGCGGGCGCGTTGCCGACCGAACTGGCCGACAAATTCACCGCGTATGTCGTCGCGGCACGCGAGCTGGCCGTGCAGACCAGAAAGATGACCTACAACTCACCTGTCGGCAAGCTCAACGAGGCCAGCCGCACCATCAACCAGGCACGCACCGCCGTCCACGACGCCTGTTGAGACGGCCGATTTCGCCCTCCCGACACGCGGCATACGGTCCCAATTCATCCGATCAGCTTGCGCTGCGGCCGATAACCATGTTCGCTTGCACCTATCTTACTGTCGGAAGTTTAGGGAGGACACCACCGTGGTCGCCGCGGCGGACGCGCAGAACTACGCTCAGAAGCTTGGCATTTCTCACGGCTTGGTTGTTCAGGAATTGGGCTGGGACGAGGACACCGACGACGCATTGCGCGCCGAGATCGAGGAGGTCAGCGGCGGCGAAATGGTCGACGAAGACTCCGATGAGGTCGTTGACGCCGTCCTGCTGTGGTGGCGAGAAGGTGACGGCGATCTGGCCGACGAGCTGATGGATGCCATCAGCCCGCTGGCCGATGAAGGCTTCATCTGGGTCCTCACCCCCAAAACCGGTCAACAAGGCCATGTCGATCCGAGCGAGATCGCCGAAGCCGCACCCACGGCCGGCCTGACCCAGACATCCACCATCAGCCTCGGCAGTTGGACGGGCTCACGCCTCGTTCAGCCGAAGGCACCGTCCAAACAGCGCTGAATCCGCCGTTCGCTAGGGTCTCAGTTGGGCTCGCATGCCCGGCTGGGACCCGACACGACGGAGGATTCGTAGTATGCCGCTAGAGGTTGGCACTCTCGCGCCGGATTTCACGCTCAAGGACCAGAACAACCAGCCCGTCACCCTGTCGGATTTCCGCGGCAAGAAGAACGTGCTGCTGGTGTTCTATCCGCTCGCCTTCACCGGCATCTGCCAAGGCGAGCTGTGCAAGGTCCGCGACGAGCTGCCCAAATTCCAGAACGACGACGCCGAGATCATCGCGATCTCCGTCGGACCGCCACCCACCCACAAGATCTGGGCCGCGGAACAGGGCTACCTGTTCCCCCTGCTGTCGGACTTCTGGCCGCACGGCGCCGTCACCCAGTCCTACGACGTCTTCAACGAGAAATCCGGCTACCCCAACCGCGGAACCTTCGTCGTCGACAAGTCCGGCTACATCACTTTCGCGGAGATGAACGGCCCCGGACAGGCCCGTGACCAGGCGGCTTGGGAGAAAGCCCTCGCCGCGCTAGATTCATAACCCGACACCGCCGGTACTCCCCGGCGGTGCCAGGGCGTATAGCTCAGCGGTAGAGCACTGGTTTTACACACCAGCGGTCCGCGGTTCGATCCCGCGTGCGCCCACAGATGTTGTACAGGTCCACCATCACGACTACTGAGTGTGATCACAGCAGCTGCAAGACGGGGGATTATCATGCTCTCGCTCGATGCAACTACGGAGAGTCCGAGTCACCCGGCAGGCACCGGCTCTGTGGTCCGTGCGTTCGTCTTCGCACTGGACCCCACCCCCGCCCAGCAGGACATGCTCCAGTCGCATTGCGGTGCCCAGCGGTTCGCCTACAACTGGGGACTCGCGATGGTTCGGGCCGTCCTCGCGCAACGTGAAGCCGAGCGCTCGTACGGTGTCCCTGCAGAAGATCTGACTCCGCATGTGAACTGGTCGGCCTACGCACTCCGCAAACGATGGAACGCAGCCAAGCCGACAGCGGCTCCGTGGTGGTCAGAGAACTCGAAGGAGGCCTACGCAAGCGGGCTGGCCAACCTGGCCACCGCGCTGACCCGTTGGGCACAGGGGCGGGATTCCGGTACGAACCGGGTTCGTCGATTCCCGAAGTTCAAGTCCAAGCGGAGTCGACAGTCCTGCCGATTCTCTACCGGCGCATTCGGGCTGGTGGCCACCGACCGACGACATGTCAAACTTCCCAGGATCGGCGTTGTCCGCACTTTGGAGTCGACCAGGTCGCTGGAACGGCGCATCCGACCAGGGGGCGCCCGAATCCGTTCTGCCACTGTCAGCTTCCGGAACGAGCGTTGGCAAGTGTCGTTCTCGGTCGAGCTGTCCGGCCCCCCGACTACACCCGCAAGCAAACGGATTCCTGTTGTCGGTGTAGACCTCGGGATCAAGCACTTGGCGATTTTGTCGATGCCGATCCCTGGTATCTCCGATGAAGACGGGTTCGTCGCGGCGCCACCGGATGTCGAGCGCACCACGAAAAAACTTCGACGTCTGCAACGTCGCGCCGCACGTCGGCACGGTCCCGACAGGCGGACCAACCGCACACCATCTCGGCGCTGGGAGAAGACCAGAGCGGAGATAGCGCGGGTACACAAACAGCTGACGAATGCCCGCACAGACAGCCTTCACCAACTGACCACACAGCTGACCACCTCCTGCGAGTCCATAGCCATCGAGGACCTGCATGTCGCCGGACTGATCCGAAACCGAAGGCTCAGCCGGAAGATTCAGCTTGCCGCGTGGGGCGAGCTACGCCGCCAACTCACGTACAAGTCGAAATGGCGAGGAACCTCGCTTGTTGTCGCCGATCGGTTCTACCCCAGCTCGAAGACCTGCAGCGGATGCGGCGCAGTGAAAAACAAACTGCGCCTGTCCGATCGGGTCTTTCGATGTGAAAATTGCAGTGCCGAGCTGGACCGCGATATCAACGCGGCCAGAAACCTGGCCGCGCTGGTTCATCAGCAGGACAGGCCGTCCGCGGCGAGTTGCGTCGGGACGCTAAACAAGCCCGATGGAAACCTGCGTAAGTCCGGCGTCTTGTCGGCAATGGGTACTGCCACGGGTAGGCCCTCGAGGTCAACGCCGCGCAGCAACGCGACGGCTGTCCGACAAGACAACGGTTCGATCCCCTCTGCGCCGCAGCAGAAGTAGCAGCTCTTCGCCGCAGGAAATCCCGCACACGCCATCAACCACTGTGAGGTGACGAGGAGGAAGCGCTTGCTGTCAAACACGCCGGTGCCCCAGGATTCGGGGGCGGTTGGAATCTGTTGATCGACCGTACGATTCCGGCATGACTCTCACCAGTCGGGCATTGCGCACCGGCGCCGCGGCCCTCGCCATCACCGCTGGACTGGTCACCGCCGCCGGGCCCGCCGCTGCGGAAGCCCCGCTGGGTTCGGGGAGCGACTCGTCGGGCACCGGCTCTTCCTCCCTGGTGCAGTCCGTGCTCACCGCGATCGGATGTGCCGTCGGTGCCAACTCCTGCGGGCCCATCGTCATCCCTCTGTAGATCGGCGAGATCACCGCGTAGCGGCAAGGGGCCTTCTCGTCGAGTGATGACGGGACACGGCCTTGTCAGGCTTCGGCGGCGGGGGATTTCGACCGGTGCAGACCTAGTGCTCGCAGTCGTTGTGGATCGGCGGGCAGTAGATGGTCGTGGCGCAGGCCAGGCAGGTGTGCGTTCGGTGGTGTCCGCCGATCCGGACGCAGGGCAACACGCTGACGAGCGACCGGCCTGCCCCGAGCCGGTGTCCGTTGGGGCAGAAGCGCGGCGCAGGTTCCGTCCAGCGTCCATTGCGCAGGTAGAGCCGAATCGAGTCGCACATACGTTCGATTATGCACTTCGTCGGATGGGCGACACGACTGGGCACACCACCGCCGAGCGAGTCCCGATCAGGCCCGAACGCGGCAGTCAGTAGTCGAGGGCGTGCTCCGGCTGACAGACGTACAGGGGCGATGGCAGGTAGCGGACGACGGCGTCCAGGAGTGGGGCGATGTCGTCGCTCGCGAGGGGTGTGGCGCACAGAATGGGCACGATGTCGCCGCTGCGGGTGCGGCGGCGGATGCGGGTGTGCAGGTCTCCAACGGTGAGCGAGTCCGCGCGGTGTTCGGTCAGGGTCGCCCTGAGTTCGCGATACCACCGCTCAGCGAGTTGCCTTCGGCTTCCCAGGGTTTCGGTTGCCGCACGTTCGAGGGCCGGTAGCGAGACCAGGTCGATGACGTCGAAGCCGACACCGGCGCCGACGGGGACCTGGAGGGCCAACGGCACCGCCCCGCGAGCGTCGGCGATCGTGCGGACACAGCGGTCGAAGTCGGCGGTGGGTTGATCGAGGCCGCCGACCAAGCACAGGCGGGCGACCTGATGATCGTCGGCGACGCGCAACATGGTTTCGAGTCGCGGGGTGGCGTGCGCGGCGGCGTTCACGACCACGATGACCCCGTCGGCGACGCGAATGGATCGCTCCAAGTCGGCGATGAGCGCGTCGCTCGACAGTTCGGTGACGCGAATCGTGTGCTCGATGCTGTTCATCGACCAGTAGACCGTGTTCTCGGTGTCGCCGAAACATCGGCGCAGGCGATGAACCACTCGCGCCGTCTCCTCGGCATCGCCGATGATCGTGACGTTGCGGATCGACTGCGGGTCAATAGCTTTGGTGCCCATCGCGCGGTACTCCAGATCGATGTCATCGCATCCTCGATCCGCTCACCGTACCCGCGCCCGAGCAGCGCTGGAACGGAATTCCGCCCCAAAGTAGAACGTGTTCCTATACCGTCGGCCACGTGCAGAAAGAACAACGCCCCGCCGTGGCTGACTGGTTCACTGCGGACGACGGCCAGGTACGCCTCAAAGGAACTCGCTGCAACGACTGCGGCACGCCGTACTTCCCGAAGAACACACTCGCCTGCCGCAACCCCCAGTGCACAGGTACCCACGACGGCTCCGAGCTCGTCGAGTACCTGTTCTCCACGCGCGGCCGGATCTGGTCGTACGCCGACGCCCGGTACAAGCCGCCCGCGCCTTACGTCTCGGCCGATCCCTTCGTGCCCTATGTCGTCGCTGCGGTGGAGCTCGAGGTCGAGCAGATGGTGATTCTCGGGCAGGTCGTGCGCGGTCTCACCGTCGATGATCTGGCCGTCGGCATGCCGGTCGAATTGACCGTCGGGACGCTGTACGAGGACGAGGACGCAGAACACACGGTGTGGATGTGGAGGCCGGTCAATGACTGACACGAATGATCGCGACATCGCCGTCCTCGGCGCGGGCATGCACCCGTGGGGCAAGTGGGGGCGCAACTTCGTCGAATACGGTCTGGTGGCGGCGCGCGCGGCGCTGGCCGACGCCGGGTTGAACCACCGCGACGTCGGCTACATCGCCGGCGCCGACACCATCCGCAACGGCTATCCCGGCTTCGTCTCGGGCGCGACTTTCGCGCAGGCGCTCGGCTGGTCGGGTGCGCAGATCTCGAGCAGCTACGCCGCCTGCGCCTCCGGTGCGCAGGCCATCGCCAACGCGCGCGCCCAGATCCTGGCCGGGCTGTGCGAGGTGGCGCTGGTGGTCGGCGCGGATACCACGCCGAAGGGCTTCTTCCAGCCGGTCGGTGGCGAGCGCCGCGACGACCCCGACTGGTTGCGCTTCCATCTGCTCGGCGCCACCAACCCGATCTATTTCGCGCTCTACGCCCGCCGCCGCATGGCGTTGCACGGCGCCACTCTCGACGACTTCGCCGCGGTGAAGGTGAAGAACTCCCGGCACGGCCTGAACAACCCGAATGCCCGATACCGCAAGGAGGTCTCGGTCGAGGAGATCTCCGCTTCGGCGATCGTGTCGGATCCGTTGCGGCTGCTCGACATCTGCGCGACCAGCGACGGCGGGGCCGCGCTGGTGCTGACGTCGATGGACTACGCACGCCGCCACGGCATCGCCGATCCGGTGCGCATCTCCGCGCTGTCGACGGTGACGCCGACGTTCCCGAAGACCGTGCTCGATCTGCCGGATTTCTCGACGGATTCCGCCGTGGCCGTCGAGCCCCCGTCACGCACCTTCCGGTCCGCCATCGCGCACGCCGCCTACGAAGAGGCCGGAATCGGTCCCGCCGACCTGTCCTTCGCGGAAGTCTACGACCTCTCCACCGCGCTGGAACTGGACTGGTACGAGGACATCGGGCTCTGCGAGACGGGTGCAGCGGAGGCTCTGCTGCGCAGTGGCGCAACGACATTGGGCGGACGGGTACCGGTGAACCCCAGCGGCGGACTCGCCTGCTTCGGCGAGGCCATCCCCGCACAGGCCATCTCCCAGGTCTGCGAGCTCACCTGGCAGTTGCGCGGCCGGGCCGACGGCCGCCAGGTGGACAACGCCCGCGCGGGCATCGCGGTGAATCAAGGTCTCTTCGGCCATGGTTCGGCGATCATCGCCACTCGCTGACCCTGAATCACTCAGGTCGGTTACCGAAACCCCGGGCCATGTCCGGGGTTTCGGCGTCATAGCCGCTGCTCAGCCCGCCATATCGACAACTTCACGCTCGAGAGTCAGGTCGGCTACCCGGTCGCGGGCGCGTTCGAGGGACCGTTGGAGGCGCTCCCCGCCGAATTCGTCGTTGCCGGTGTAGACGAACTCGACCTCGTCGATGCCGATGAAACCCAGAGCCGTGCGCAGGTACGGCTCCACGTGGTTCATGCTCGCCAGCGGACCGCCCGTCTCGTAGCCGGCGTCGCCGGTGCCGACGATGACGAAGGCGCGCTTTCCGGAGGTGAGTGGTGTGTACGGAGCCGCGGCCTCGGGATCGAAGGAGAAGGTGCGCCCGACCCGGACGATCTGGTCGATGTAGGCCTTCAGCATGGCCGGTACCCCGAAGTTGTACATGGGGACTCCGAGTACCAGCACGTCGGAGGTGAACAGCTCGTCCACCAGCTGGTCGCTGTAGGCGAGGGTGTCGCGCATCTGCGGGGTGCGCGCCTCCGGTGGGGTGAAGGCGGCGGCGATCCACTCCTCGGTGAGGTGCGGAGGCGGTTCGTGGCCGAGGTCGCGGCGGATCACCGTGTCACCGGGCCTGCCCTCGCTCCAGCGCGCGACGAACTCCCCGACCAGCGTGCGGGTGTGGGAGCGCGATCGGCGCGGGCTGGCATCGAGCTGAAGTAGCTGGGCCATCTCTGAAACTCCTGTCGGGACCGGGTCTGCTTGCTGGATCGAGCCTGCCCGACAGGGAATATCCGCGTAAGAACGCACATTTCTGTTACCCAGTACCCTTTTTCATACCTTTGCCGGTGAGACGAGGATGTGTATGGCCAAACGTAAGCAGGATCTCGATTTCGACTGCCCGGTCGAGGTCACCCTCGATGTGATCGGCGGCAAATGGAAGGGCATGATCGTCTTCCAGCTGAGCGAGGGTACGGCCCGGTTCACCGAGATGCGCCGCGCCATGACGCACGTGACCCAGCGAATGCTGACCGCGCAGCTGCGCGAACTCGAGCGCGACGGCGTGCTCACCCGCACCGTGTATCCGGAGGTCCCGCCCCGGGTCGAGTACGAGCTGACCGAGTTCGGCCGCGGTCTCGTCCCGATCATCGAGCTGATGGAGACCTGGGGCGAGCAGTACCGGGAGCAGCTGCGTCCGGCCGGGTAGACACCTGGCGCGGCTGAGCGCTCGACCGCGACCCGCGCGCGGGGTATCGGTGTAGCGCGGAATTCGGGATACTGTTCGTTACCCCGCAGACCGGGCGCTTCGACATATCGGAGGACTGCCGTGGCCACAGTGTTGAGCGATCCGTCGACGATCCTGGCCGCCCCGGGCACCGAGGGTGGTGGCGCTGCCCTCGATCAGGTGGCGCTGATGACAGGAGCTGCCGCGGTGGTCGGCGCGGTGCTGCTGTGGGTGGCCTACCTGCACCGGACGCGACGCATCACCTGGCTGCAACGGCTGGCCGACTTCAGCGGCCGCCTCATGAACCGTCCCGGCTGGGTGGCGCTGCCGATCGCGATGTTCCTCGCGACCATCCTGACCGCGTTTCTCGGCTTCATCTGGGACGTGAGCCTGCATGTCGGCAAGGGCCGCGACGACGGGCCGCTGGCCAACCCGGCGCACTATTTCATCCTCGTCGGCCTGTTCTTCCTCTTCATGGCGGGCATGCTCGCGATCATCCTGCCGCTCGACGAGAAGCCGGGCAGGGCCGCGGTGAAGATCACCCGCGACTGGTACGCCCCCGTGGGCGGCATCTTGATCGCCGGTGCCGGTCTGTACGCGCTGATCGGTTTCCCGCTCGACGACATCTGGCACCGGCTGTTCGGCCAGGACGTCACGCTCTGGGGACCCACCCACCTCATGCTCATCGGCGGCGCCGGTCTGTCGCTGATCGGGGTGCTCCTGCTCGAACTCGAGGGCCGCTACAACCGGCCCGACCCCGAACGGACCGACGGGCGGATGCTGTGGGCGATCCAGGCCTTCGCGTTCGGCGGCCTGGTGATCGGGCTGTCGGTGTTCCAGGTGGAGTTCGACTTCGGCGTCGAACAGTTCCGGCTGGTGCTGCAACCGATGTTGATCGTCTTCGCCGCCACGATCGCGCTGATCTCGGCGCGGTTGACGCTCGGCCCACTCAGCACACTGCTGCTCGTGGCCTTCGCCTTCTGCGTGCGGTCCATCGTGGCGGTCCTCGTCGGCACCGGATTCGAGGCGCCACGCAATGTGTTCCCGCTCTACCTCGGTGCCGCGATCGTGGTCGAACTGCTCGCCCTTGTTCCGCTGATTCGCCGACCGCTCTGGTGGGGTGCGCTCACCGGGCTCGGTGTGGCGACGGTGGGTATCTGGCTCGAATCGCTGTGGATCGAGCGGATGTTTGTCAATCCCTGGGTCGGCGGGATGTGGCTGGAACTGCTCGCGATGGCGGTGCCGGTCGGTGTGGCGGGCGGTGTGATCGGCGCGATGCTCGGCACCGTCTTGCGCGGCGAGGCACTGCCCAGACCTGCGGTGCGGCGTGGACTCGTGGTCGCCGCGGTGGTGATCGCGGCAGCGGCGACCGCGAACGGGCTGATCATCCGGGTACCGGAGAACGCGTCGGCGACAGTCGCGCTGACCGACGCCGATCCCGAGCAGGGTGGGCGGATGGTCACCGCCGACATCCGGCTCTCCCCCGGCGATCTCATCGGTTCCGATCCGGAGTGGGTGGAGATCCTGGCCTGGCAGGGCGGTACCGGCGACGACAGCCCCGGCCACGGCCTAGTCGTGGACAAGCTGCGTCGCGTCGCCGACGACCACTTCGTCTCCACCCGGCCCGTACCCGTGCACGGCACCTGGAAGACACTGCTGCGCCTGCAGGACGGGCGCATGCAATCCGCGCTCCCGATCTTCATGCCGCTCGATCGCGGCATCGGCGCCGCGGAGGTGCCCGCGCCCGCGAGCTTCACGCGGCCGTTCGTCGAGGAGATCTCGGTCCTGCAACGCGAGCGGTCCTTCGATCATCCGTCCTGGCTGATCGGGCTGGCGGGCCTGGTGGTGCTGGCGTGCAGCCTGGCCTTGATCGCGGCGATGGCGTGGGGTGCGGCCCGCGTCAACGACCGGTATCTGGCGGCGGGCAGCACGCCGGACCAGCGGGCGACGGTCGGACCGTGATCGGCCAGGAGCACGTCGACATCCTCGCCGACCACTCCCTCCTGCTGGCGATCCCGGCCTTCCTGCCCGCGGTGGCACTGGTCGGCCTGGTGCTGTTCATCGCGATGCGTGACCGGCGCGCGGAGAAGCGCGAAAACGAGGACGCACGAGCACAATCCGTGCCGATCGACCGCACCGAGGAGAATCCGTGACCCCTCGTCGGCTGCGGTACGGCTTTGTCACGGTCGCCGCGGGTTCGCTGCTGGTGGGCTGCTCATCGGGTGCGGAGTCCGAGCAGGCCGGCGAGCCCGCGAGCACGGCCCGCATCATCGACATCCGGATCGCGAACGGCGCGGTGTCCCCGGCCAATACGCGCACCGAAGCCACAGCCGGGCAACGCATCGTGCTGCGGGTCGACAGTGACGCCACCGACGAACTGCATGTCCACTCGGCCCCCGCGCACACCTTTCCCGTCGCCGCGGCGTCGGGCCAGCAGTTCGACTTCACCGTGACGGTGCCGGGCCGGGTGGAGATCGAGCTGCACCACCTCGGACGGACGGTGACGACGCTGCTGGTCCGGCAGTGAATTCCCTCGCCCACGGCCTCAACGGCGCCGCTGACCTGCCGATTCCGCTCACCTACGCGTTGATCGGCGCGGCGTGGGCGCTCACCTTCTCGTTCGCCCTGCTGTTCCTCGCCTGGCGTCGACCCCGACTCGACCCCGACTCACCGGGATTCCCGCTGCCCATGCCGGTTCGCCGGATGATCGACGCCCGCGCGACGCGGACGGTCATCGCCGTGGCGAGCGTGGTGGTCACCGTCTGCCTGCTCGTCATCGCGGTGTTCGGCTCCTCGGATCCGGCCCTGAATCCGGTGCCGGGAGTGCTGTACATCGGCGTCTGGGTCGGGGTGATGGTGGCGTCCCTGCTGATCGGACCGGTCTGGAAGGTCGTTTCGCCGGTCCGGGCGATCCATCGATTCGGCTGCCTCCTGCTGCGGCGCCCGCCGGAGCAGGGACTTCTCCGCTATCGCGAGGAGTGGGGCTACCTCCCGGCCGCTGCCGGCCTGTTCTCCTTCGTGTGGCTGGAATTGGCTTGGCGCGCACCGGGGTCGGTGAGCTCGGTGCTCACCTGGCTGCTCGGCTATCTGGTCGTGACCACGATCGGTCTCACACTGTTCGGCACCGTCTGGGCAGAGCGGGCCGATCCGCTCGAGGTGTACAGCACGCTGCTGGCGCACCTGAGCGCCTACGGCCGCGACCACGCCGGGCAGCCGGTGTTGCGAATGCCGCTGAACAATCTCGCGGGGACTCCCGGACTCGCCGGATCTGTCGCGGTCGCGGCGACGCTGCTCGGATCCACCGCCTTCGACAGCTTCTCCGCTTTTCCGCGGTGGCGCGAACTGGTCGACGATCTGGCCCCGGTCGTCGACGCGACACTGGTGCGCACGGCCGGACTGCTGGTCTTCATCGGGGTGGTGGGCGGGTTGTTCTCCGTCGCCGCGCGCGCCACCGGCGGCCTCTCCCACGCCGATCGAGCGCTGCTGCCGCGGCGGCTGGCACTCAGCCTCACCCCGATCGTGGCGGGCTATCTGATCGCCCATTACCTCACGTTCCTCCTCGAGAAGGGGCAGGCGACAGTACTGCTGTTCGCGGACCCACTCGACCGTGGATGGAACATCGCGGGCCTGGCCGATCGAGACGTCGCCTACGTGCTGTCGAGTCATCCGAGTGTGCTCGCCACCTGCAAAGTGCTCGCTGTCCTGATCGGCCACATCCTCGGTGTCGCCGCCGCGCACGATCGCTGCCTAGTTCTTCTCCCACCGCGTCACCGGCTGACCGGCCAGCTGGCATTGATGCTGACCATGGTCGGATTCACGTTCACCGGGCTGTATCTGCTGTTCGGGGGTTAGCCGAGTCAGGGGCACAGGGCGCGGGTCAGGATCGCCATCAGGTCCGGCTGTTCGCTGGGCGGCTCGGTCCAGACGATCGTGGCGGCCCGCCCGTCGGTGGTGGCGCCCGCGAAGGTGGCGTACCCGGTGATTCCGCCGGTGTGCCCGATATAGCGGGTGCCGCAGGACAGTTCGGCCGACATCACGCCGAGACCGTATTCGGGCATGCTGTCCACGCCGGTCGGCAAGGTGGCGAGCATCTGCTGAAGTTCCGGTTCCGCCACCACCTTTCCCGCCACCAGGTCGAGGAAGTATCGGTTGAGGTCCTCGCCGGTGGAGACCAGGGCGCCTGCCGCCCACGGTACCGAGGGCTCGATCCGGGTCACATCGGTGCGGGTGCCGTCGATCGGCGCGTAGCCGTGCGGGTGCGGACCGCGGATATCGTGCTCGCCGGTAGCGGGCAGGTAGGTTCCGGTCAAACCCAGCGGGCGAATGATCCTGTCCTGCAAGGCATCCGCATAGGGGCGTCCGGTGACGCGCTCGACGAGCATCGCGGCAACCAGATAGTTCGTGTTCGTATAGGTGAAGCGGGCACCCGGTGCGAACTTCGCCGGCCGCCGCAAGGCGATGGCGAGCTGTTCGGCGGGTGTGAACGTCCGATGGTCGAGAGCGGCGCGGTATTCGTCGATCTCCGGTGCGTCGGCGAACTCCGGTAACCCGCTGCGGTGCTGCAGGATCTGACGCACCGTGATGGCCCGTCCGTCGACGCCGTCACCGACGATCGAGCCGGGCAGATAGGTATCGATCGGCTCGTCGAGTTGTATTCGCCCCTCGGCCACGAGTTGCAGCACGATCGCCGCGACAAAGGATTTCGACACGCTGCCGACCCGAACCCGCTGCGGCGGCTCGACCGGAATCGGCACCCCGGTGGCCTGATCGCCGACACCGGCGGCCAACGTGGTGGTCTTGCCGTTCTCGGTGAGTGTCGCGATCACCCCCGACACCCCCGAGGCCACTGCCGCGTCGATGTCGTCGCGCACCCGCTGCACCCGCCCGGAGGATTCCGCGCGGTTCTCGGAGGGCGAGACCTCGGGACCGTCCGCCGGACTCGCACACCCCACCAAGGAGACGACAACCGCCATCGCGGCAACGATCGAGAATCTGCGCATCATCCGACCCTAGGAATCCCCCACCGTCCACACATCCGGAACAACCCTGGACCACACCCGGAGATCACACGGAAGCCGCGCTCGGTCCGGACAGCGGGTTCGCACCCTCGGTTCAATTGCGGCGCTGGGGATTCACTGCCATTGAAAATGAGGTGAGAAGGGTCGGGTCCGCCCCGCAGAATGACTCATGCTCACCGATCACTGGCCGCTGTTCGGACTGCGACTGGCCACACCCCGCCTGGAACTGCGCTTGCCCTCGGATGCCGAGCTCGCCGAGCTGGCCGAGCTCGCGGCCGACGGCGTCCACGCCCCTGACCGCATGCCGTTCGCCGTCCCGTGGACCGACCTTCCTCCCCGCGAACGAGCACGCTCGGTGGTCCAATACCACTGGCTCCGACTCGGCAACTGGTCCCCCGGCAACTGGACACTGAACCTCGCGGTCTTCGAGCACGGCCGAATCGTCGGACAGCAGGCGATCGCCGCCCGCGACTACGCGACGTTGCGTGAGGTCGACACCGGCTCCTGGATCGGCCTTCGACATCAAGGGCGAGGCATCGGCACCGAAATGCGCGCAGCGGTCCTCCACCTGGCCTTCGCAGGGCTCGAAGCCACCGACGCAACATCCGGCGCCTTCGCCGACAACTCGCCATCGTTGCGAGTCTCCGAGAAGCTCGGCTACGAGCCGGACGGAATCCGGCGCCTCACTGTGCGCGGGAAGGCCACCGTCCAGCGCCGAGTACGTCTCTCGCGCGCGAAATGGGAGAGCCTGCAGCGAACAACCGTCGAGATCGACGGACTCGCACCGTGCCTGCCCCTGCTCGGCGCGGCGTGAGCTGCTTCGAGCGGTCGGCCGGATGGCGACCGCTCGAAGCCGTCAGCTCCTAGGAAGCGACTCGGTGGGTGTCGCTGACGGTCAGCGTGCACTGGCCGCCGTCGCAGGAGCGCTGGAGCCGACCCCGCGAGAGGGTCTGCATCAGTCCGATCGCCCAGCACGTCGGACACCCGCGTAGTGCGATCAAACCCACGGGCAGCAGCAACAAGCTGATCGGCCCGACCACCGGGATCAGCGCCACCGACCCGATCAGCGCGCCGAACCCCACCCCGCCGCGCACCAGGTGCTCGACCATGGACTTACTCGCGAAATCATCGCTCATCATTTCCTCCGGCAGCCTCATCAGGCGTGGCCTGTAGCGCGTGTTGAACTGTCGCCCGGGCCCGGTGCAGCCGTGACTTCATCGCCGCCGTACTGAGCCCGAGCGCATCGGCGACCATCCGCCCGCTGTAGCCCTGGATGTCGCGCATGATCAGCACGCTGCGTTGGTCGGCGGGCAGATCGGCGACCGCGGCCGCCACCCTGCCCGCTTCCAGACGTCGCAGTACTTCGTCCTCGGCCGAAGCAGCCGCGACGGTGTCCTGCACGAGGACTCGTCCCGGCAGACCCGTCCGCGCCCGACGCAGGCACTCGTTGCGAACGATCCGGAACATCCACGACGCCAGCGCACCCGAGGCCCGCAACATCCCGATCTTGCGATACAGGATGATCAGCGCCTCCTGCGCCGCATCCTCAGCGTCTTCCGGTGTGGCACACAGGGAATGGGCGAAGCGCTGGATATGTGGATGCGAACCCGCCACCAGCGCCGCGATCGAATCCACGTCACCACCCTGCGCGGCGACGATCAATCGCTCATCGGGCCAGCGCGACTCACCCACGCCCAGCTCGTTTGCGCTTCACGACCACCATGCACGTGCAGAGCAACACCAGACCGACGACAACACCGATACCGATGACCACAACAAACCTCCGTGTCCTGTCCCGACGTCCGTCGCGACACACATAAGAGGCACCGGCTCCCCGAAAGGATTCACCCGTCCCGAAACTCGTCGGCAATCGACACGCCCCTCGGCATCGTTCGAATTTCGTGCTGTCCGGCTCCTTCCTCGGGCTGCGGTTCGTCTGTCGCCGCTGCGGCCGCCACGGACCTGCGAGCAAGGATCCCCGAAGGCCCTCTCAAGGACGACGAGCGGTGATGAGCCACGAGCGTGCGTCGAAATACACACCGGTTTCTGTCTCATGGTCGGCCAGGATCTCGCGCAACCGTGTGCGGGCTCGGTCGGCTTTCGTGGGCTCGAGCGCGGTGAGGAAGGCTGTGAAACCTGTCAGGCGGAGGAGGTTGTCGTAGGCGGCCGCGCTGTCGGGACCGTAGTAGACGGGGTCGTCGATCTCGGTGAAGTCGATGTCGGTGAAACCCGCTGTCGTCAGCATGGATTCGGTCGCGGTCCGGTCGGCCAGCGAGAAGGGTCCGCGGCCGGGCGTGGCGATCGATGCGGCGAGGACGTCGCTGAACACCGTCGCCCATTCGTTGCGGTCGTGGCTTTGCCAGACCAGCCACGCGAGACGACCGCCCGGACGCAATGCGCGTGCGATGTTGGTGAACGCGACGACCGGATCGGTGAAGAACATCACCCCGAACCTGCTGATACAGAGGTCGAAGTACAGGGGCGGAAAGGTGTTCTCCTGCGCATCGGCCAGCTCGAAATTGACATTCGACGGCCCTTCGTCGGCGCTGATGCGACGGGCCTGTTCGAGCATCACCTCCGAGATGTCGACTCCCACCGCACTCCCGTCGACGGCCGCGCGAGCCGCCTCGCGCGTGGTCTGCCCTGTGCCACAGCCGATGTCGAGCACGCGATCACCCGCTCCGACCCTCGCGGCCGCGAAGAAGTGAGCAGTGTGCAGACGTAGTTCGGCGTCGTAGTCGAACAGATCCATCGTCGTCCTCCGGAAGCTGTGTCATCGGTACGGGCCTCGGCGGGCGGCACGCACTCGGTCCATCTCACCATCACCTTCCTCCGCGCACCCGGTCGTCGCGTCCGTCATTCGAATCGACGTGACACCGACACGGCGACCCGCCAGGATGGGTCGATGTCGACACGAGAACTCGTCGTCCTCGGCACAGCCGGGGCTGTGCCCACCCGCCGTCGCAACCACAACGGCTACCTGCTGCGCTGGGACGGGCAGGGTGTGCTGTTCGATCCCGGCGAGGGCACGCAACGTCAGATGGCGCACGCGGGCGCCTCCGCGACCGAACTGAATTGGTTGTGTATCACCCATTTTCACGGTGACCACTCGCTGGGTGTTCCAGGCATCGTGCAGCGGCTCGGACGCGACGGGGTGCCCCACGGCGTGCATGCCGTCTACCCCGGCGAGAACGCCGAGTACTGGGAACGGCTGCGGTACGCGACAAGCTACTACGGCTCTCCCACGCTGATCGAGCACCCGGTGAGCGGTCCCGGCGAAACATTGCAGGGCAACGGTTTCACCCTCACCGCGCTTTCCCTCGCCCACAGCATCCCCACGTACGGCTATCGCCTCGCCGAACCGGACAGCCGAACGTTTCTGCCCGAGAAGTTGCGTGAGCACGGCATTTCCGGCGCCGCGATCCGCGAGCTGTCCGGACCGCTGCTGGAGGAATGCTCGGCGCCGAGGCCGGGCCAGAAGGTCGCGTTCGTCATGGATACGCGCCTGTGCGACAACGTCTTCGAGCTCGCAGATGGCGTCGACATGCTGATCATCGAGTCCACCTTCCTCGACTCGGAGACGGATCAGGCGCACGAACGCGGCCATCTCACGGCGCGTCAGGCGGGCGAGGTCGCGCGTTCCTGCGGTGTGAAAACCCTTGTTCTGACGCATTTCTCGGAGCGCTACACCGAACGCGAGGACCACCTGTTCATCGAGCAGGCCGACTTCCCCGGCGCCGTCCTCGCCCACGATCTCGACCGTGTCGCCCTCCCGCCGCGACGCACAGGCGAGTGAGGACAGCCGCGGCACACCGGCCGCGGCTGTCAGCGAACCTAGAAGCCGAAACTTCCGGTCGAGGGCGTCGCGGCCGGTACGGTGACCGTGACCAACTCGGAGAACGCGAACTCGGCGCCGTTGACGCAGCCACCGCGGGCGGTGATCGTGGTGCCGGGCTCGAGACCGTCGAGCGAGGTCACGACCGTCTTGCCGGGGTCGGCCAGCGATTCCGGGGCGCTGTCACCGAAGAACACGTGGTTGTTCTCGGGACCGACGCCCGCTTCGGCCCAGCACTGGCCCCGGTCGTTCGGGTTGCGCAGGGTGGCGGTGACGGTGCCCGCCGCGGTACCGGCGAAGCTGATCTCGGGCGCTACGAACGGGGTCGCCGCGCTTGCGGGCGCGCCGGGACCGAAGGCGACAGCCGCGGCTGACGCGGCGAGGATGGCTCCAGAAATTCGTCTGTTCATCACATGTTTGATGCTGCACCACAGAGGATTTCGAAACAAGGACGGCGGTGCCCCAGCAATCGGGGGCTGGCGCCTCAGCGCGAAGCTCGGCGCGCCTCGAGCCCATCCAGGATCAGATCCAGACCGAACCCGAACTCGCTCGAGTAGTCGTACCCCGGTCGCAGTGCGTGGTCGACGATCATCTCGGTGAGATACGGCAACTCGCCTGCCGGAAGGTTCGCGAGGATGTCGCCCGCGACTTCCTCGACGTCGGCAGGCACAGACACGGGCAGGTTCGCCTCCTGCAGGACGAACCCGCCGACGTAGCTGTCGATCAGCGAGACCGCGTGCGCGGCCATCGGCAGCGAGAACCCGGCCTCGCGAAGAACTCCGAGAACAGCGTCGTGATGACGCAGCGTCGCCGATCCGGGATTCCGGCGGGAATCCATCAGCCCGAGCGCCCAGCTGTGTCGCGCCAGTACCGAACGCGCCGAACAGGCCCTGTCGCGGATCGCCTCCCGCCACTGCGCACTGTCCGCCTTCGGCAACTCGATCGCCGCGAACACCGCGTCGACGACCCCGTCGAGCATCGCGTCCTTGTTCGGCACGTGGTTGTAGAGCGACATCGCCTCCACGCCCAGCTCCTGCGCCACCCGCCGCATCGTGATGGCCTCCACTCCCCCACGATCGGCGACCCGAATCGCGGCCTCCAGCACACGATCGCGGCTGAGCGGTTGCCGTACGGGCATGGGACCTCCTCGGTGACGAAGTGTTGACAACCTTACAGGTGTAAGTCAGCCTTACAGGTGTAAGTCACACCGGCCCGAACAAGGGAGCACCTCATGCCTATGCCGATTTGGTGGGGCCACATCAACAAGCGCGTCTTCAACCCCCGCGCTGTCGCAGGCGGAAAATGGCCGGTCCTCACCCACACCGGCCGCTCCTCGGGAAAGACCTACCGCACCCCACTCGACGCCCACCCCGTCGACGGCGGCTACCTGTTCGTCCTCGTCTACGGATCAGCCTCGGACTGGGTGCAGAACATCTTGGCCGCAGGCACCGCGCAACTCCGCACGGACGGCCGGGAAGTAGCCCTCACCGCACCCCGCGTCGTCGGCAGAGACGAAGCGTTCCAGGCACTTCCCCCGGAAATCCCCCGCCCACCGAAACTCCTCCGCATCACCGAGTTCCTCCGCATGGACCTCGCCGACTGACCTCAACCGGCCAGTCACGCTGAACGCCGCGGCGCACGGCTCAGGGTTCAGCCCACATCCCGTCGCAGCCAGGTGACTTCCGCGCCGACGTTGTCGGTCCCTTGACGGAACGCCTCGAGATCCTCGTCCCAGGGTGCGCCCAGTGCTCGGTCGAGTTCGGTGGAGAGGTCGAAGGTTCCGTGGACGTCCAGTTCTTTGGCCGCTTGGAGTAAGGCGCGTAATCGCATTTCGCCCAGCATCACGTCACCGTTGGCGCCGGTGGATCCGTGCCAGAGGCCGAGGGCGGGCACGAAGCTGTAGCGTTCGCCGTCGACGCCTTCGCTGGGGTCCTCGGTGACTTCGAAACGGAGTACAGGCCAGGTGCGCAATGATTGGGCTATCCGGGCCGCGGTGCCGACGGGGCCGACCCAGTCGCTGCTGGCGCGGAGTTGTCCGTCGGCCGGTTGGGTGTTCCAGCGCAATTTCGCGGGGGACGACAGCGCGGTGGACAGCGCCCATTCCACGTGAGGGCACAACGCGGCAGGCGATGAGTGGATGTAGACCACACCCGCCGTCGCGTCAGCGAACTGACTCGATGCGCGCACTTACCAACACCTCCAGCCTCGACAAGGAACGTCTTCCCCAACGGCCCGTCGTGGTCTGGCGTGGCACGAGTGTACTGAAGTGTGCGGTGTTGCGCGTGTTACTTTACTGCGTGTTATGTGTCTCTGCGATAACGGAATCGCTGAATTTCGGCCACGCCGCTCTGGCCCAGTCCCCGAAATTCTCGTCGCTCAACGCGATTGTCGCCACTCCGATTTCCGGATCGACCCAGAGGAACGTGCCGGACTGCCCGAAGTGCCCGTAGGTGCGGGCGGAATTGGTTGCCCCCGTCCAATGCGGGGTTTTCCCGTCGCGGATTTCGAATCCCAATCCCCAGTCGTTGGGGCGCTGGGAGCCGTATCCGGGCAGGACTCCGTTGCGGTCGGGGAATTGCACCGAGGTCGCGTCGTCCAGAGTTTGCTGAGATATCAATTGAGGTGTCAGCAACTCGGCGGCGAATAGCGTGAGGTCGGCGAGGGAAGCACTGCCCGCATGGCCGGCGGAACCGTCGAGGACCGCCGTGCGCATACCGAGCGGCTCGAAAACCGCCTCACGCAGATACTGCGGGAATTCGATCCCGGTGTGCTCGGTGAGGAAATCGGCGAGCAGTTCGAAGCCCGCGCTCGAGTAGATACGCCGGGCCCCTGGTGCGGCGAGAACTTCGGGAGTGGCGAACGCGACGCCCGAGGTGTGGGCCAGCAGATGCCGCACGGTCGAACCGGGCGGACCCGCCGGTTGGTCGAGTTCGACCGCACCTTCCTCGAGCGCCACGAGGGTGGCGTAGGCGACGAGCGGTTTGGTGACCGAGGCCAGCCGGAACACCCGTTCGGTGTCGCCGATGCTCGACACCGTGCCTGCGGTGACGACGGCGGCGGCGGCGTTCTCGACCGGCCAGTGCTGTACCTGCTGCAACGATCGCATATCGGCAGCGTACGAGACGCGGCTACGATCGTGGACACCATGAGTCCCGCACCATCGATCCACGGCGACGTGGCGGCCGGTTTCGGCCCCGTCGCCGACGCCTTCCGCCGCAACTTCACCGAGCACGGCGAGATCGGCGCCGCCGTCGCCGTCTACTCCGGTGACCAACCCCTGGTCGACCTGTCGGCAGGCCATCGCGACCGCAAGCGCGAGGTGGCCTGGGAGCGCGACACGATCGTGCCGGTGTTCTCCTCATCGAAGGGAATGTCGGCGTTCACCCTCGCGGCGGCGGTATCGCGGGGGCTGCTCGACTACGAGGCCCCGGTGGCGAAGTACTGGCCGGAGTTCGCCGCGCACGGCAAGGAGCGCATCACGGTGCGTCAGCTGATCGACCATCAGGCCGGGCTGTCGGGACTGGACCGGATCGTGAAACTGCGCGAACTGGTCGACCGCGAGGCCCTCGGCGAACTGCTGGCCGCGCAGAAGCCGGCCTGGGAGCCGGGCACTCGGCACGGTTATCACGCGCTCACGCTGGGGCTGTATCAGAGCGAACTGCTGCGGCGGGTGGATCCGGCGGGCCGAAGTCTCGGGCGATTCTTCGCCGAGGAGATCGCCGCCCCGGTCGGCGCCGATCTGTTCATCGGACTGCCCGAGACCGAGTCGATGGACCGGGTCGCCCAGCTCTCGGCGACCAAGGGCTGGGACATCTGGCGCTACG
The DNA here is from genome assembly GCF_042794235.1 of Nocardia sp. NPDC056541. Taxonomy (NCBI): domain Bacteria; kingdom Bacillati; phylum Actinomycetota; class Actinomycetes; order Mycobacteriales; family Nocardiaceae; genus Nocardia; species Nocardia sp. NPDC056541. The sequence continues at coordinate 42,265 of NZ_JBHTUD010000030.1, forward strand.
AGTGGCGCGATCTGCCGCTGCGCATCGGCGGTGAGGTCTATGCCAAGCGCGGATACTCCTACGCGGCCCTGACCAATCCGCGCCCCGGCGCTCCCGCCCGCGCCGCGCGACGGGAGTTCCTAGAAATCGAATGGCCCGGCATGAACGGCGTCGGTAATGCCCGCGCGCTGGCGAAGGTCTACGGCGCCGCCGCGGGCCGCACCGGTGTGCTGCCGATCAGCGAGGACGTTCTCGACCTGCTGGCCGCCGCCGACACCGCCGACGATGTGCCCGCCGACGACCTGGTGCTGCACACCAAGAGCCGCTACCACCTCGGTTTCCGCAAGTCGCGCGGCACGTTCCGCTTCGGCTCGGACAAGCGCGCGTACGGCACCACCGGTCTGGGCGGCTCCTTCGGATTCGCCGACCCGGCAACCGGAGTGGGCTTCGGCTACAGCATGAATCGCCTCGGTATGGCGATTCTCGACGATGTGCGCAGCCGCAACCTGCGCGAGGTCGTCGTGCGGTGCGCCGCCTGAGTCCACGATCCGAACCGACGAGCACCACGCTCGCCCGGTGTTCCCCGAAACGAACACGGGCGAGCGTGGTGACCTCGATCAGTGCGCGGTGACGCCGGTCAGCTCGTTCGGCGTGGCGGCCAGAGTGGTGCTGGCGGTGATGTTTCCGGCGGCCAGGTCGACACGGTGCACCTGCTTGGACGCGGGGTCGCTCACGTAGGCGACGCCGTCGCGAACGAACAGGTTCGGGCGGGCGACCTGCCAGTCGAGCGGCTCCTGCCAGCTGCCGATCACGGGAATGGTGCGAACCACCGCACCCGCGACGGGGTCGATGACGTGGATCTTGCCGTCGGTGCCCAGCACCAGCGCCTCACCCTGCGGGCCGCGGGCCAGCGAACGGAAGGTGTAGCTGGTGCCGATGTCGACCAGTCGCAGCGTGCCGTCGACGGTGTTCACCAGCGAAATCTGCTGCGGGCGTTCGAGTTCGGCGTCTTTGTCCTGCTTGTAGTCACCGAGCACGATCGGCGACGCGTCGGTGCCGGACATGTTGCCGATCCGCCCGTAGGTGGTGGGGCTGGTGACCTTGGTGATCTTGCCGTCGCGGTAGACGAGGGCGCCGGTCTGGCAGCCGATCACGACCGCCTCGCCCTGGGCCGCCGCTTCGCCGTGCACGCCGGGGCAGTCCTCGTTGCGGGTGAGCTCCTTGCGGTCCTTGTCGAGCGCGACGACGCCGACCCGCTTGTCCTCGGTGCCGAGGGTGAGCACCATGTTCCCGTTGCTCAACTCGATCGCGACACCGTGGTGCGGGGCGGCGGCCTTGTAGACCTCCGTCGGCTTACCGCTGTCGACCTGCGCGGTGTCGAGGACGGTGACCTCACCGGAGCCGTCGGCGAACAGCACCGTCTTACCCGCGTGCCGGACGACGTGGCCCGGCTTGGCTGCCGGGAACTGGGTTCCGGTGAACGCGGCCTCATAGGCGTCGAGGACGCGGAAGCCGTCCTTGGTCGACACCATCAGATGGTCGTCGTCCCCGACCGGGTTGAGCCGGTTGTAGCCGTCGATCTTCACCTCGCCCCGCTGGGCCAGTGACGCGCCGTCGAGGACGTAGATTCCGCCGTCATAGGTGAGGGCGATCGGTTCGGCACCGGGCGTGTGCGGGTGGTCGTGACCGGAATCCGCTGTGCCGCAACCGCTCAGCGCCATCGCCGAGGCGAGTGCCGCGGACAGGGCCACCATGGTGGTGGTCCGTGACCTGTTCATGTAGTGCTCCATCTCTTGTGCGTGCATTACGTGCTTGGCCCGGATAGACCACGGGCGATGGCCTCGGTGTTGGCGCGAGCCATCTCCAGATAGGTGGCCGCGCCGTCACCGGGCGCGGTGAGCGACTCGGTGTGCAGGGCGATCACCTGCACCTGTAGCCCGGTGTGTTCGGCGAGGACGCGCGACAACCGATCGGGCTGTGCGGAGTCGGCGAAGATCGCGCGCACGCCCGCGGTCCTGATCGCGGTCGCGAGGTCGTCGAGATCGGAGGCGCTCGGCGAGGCCAGGGTGGTGCCGCTGGGGATCACCGCGCCGATGACCCGGAATCCGAATCGCTGTGCGAGATACCCGAAGACGTGATGGTCGGTCACCAGCTGCCTGCGCTCGGCCGGGACGGCGGCGAACCGATCGGTCATCCACCGGTCCAGCTCGTCGACCTCGCCGAGGTAGCGCTGCGTGTTCGCCCGCACCGCGTCGGCGTCGATGCCGTCGACCCGGGCGAGCACCTCGGTACTGATCACCTCGACAGCCGTGCGCACCCGGCGCGGATCGGTCCAGAAGTGCGGATCGGGTTGTCCCACTGACTCATCGGAGGTGTAGGTGATCGGATCCACCCGCTCGGCCACGGCGAGGGTGGGAACCCCGGCACCGGCGGCAGCCCCCACGTGCCGGGCCACACCTTCCTCGAGCCCGAGCCCGTTGTGCACCACCAGCGCCGCTCGCTCGATCTCGGCTGCTTGACGTGCGGAAATACCGAACGAATGCGGATCGGCCCCCGCCTGCATCAGCACCGTCACCGGCACCGTGTCACCGACAACGGCCCGGGTCAGATCGCCGAGGATGTTGGTGGTCACCACGATCCCGGACCGCTCGGCTCCGCTGCTGCACGCACTCACCAGCGGCACGAGCAGGGCAGCCGCGAACAGGAGCGGGACTGCGCGGCGGATCTTCTCCATGATTCGACCAATGTCGTAGCGGCGCAACGGTATCGATGACACGGCAGTTGCCCGCCGTCGGCTCGAGGGGAGCACGTGAGAGATGTGCGCGCGCTTCACAGGCCGGTCTCCACCATCAGCGAGGGCGCGATGTCCAGCGAGAACGTGCGCGCGACGCGAAGATTGTCGTTGTAGGCGATCTCGTGGACGGTGCGCGCCCGAGAGTCGTTGATGTAGGCGCGCTCCGGGTCGACACTGATCACCGGATCTCCTTCGACGGGTCCAGCGAGGAGCGCGGTCCGCGTCGTCTCCGTGCCGGTGCCGGGGTCGATGCCGTGCAGCACGCCATCGCGGGTGAGCACCAGCAGCGGCGATCCCTCACCGGCGGTGTTCACCGCGACCGCGCCGGAGATCGCGACACGAGCCCAGGTCTTCTTCCTGATGTCGAGCGTCCACACACCATCGCGGCCCGCGAGCGCGGTCAGGGTGGTGCTGCCGGGGCGGTGGGTGAAGGCGCTCGCCCGGTCCGAGGTCTGGGCCGGGAAGGGAATCTTCTCGGCGACGACCTCGCCCTCGCGCTGTGCCACCACGACCGCGCCGTCGGCACAGCCGAAAACTACTCCGCGCCTGGTTACGGCCTGCCCTCTCGGCTGCGGACACGTGGCAGCCTGCACTCGCCCGGCTACGCCGTCACGCCCGCGCACCTCGACTCGACCCGAGCTGTCAGCCACCACGATCCGCTCGGCGTACGGCACCGCGATGCCCTCGATGCGGCGTTGCGTCTGGACGACGCCGCCGTCCAGCGCCGGACGGTCGAACAAGATCGATGCGCCGGAGTCCAGCACCACCGACGCGACGGCAGCATCGCTGTACGCCCCGACAACCCCGCGGCCGCCTTCCGGTACGGGAGAAACACTTGCGGCGCCAGGCCCGGTAGTCGCACCAGTGTCGGTCGCGGCAATCGCACCGATCTCCCGCACAGTGGCCTTGTAGTAGTGCCGGTGGTCACCGTGGTCGACGGTCCACGCTCCGCTGTCCACGACCTGGATAGACCCACCTGAACTCAGGTACGCGAAACGCCCGTCCCCCACCGCTCCCACGGTCGACACCTTCTGGTCGCCACTGCTCGGTGACGGTGCAGCACCACCTGGTGCACTCGAATGCGGTTGCGCTCGAACACTTTCCGGTGAACCGGCGGCAACTGTCGCGACCCCCCCACTCGACAGATCGATCACCCGCACAGCCCCGGCCCCGTCGGCGACAACCACGCGTGTCTGAGCCTCGCTCATCTCCTCCGCGCCCGCGACGAACCCGTGCGGCGCCGCCTCCTCGACGACCGGAACCTCCGTTGCCCCGCAGCCGACCAACGGCACAGCGGCGAGCGCGACCACGCCCACCCGACCGACCCGTTCCCGCACCGCGGAAACGAGCGCGGACACGAAGAACGCGCCGACAGCCACCGCCGCGATGGTGGCCCCCGCCGCGGTTCCCGCGTGCCACGAAATGACCAGTCCCCCCACGGTGGACAGCCCACCGATCAACGCGGCAATCGCCATCACCACCGGCACCCGGTTCGACCAGAACACCGCGGCGGCGGGCGGCGCGATCAGCAATCCGAAGACCAGCAGCGTCCCCACGACATGAAACGACGCCACGATCGCCAGGGTGACCAACCCCACCAGCGCCGCGTGCGCCGGCTTCGGGCGCAGGCCGAGGGTGTGTGCCTTGCGTGCATCGAAGGTCAGCGCCACGAACGCGCGATGTCCGAGCACTGCCACCACCAGCGCGACGCCAAGGGCCGCAACGAGATACCACAGGTCGACGGCACGCACGGCGAGCACATCACCGAACAGGAACCCGGTCAGATCCACCGCGAAGGACTGCGACCGCGACACGATGATCACCCCGGTCGCGAGCATCCCGACGAACAACAGCCCGATCGCGGTATCCGGCGCGAACCGCTTGCCACGGCTGAGCAGCGACACTCCGGCGGCCATCGCGGTGCAACTGATCGCGGCGCCGATCATCAGGTTCCCGCCGAGCAAGGCGGCGACCGCGACGCCGGGCAGCATCCCGTGCGCCATCGCGTCGCCGAGAAATGCCATGCCGCGCACCACCACCCAGGTCCCGGCGAGGGCACATACGCACGACACGAGCAGCCCACCCCACAGCGCGCGTTGCACGAAAGCCACCTCGAACGGGGCGAACAGCCAATCCATAGCGCGAGACGATATACTGAAAATGATTATCGTTTCAATTGAGGTGAGATGCAGCACACAGATGACGCAGCAATCCGAATCGAGCGGCTGACCGCCGGTTACGCCCGGCGGCCGGTACTCCACGAGGTGACGGCCACGATCCCGCGCGGGCAGGTGACCGCGATCGTCGGACCCAACGGCTCGGGGAAATCGACCCTGCTCGGCGTTCTCGCCGGCACCGTGGCGGCACAGGAGGGGACGGTGCACCGGTCCATCACCCGGCGACCCGCCTTCGTGGTGCAACACACGGCGATTCCGCCGACGCTGCCGATCACGGTGCGAGAAGTGGTCGCGATGGGGCGCTGGGCGCACCGCGGACCGTGGCGGCGTCTCACCCGTGCGGATCGCGAGATCGCGCGCACCTGCCTGGAGCGCATGGAGCTCGCCGACCTGGCGACCCGGCGGCTCGACACCCTCTCGGGCGGTCAGCGCCAACGCGCCCTGCTCGCACAGGCTTTGGCGCAGGAGTCCGATCTACTGCTGCTGGACGAGCCGGCGGCGGGCTTGGACGAGGCGTCTCAGACCGAGATCTCCCGGGTTCTGGCGCAGATCAGCACGGAAGGTGTGACTGTCGTCCAGGCCACCCACGACCTGGACGAGGCGAGCCGGGCAGACCACTGTCTGCTGCTGCGGGACGGGCGACTGAAGGCCGCGGGTCATCCGGAGAAAGTGCTGGTCAGAGCCTAGAGTCGAGGACATGACCGAGAAACCCGACTCCGTCGACGCCTATCTGGCGGCCCAACCGCCGTCGGAGCGCGCTGTCCTGCAGCGGATCCGCGAAACGATCCACCGCGCGGTGCCCGACACGGGCGAAAAGATCAGCTACGCCATCCCGGCCGCCACCATCGACGGCCGGGTGTTCATCTTCTTCGCGGGCTGGAAGTCCCACGTGAGCGTGTACCCCGTCCCCGAGGGGGACGAGGCGCTCGAGCAAGCCGTCGAGCCCTACAACTCGGGTCGTGGCACCTTGAAATTCCCACTCGGCGAACCGATTCCGTACGACCTGATCGCCCAGGTCGCGGTCCGCCTCGCCGAGCGGGCGGGCAAGAGCTGACTACCAGTCGGCTTCGGTGAAGCGGATGATGCCGCGGATGTTCTTGCCGTCCAGCATGTCCTGGTAGCCCTGGTTGATCTCTTCGAGCGAGTAGGTGCGCGTGACCATGTCGTCGAGATTGAGCTGACCCGCCTTGTAGAGCGAGAGCAGGCGCGGCGCGTCCTGGCGAGCGTTGCCGCCGCCGAAGATCGTGCCCTTCACCGTCTTCTGCAACATCGACAGCAGGAAGCTGTTCATCTTGACGTCGCCGGCGTCCATGCGCCCCATCGAGGTGACGACGAGAGTGCCCGCCTTGCCGGTGAGGATCAGGCCCTCCTCGACGTAGTCGCCGTGCATCTCACCCATGGTGAGGATGACCTTCTCGGCCATCCGACCCTCGGTGGCCTCGATCATCGGCATGATCGCGGCGGCCATGCTCTCGTAGGTGTGGGTGGCGCCGAACTTCTGCGCCTGTTCGCGCTTCCACGGATTCGGGTCGATGGCGATGACCTTCGACGCACCGGAGAGCACAGCCCCTTGTAGCGCGCTCATGCCGACGCCGCCGATACCCGCGATCACCACGGTCTCACCCGGCTGCACCTGTGCCACATGGGTCGACGATCCGAACCCGGTCGGCACGCCGCAGCCGACGAGGCACGCCACCTCGAACGGGATGGTGGGATCGATCTTCACCACGGACGTGTGGTGCACCGTCATGTACGGGGAGAACGTGCCGAGCAGGCACATCGGGATGACATTCTCGCCACGCGCCTGGATGCGGTACGTGCCGTCCGAAATGGCCTGCCCCATCAGCAGTCCGGCGCCCAGGTCGCACAGCGCCATGTTGCCGGCGACGCACGAGGGACAGCGGCCGCACGCGGGGATGAACGACAGGATGACGTGGTCACCCACGGCCAGGTCGGCCGGACAGTTCGGGCCGAGCTTGGTGATCACACCCGCGCCCTCGTGCCCACCCATCACCGGGTAGGCCGGCATCGGCGTCGCGCCGGTGACGATGTGATGGTCGGAGTGGCACATGCCCGCCGTTTCCATCCGGATCTGCACTTCACCGGCGACGGGGTCGCCGACCTCGATCTCCTCGACCGACCATTCCTGGTCGGTGCCCCACAGGATCGCGCCCTTCGTCTTCATGCCGGTAGACCTCTCGCCAAGCTCGTGCCTCGTTGTGACTGCACTCACCCTAGCCACAAATCACCGGTTTCTGAAACACGTTCTAGAAAATATTCGAGAGATTTCTATCCGCGCACGTCATGGACGTGGTGCACGACGTCGTGCACGAAGTACCGGCCCAGCGAGGTGACCGTGAACAGTGAACCGTCACTGCGCGCGCCCCGCAGATCGAGGCGATCGACGGGCACCGCGCCGAACGCGGCAGCCACCCGATCGGCGGCGAGCGCCAGCTCCCGGGCGACTACGGCGGGGTCCTGCCGGTCGTAGCGATCGGCGACGGCGGTCGCGTCCTGATCCCAGTTCTCGAACCGCGGCGCCTCGACCCCGTCACCGTCGAGCATCAGCGCGAGCCTGGTATCGAAGATCCGGCACACATCGCGCACGTGAGCGCCGTATTCGAGGACCGACCAGGTCAGCTCGTCGGGACGCACTCGTGCGTCGTCGCGTTCGAGCGCCGCACCGATGCGGGTGGCACTGTCGAGCACGAGCTCGGGGACGGCCGAGTACGCGGTGGCCTCGGCATCGAATCCGCACTCGGAGCAGGCGCGTTCGAGGACCCAGGTCCAGTTCTTGGTGTCGGGGACGATCATGGAAGTCAGCCTAAATTGTCCTCTTTTTATGCTCCATCAATATTCAGCCAACTATCGGCGAGATCCGGCATTATTCGGCGAGCTGATTCGCTTGCTCGAAGAGTTCCAGCGTCACCGCGTGCAGGAAGTCGCCGACCGGCTTGGGCGCCTTGCCCGCGAAGGCCCGCGCGTACGTGCCCTCGAGGACGATGCCCAGCTTGAAGCAGGCCAGCACGGTGTACCAGGTGACGGCACTGAGATCGCGATCGGAGAACTTGCCGTAGTGCTCGATCATCTCCGCCTCGGTCGGCAGACCGCCGACGGTGCCGAGGGTGCCCATCAGACCCGCCCCGACGGTGCCGGGCTCGGGCCTGGTCGCCAGCTGCCAGCCCAGGTCGAGCAGCGGATCGCCGATCGTCGACATCTCCCAGTCGACCATCGCCGCCACCTCGGGGCCGTCGTAGTCGAACATCATGTTCGCCAGGTGACAGTCGCCGTGCATGATGCCGGGCAGCCAGTCCGCCGGCCGGTGCCGCTCGAGCCAGTCACCGATCCGCTCGAGACCGGGGATCTGCGGGCCGGGGTAGCCCTCGTTGGCGTTGTAGGAGTCGAGTTCGCGCAGCCAGCGCGGGACCTGCCGCTCGAGGAAACCCGCGGGACGTCCGTAGTCGCCGAGGCCGAGCGCCTGATAGTCGAGGGAGCCGAGCCGGGCGATGGCCTCGACCGCGGACAGACCCATCTGGCGCCGGACCTCGGGATCACCGGCGTGCAGTTCAGGCAGTTCCGTCTGCGGGTTGAAGCCGCGGATGGGCTCCATCAGATAGAACACCGCACCGATCACCGACTCGTCGTCGCAGGCCGCGATCACCCGGGGCGAGCGCACCTCGGTGCCGGCGATCGCGCGCAGCAGTCGTGATTCCCGGCCGATCACCTCATTGCTCTTGGCACGCAGATGCTTGGGCCCGCGCCGCAGCACGTACTCGCGCCCGCCCCGGGTGAAGCGCAGCATCACGTTCTGCGTGCCGCCGCCGAGAGCGGTGACCGCATCGAATTCCGTCCCGGGCAAGCCCTGTTCGTCCATCCACCGCCCGATCGCCGCGAAATCGGCGATCGCCGGGTCAACATCGACAGGTTGAGAAACAGCCATGCCGCACATTGTGCCCGGAGATCGGCGGGGACTGCGCGGGAATGCGCACGCGCACGCCCGGCGTAATGTTTCTGCCACGATGCGCACGCTCTTGATCGACAACTACGACTCGTTCACCTACAACCTCTATCAGCTGATCAGCGAGGTCAACGGGAGCGAGCCGACCGTCGTGCGCAACGACGAGGCCGACAGCTCCCTCGACCTCGATCAGTTCGACAATGTGGTGATCTCGCCCGGACCCGGCCGCCCGGACCGCGCCCGCGACATGGGGGCGTCGACAGCGCTGATCGCGCAGACCGATCTGCCGCTGCTGGGCGTATGCCTGGGCCATCAGGGAATCGTGCTCGGCGCGGGCGGAACGGTGGAGCGCGCGCCACAGGCCAGGCACGGTTTCCTCGATCGGGTGACCCACGACGATCGGGATCTGTTCGCCGGTCTGCCGCAGGGCTTCACCGTGGTGCGCTACCACTCGCTCGCGGCGCGGGAGCCGCTGCCCGCCTCGCTCGAGGTGACCGCGTCGACCAGCGATGGGGTGATCATGGGGGTGCGCCATCGCGAGCGGCCACAGTGGGGTGTGCAGTTCCACCCCGAGTCGGTGTCGAGCGAATTCGGCGCCGCGCTGCTGCGCAACTTCGCCGATCTCACCAAAGCGCGCACACGGGTAGCCGCACCGGTGGTCGTGCGCGGACCCAGTGTCGTGGCGCCCGTTTCCCATGAACGCTCATTCAGCCTGCAGCACAAGGTGATCGAACGCGCGATCGACACCGAAGCGATCTTCCTGCGCCGTTGCGCCGATGCTCCGAACGCGTTCTGGCTCGACAGCGAGCACGTCGAACCCGGCCTGGACCGGTTCTCCTTCCTCGGCGACGCGAGCGGGCCGCATGCCGAAATCGTCGGCTATCGGGTCGGCGACGCCCGCGTCACCGTGACGGACATCGAAGGCACCCGTACCGTCGCGGGCACGGTCCTGGACTATCTCGATCGCGAACTCCGGGCTCGGCACTGCGAAACTCCGCCGCTGCCTTTCGATTTCGCGGGCGGCTACGTCGGCTATCTCGGTTACGAGGTGAAGGCCGACTGTGGTGCGAACATCGCGCACCGCTCCCCCACCCCCGATGCCCAGTGGATCTTCGCCGACCGGCTGATCGTCGTCGACCACGAGGCCGGGCGAACCCACCTGCTCGCCCTCTGCGAACCCGCCACCGAGAGCGACGCCGAGCAGTGGCTGCGCGAGACTTCCGACTCCCTCGACGATCTCCCCACCTGGGTCAATCCCGCCGACCTGCCCGTGGCCGCCGATCCCGGCGCCGTGCAGGCGCATCTGGTGCGTGGCCGCGACCGCTACCTCGCCGACATCGCGGTGTGTCAGGACCGGCTGCACGCGGGCGAGTCCTACGAGATCTGCCTGACCGACGCGGTCGCCGTCGCCGCGGCGCCCGGGGACGGATTCGCCTTCTACCGGCGCCTACGCCGCTGCAATCCGGCACCGTACGCCGCCTACCTGCGCTTCGACGGTCTGGACGTGGCGTGTTCCTCGCCGGAACGGTTCCTGAAGATCGACCGGGATCGGGTGGTCGAGAGCAAGCCGATCAAGGGCACCGCCCCGCGCGGACGGACCACCGACGAGGACGAGCGCCTGCGTCGCGCACTGGCCGACGACCCGAAGACCCGGGCCGAGAACCTGATGATCGTCGATCTGCTGCGCAACGACCTCGGCCGCGTCTGCGAAGTGGGTTCGGTGCACGTCCCGAAGCTGATGGACACCGAAACCTACTCCACCCTGCACCAATTGGTGTCGACCGTGCGTGGCACGCTGCTCCCCGACGCCGGGGTGATCGACTGCCTGCGCGCCTGCTTCCCCGGCGGTTCGATGACCGGCGCGCCGAAGCTGCGGACCATGGAAATCCTCGACGAACTGGAAACCCAAGCGCGCGGCATCTATTCGGGCACCATCGGTTTCCTCGGCCTGAACGGCACCGCCGACCTCAACATCGTCATCCGCACCGCCGTCCGCTACGACGACGAGTGGCGGATCGGCGCGGGCGGCGCGATCGTCCTCGATTCCGATCCCGAGGACGAGTACGCGGAGATGGTGCTCAAGGCGGCGGCGACATTCCGGGCGCTGACTCCCGAAAGGTGAGTTCGACGCGCACGCGGCAACACCGGTCGGGCCACCTCGCCGCCGGAGCGGACGGCGTTCGAGGAATCAGCGCCGCCGACGGCCGCGCTTGTCCGGCTCCGGTTCCGGTGCGGGTTCCTCGCCCCCACGCCCCGTGATCCGCCCGAGCAATCCGACACCGGGCAGCTTCGCCACCGCGCCGAACACGTCCTCGCCCAGGGAGATCATCGCCTCGAGCCGTGGCAACAGCCGGTCATAGGTCGCGAACACCGGATCGGCCAGCGCCAACGTCCGATCGAGCCGGTCGATCGTGCTGTTGAGCCGATCGACCGCGATCGACAGGTTCTCCACCAGATCCGGCAACTGCGCGGCCAGCTGCGCCGACGCGGGCGGCAACCGAACCGCCGCATCGAAGGCGTACCCCGCAGTCTGCTGAGCAGCATCGATAGCCTGTCCCGCCGCAGTCTGCGCCGCCCCCACCGCCGCCTGAGCCGCCGACAGCAGTTCCGCCCCCGGCACCTTCCGCGCCTGCGCCGGAGCAGGTTCCTCCGCGCGCCCCCGCTTCCTCGGGTTCGTCATGACACCACTGTGCCGCAACCACGCCGCCTACGCAGGGAACCGCACCCCGCTCACCTCCGTGTCCGGCGACAGAACACTCCCAGCCCCGCACGACCCGACCTCGAGGAGGGTCCGCCGCGCAGCGGCGGTTCGCGGCCGGGTCGCCGGCCAGGCGCCGCCGCGTAGGCGACGAAGGAGCAAGCGGCGGTGCCTGACATGTCTCATATACACATCAC
>NZ_JBHTUD010000031.1:0-51014 GCF_042794235.1 Nocardia sp. NPDC056541
TCTGCGCGCGAGGAGTACACACGGGCATTGCTCGAGGCGATTCCTGGTCGCGAGCTGCTCACGGGGTAAGGGTGCCGGCCGGGCTCCCGAAACCCTTCGAGAGCCCGGCTCATCGGCGTAGCGTGGATTCGTCCGAGGTGGTGCGGTGTGGATCGCGGGGTTGGAGACGCCGGTGGATCGAATCGATGCTGAACGGCTGGCCGAGCGGGAAGCGCGGCGGTGCAGGGCGGTGACCCCGGCAGCAAAGCGGCTCGCCGAGGTGCCGTGGCCGGATCGCAGCTGGCCGACGGTGCGCGGGTTGTATGTGACCGTGGGGGCCGCACTGTACGAGCGGTAACCTCCATGCCGTGACTGATCCGCTCCAGCCCCTGGTCGACCTGCCCGGCGTGCGCGAGGCCGCCGACAAGGCGCGCGACGCGCTCGCGGCCGTGCATCGGCACAAGTCGAACCGGCGTGGCTGGGCGACCACCGCCGCCGAAGCCGCCGTGCGGGCCGCCCGCTCCTCGGCGGCCATCGAAGGCGCGAGCACCGACCTGCCCGCCGACGGTCAGGTCAGTGACCCGGTGCTGGCCGGCGCGTTGCGGGTGGGTCAGGCGCTCGACGGCGACGCGCTCACCAATCTCGTCGGCACCTGGCGGCGCGCGCCCCTGCAGGCGCTGGCCCGGCTGCACCTGCTCGCCGCCGCCGACCTGGTGACCGACGGGCAGGAACTCGGTCGCCCGCGCTCGACTCCCGGCGTCGCCGAGCGGCTCGACATGCTCACGCAAACCGTCCAGTCGAGCAAGGCGCCCGCCCCGGTGATCGCGGCGATCGTGCACGGCGAGCTGCTGTCGTTGCGCCCGTTCGGCACCGGTGACGGTGTCGTCGCGCGCGCTGCCTCGCGACTGGTCGCGGTATCCAGCGGACTCGACCCGCACAGCCTCGGCGTGCCCGAGGTGTTCTGGCTGCGCCGCCGCCAGGCCTACCTCGACGCGGCCGCCGGATTCGGCATGGGCACCGCGGAGGGCGTGGGTGGCTGGGTGCTGTTCTGCGCGGGCGCGTTGGAAGACGGGGCCCGCGAGGCGAACTCGATCGCCGACGCCGCGGCCGGCTGAACCGGCCGTACACATCGAAACGGGCGGCGTTGTCGATTGCTCGACCTCACCGCCCGCTAGCACGGAACACCCGGTTACCAAGCGTGCAGGGTGGGTTGTGTTCGGTGGCCTCGGCGATCATCCCAGCCCCGCCGGTTCATCCCCGCAACCTGTGCGAGGCGTTCGCCGACGTTGGCTCGAATTTCGCAGGCCCACAACTCTTTCGGCCTTGTCGCGGCGCGCTCCGCGTGGGTGCCTGGTGTCCGTGCTGGGAAGGGTGGTATGGGAGGCGAAACCTTCTCTTCCGGCTCCGTCTTGGCCTTCCGTCCTTCCGTGACTCCATTCTTACACTGTGATGGCACTCACATCAAGGGTTTCGCGGGCATAACCGAATCCCGATGAATTCGGCGTGTCACTCGGAGATTCGTGCTGCAAGCGGCCGGTCAGCGTCGTTTGCGGAGCAGTCGGTAGCTGATCGCGCCGGCGATGATCGCGCTCAGTCCGACGGCCGCCGTCGCGGCGACAGTGGTGGTCGACGGCGCCTGGAATCGTGACCACAGCGACACCGGGTTGGAGAACGTGAGCACCGGCCAGCCGCGGCTCGCCGCCTCCTTGCGCAGCGCGCGGTCGGGGTTCACCGCGGTCGGGTGGCCTACGGCGCTCAGCATCGGCACGTCGGTCACCGAGTCGGAGTAGGCGTAGCACCGCGACAGGTCGTAGCCCTGCTCGGCGGCGAGCTTCTCGATGGCGGCGACCTTGCCCTCGCCGTAGCAGTAGAACTCGATATCGCCGGTGTACTTGCCGTCCTCGACGACCATCCGGGTCGCCTCGGTGTGCGAGGCGCCGAGCACCTCAGCTATCGGTCCGACGATCTCCTCGCCGGAGGCCGAGACGATCACCACATCGTGGCCGCGGATCTTGTGATCGGCGATCAGATCGGCGGCCTCGGCGTAGATCAGCGGGTCGACCAGATCGTGAAGAGTCTCGGCCACAATGGTTTTCACCTGCTCCACATCCCAGCCCGCGCACATGTTGGCGAGGTTTGCCCGCATCCGTTCCATCTGGTCGTGATCTGCACCGGAAAGCAGGAACAAAAAGTGTGCGTAGCTGCTCTCCAACACGGCTCTGCGGTTGAGCAGACCCTGCGCGTAGAACGGTTTGCTGAAGACGAAAGCGCTCGACTTCGCGATCACCGTTTTGTCGAGGTCGAAGAACGCGGCGACGCGCCCGCCCGGCACCGGGGCTCGGCCCGTTTTGCCGAGACTTGTGTCCGTAGGCGAGGTCTGGTCGCGTTCTGGCGTCACGTCAACAGGATAGGCACGACCTGCGCGCACCGCAGGATCGACTGCCCGCACCGTGGAAAAGGGTTTGCCCCGGGGACGCCGGGCGGCGCGAATCGCCGAAGAATGTCGGCGAATGCTACTTGCGCCCGCGGCAGGGGGTGGGTGTAGTATTGCTGGCACCTGGACTTAGTCCAGGCGCGTTCAGCCCGACCCCCCGGGGCTGAACCCGACGGCCCCAGCCTCCTCCCCCCCGGCTGGGGCCGTCCTCTATTTTCAGGACGATCGTCAAAGTTCTCCACACCCCCGAGTTATCCACAATCGGTGTTTTCGGGGTGTTGATGAACTCCTCGCTCGGCAACGCTGAGTCGCATGAACCCAGTCCCGATGCGCGGTGGCCCGCCACAGATCGCGCCCGCTCTCGTGCTCGTGCGTGATGAACGGCTGCGCGCGGAGGTGCGTCGAGTCGCGGCGGCCGCCGAGCGCGTCACCGAGGAACGGGTGATGCCGGTCGGCAGGCATGCGTGGGCCGGGGCAGGCATGGTCATCCTCGATACCGCCGCCGCTGTTGCCGCCGCCGTCGGCGGATTCCCGCGGCGGGCGGGCGTCGTCCTGGTCACCGAGGGGGAACCTGCCGTGCCCGACTGGCAAGCGGCGACGGCGGTGGGTGCCGAACGTGTTGTCGCATTGCCCTCGGCGGCTGTCGCACTGGTCGAACAGTTCGCCGAACACGCCGAATCCCGCACGGGTGAAGGGATAGTCGTCGCGGTGGTCGGCGCGGGAGGAGGTGCCGGCGCATCCACGCTCGCCGCGGCGACCGCGCTGCGCGGGGCCGCGCGGCGGGTGCGTCGCGACACGGTGCTGATCGACGGTGCCCCGCTCGACGGTGGGATAGATCTGGTGTTGGGCATGGAGAACGTGCCGGGCCTGCGCTGGCCGGACCTGATCATCGAGGACGGACGGGTGTCGGCTGCGGCGCTGCACAACGCGTTGCCCGTCGGGGCTCCCGGCTTGGCGGTGTTGTCCTGCGGCCGAGCGCGACCCGCCACCGGGGTGGGCCCCGGGCGATCACGACCCGACTCGGCTTCCGTGGCGCACGCGTCCGTCGGGCTGGCGCCGGCGGCGGTCCGTGCGGTCATCGAATCGGGCAGGGACGCAGGCGATCTCGTGGTCTGTGATGTGTCGTGTGAGCGTGGCCCGGCGGCCGACGCGATGCTCGACGCCGCCGATCTGGTCGTCCTCGTAGTACCGGCCCGACTGCGCTCCATCGCCGCGGCCGAAGTCGTCTCGGCCTATCTCGGAGAACGAAACCCCAACCGCGGCTTGGTCGTCCGTGGTCCCGCGCCCGGCGGGCTGCGCGGCGCGGAAGTCGCCGAACTTCTCGGATTGCCCCTTCTCGCCGCGGTCCGCGGGCAGGCCGGCCTCGCCTCCCGTCTCGAACGCGGTGGCCTGAGCGTCCGCCGGCGCGGCCCCCTGCGCGACGCCGCCGACGCCGTCCTCGCCATGGTCGGAGCCGAGGGATGACTACCCCCGTCAGCGCCCGGCGCTCCATCCGTCGTGCGGCCCTTCGGATGGACGGAGCCGGCGCGACATGACCTCCTTTGTGACCGTCGACCTCCTCGAACGCGTCCGTGAGCGCCTCGCCGAGCATCCGGGCGTGCCAAATGCCGCGCAGCTGGCGGCCGCGATCCGTACGGAAGCGGGCGGGGTGCTCGCCGACACCGATCTGCTCCGGGCCCTGCGCCTGTTGCAGACCGAGATGACCGGTGCGGGGCTGCTGGAGCCGTTGCTGCACGATTCTCGGGTCGCCGATGTACTCGTCACCGGGCCGGATGCGGTGTGGGTGGACCGTGGCCGCGGCCTGGAGCTGACCGATGTCCGCTTCGCCGACGAAGCCGCTGTTCGCCGCCTCGCCCAGCGCTTGGCCTCGGCCGCGGGCCGCCGCCTCGACGACGCTCAACCCTGGGTCGACGGCAAACTCGCCGGAACCGAAGCCACGCTGGGCGACGCATTCGGCGTTCGACTCCACGCGGTACTGGCCCCCGTCGCCCACGACGGCACATGCCTGTCCCTGCGCATCCTCCGCCCCGCGACCCAGGGCCTCGACGCGCTGGCGGCCGCTGGTTCGATTCCTCCGGACGCCCGTCGTCTGCTCGGCGACATCGTCCGCGCCCGCCTCGCGTTCCTGGTCGTGGGAGGTACCGGAGCGGGAAAGACTACGTTGCTCTCGGCCCTGCTCGCCGCCGTCGACCCTGCCGAACGAATCGTCTGCGTGGAGGACGCCGCCGAGCTCGCTCCGGTCCATCCACATGTTGTTCGGCTGGTTGCCAGGACGGCCAATGTCGAGGGGGTAGGCGCTGTTACGGTGCGCGACTTGGTCCGTCAGGCCCTGCGGATGCGCCCGGATCGCATCGTCGTCGGAGAGGTCCGTGGTGCCGAAGTCGTCGATCTCTTGACGGCCCTCAACACCGGCCACGACGGCGGTGCGGGGACCGTCCACGCCAACTCGCCCCAGGAAGTTCCGGCGCGCCTGGAGGCATTGGCGGCGCTCGGCGGGATGGACAGGGCGGCCCTGCACAGCCAGCTGGCTGCCGCCGTCCAGGTAGTCCTGCACGTTCGGCGCCGCTCCGACGGAACCCGTGCTCTGCACGAAATCGGGGTCCTGCACCGTGATTTCGAGGGAGTCCACATCACCCCCGCCTGGCGGGCGGACGACCACCCGACTCCCGCGTTCGGCGAACTCCACCGGCTGCTCGAGGTGCGTCTCGGATGAGTAACTCGGTCGCGTATGCGGTGGTGGCTCCGCGGGATTCGTGTCGCCATGAGCGAATTACAGCGGCGGGCAACTGGCTTCACAGGTCTACGCGCCATTCCGGGCGGTGGTCGGCGGGCGGGGAGGCGGAGCGGCGATCGCCGCGGGTAGTGCTCGGAGCTGCCGCCGGCGAGTGTGGCGAACGAGATGTGGGTTTCGGTGTGGAGGAGGCGGCCTCATGGGTAGTGCGTTGCTCTGTTGCGCGATCGCGGTGCTGGTGCTGCCTGTGGCAGGCGGTCAACGGCGGTTCACCCGGCTGTTCGCGCCGAGTGGGAGCACTGCGCGACAACGCGTGCCTGTGGAGTGGTGTGCAGGAATCGCGCTGGGGTGCACGGCGTTCATGTTCGGACCCGGCGTCGGGTCGGCCGCACTGATGCTGGGAACCACTGTGGCGGTCCGTCAACGGCGTGGTCGAGGTGACCGCGAACGACGGCGCGAATGCGGCTACCTCCTGGCCGGTCTCGAAGCTGTGGTCGGGGAGCTCCGCGTGGGCGCCCACCCGAGCGCGGCGGCCGAATCCGCCGCAGCCGAGTCGCGCGGCGAAGCGGCGCGCGTACTGGCGATCAGTGCCGGCCGCAGCCGCCTCGGTGGTTCCGGAGCCGACGGTTGGGTCCAGCCGGATTCGATTGTCGCCGAGGAACTGTCGCGAGTCGCCGCGGCCTGGCGGGTGGCCGAAGAGCACGGATTGGCGCTGGCGGAACTACTCGCCGCCGCCAGATCCGACCTACTCGGACGCATCCGCTTTCGCGACCGCACCGAAGCCGCACTGGCCGGCGCCCGAGCATCGGCCACCGTCCTGGCCGGCCTTCCCCTGGTAGGCATCGGCTTGGGACAACTGATGGGAGCTGCCCCGCTCACCATCCTGTTCGCTGCTCCAGCCGGGGAGCTACTTCTCCCGCTGGGCGCCGCCCTCGCCTGCTGTGGACTGCTGTGGACAGATGTCATCACCCGTAAGAGCACCGCCTGATCCGCACCGGACGGTGTCGAACGGACGGCGGTAGTGGACAACTCGTGTGGATGCCCTGTGGACAAATGTGCGTCGCCGCAAGAGCACAGCGTCACTCGGTGTGCGTCACGGCCCGACGGCAGGGCGGGAGTAGTCGCCGAATGCCTGTGGACAGATGTGATCACCGAACAAGACCACGCGCTGATCGCGGTGCCCCGCGTGGGGCAGTTCGGATCGGGGTGTGGATGGGTGTGGACCGAACTTCGAGGAGGGGATTTGCTGTGCAGGGGATGGATGGTGCTGCTGCGCCGGGGGCGTTGCTGATCGCGGCCGTGGCGATTGTGTTGCTACCAGGGCGAGTGGCCGTCAGTCGACGGGTGCGTGCGCTCGGTCCGACGACGGCCGGCGTCTCCGGGACGGCAGGTGACACCGCGAAGGTCGACCCGCTCGGGTCGGCGTCCGCGTTCGATCTACTGGCCGCGTGTCTCCGAGCGGGACTGCCGATGGCCGCGGCCGCGCGAGCCAGCGCGCCGACAGCGCCGCCGGTTCTTCGGGCGGCATTGCTCAGGGCCGCAGACCTTCTCGCGCTGGGCGCCGACGCGGCGACGGCATGGGAACGGGCGGCGGCGGATGCGGTGGGGTCGGCGGGCGCCGATGACGTGGAGTCGCTGGCCAGGATGGCGCGTCGTTCGGCGCGTTCCGGCGCCTCGCTGGCCGCGGCAGTCGGCGAACTCGCCACGCAACGCCGCGAAGCCGTGGAGGACGCTGCCGTCGCGCGTGCCGAACGTGCCGGCGTGCTGATCGGTGGCCCGCTCGGCCTGTGCTTCCTGCCCGCTTTCGTCTGCCTCGGCATCGTGCCGGTCGTTATCGGCCTCGCCGACCGCGTGCTCGGCGGCGGTGGGCTGCTGTGACCGGTTGCGACGGGGCCACCGAAACTTCACCGCGCGGATCAGCCGCGCGGTGCAACCAGAGAGGGGATCACGATGACGTTCGCGCACGCGGTATACCTGGGGGCCCGCACTCGAATCACGCGTCTGCTGCTCGAGGACGACGGCATGTCCACGGCGGAGTACGCGATCGGCACTATCGCCGCGGCGGCCTTCGGAGCCGTGCTCTACGGGGTCGTCACCGGGGACAGCATTGTCAACGCGCTGACCGGCATCATCGACAAGGCACTCAACACGAGCGTGTAAACCGCCGCGACACCGGCACTCTCGTGGCCGACGCGGGTGCGGTGACGGTCGAGGCCGCCATCGCACTCGCGGCCCTGGTGTGCGCCGTAGCCCTGTGTGTCGGCGCACTGCTCGCAGGATCCACCCAGGTCCGCTGCACCGACGCTGCCCGCGAGACCGCCCGCCTCGCTGCCCGGGGTGACACCTCGCGCGCGATCACCGCGGGACGATCTGTCGCCCCATCGGGCGCGACCGTCGAACTCCGCACCGAAGGCGATCGGGTGGTCGCCACCGTCGCCGCGAACACCCCACTCCTGCCCGGCCTGCGCCTTCGCGCCGAAGCGGTGGCCGCCACCGAGCCGGGAGTGGATCCGTGACAGCGATGCGCAGGTGCCGGCGGAGGGAACGGCTCGAGAAGTGAAACCGTGCGGGTCGAAGGATCGTAGGTCGTCGTGGTTCACGGCGGATGGAGGCGGGGCAACGGCGTTCGTGTGTGTGGCGTTGGCGGGGTTGATCTGCCTGACGTTGCTGGTGGGCCAGGTGGGTGTAGCGGTGGTGGCTCGGCATCGGGCGCAGGGGGCCGCGGATCTGGGCGCGCTGGCCGCGGCGGGTCTCTTGGCGGAGAGCGCGGAGGCGGCATGTGGGGAGGCCGGGGAGATCGCCCGGCGGATGGGGGTTCGAGTACGGCGGTGCTCGGTCGCGCAGTGGGATGTTGTTGTAGATGTCGAGGCGAATGTGTCAGCGGGAGTGTTCGGTATGCGCACTGTGCAGGCTTCGGCACGGGCGGGTCCGGTGGAAGAGAATGAGTGACGCGCAAGTGTTATCACTGGCCGGTGGTTGTTCCGCGCCGAACCAATTCGAATTAACCGGAAGTGCTTATGCGCTATTTCATGCGCATTCTTTGATCTGGGCGAGAAAAAAATGAAAAAAACGATGTAATCGCGCCCGTGGCTCCAGTTGGCTATGTGCCAGTTAATAGAAGAGTGGTCCTTTTTATTCGGACATGGGGCGTCGGCTGACATATCGCTGCTGGTCAGCAGTAATTCGGACGAGTGACCAACATTCTTCGAGTGCGATGTCTCGCCGGTCACGCCGCGAGCGTGCGGACATCATGAATCCGCAGGTAGCTCCCGATGAGCCCGCAGCTCGCCGAGAACGGCGGTCAGCAAGCGCGCGGCGGCGTCCTTGTCCAGGGGGTTGTTGCCGTTTCCGCACTTGGGCGATTGCACGCACGAGGGGCAGCCGTCCTGGCACGCGCAGCTGTGGATCACGCTCAGCGTGGCGGACAACCAGTCCGTGAGCTGGGCGAATCCGCGCTCGGCGAACCCGGCGCCGCCGGGCTGACCGTCGTAGACGAACACCGTCGGCGCGCCGGTATCGGGATGTTCGGCGATGGAGACACCGCCGATGTCCCACCGGTCGCAGCCCGCGACCAGCGGCAACATGCCGATGGCGGCGTGCTCGGCGGCGTGCAACGCGCCGGGAAGCTGTTCGTCGGAGATGTCCGCGGCGGCGAGCAGCCGGGGCGTGACGGTATACAGGACGGCCTTGGTGTGCAGGGTGTGCGCGGGCAGATCGAGCTCCACCTGGTCGAGCACCTCGCCGGTCACCAGGGTCCGCAGGTAGCCGACGACCTGGTTTGTCACCGCCACCTGCGCGGATGCAGCCGTGACCGCGCCGAGCACGCGCTCCTCGATCACCCCCTGAACGGTGATCGAGGTGATCTGCCGGGAACTGGTGGTGAAGCCGGGATCCACCTCGTTGACGAACGCGACACCACCCTCGAGGTCCAGTTCGTCGACCAGATAGGTCTCGCCCTGATGCAGATGGACAGCCCCCGTGTGCAGCGTGGCGGGTGCCCGGCCTGCGTCGGCGGTGCCGAGCAGGCGTCCGGTCTCGGCGTCGACGATCGCGACCGGCGAGCCGAGCCCACCGCGCACATCCACGTCGTCGTGCGGGTGGGTGTGCGCGGTGATGTGCCAGCGCGCACCCGCGCCGCGGGTGCCCGGCCTGCGCCGGATCAGGCCCTGATCGGCGAGGTCGGCGAGTACTTCGTCGGCTCTGAACTCGCTCGCCTCTTCGTCGGTGAGCGGCAGCTCCATCGCGGCGCACAGCAGTTGGGGGCCGAGGATGTAAGGGTTGTACGGGTCGGTGATGGTGGCCTCGATCGGCCGGTCGAGCAGCGCTCGCGGGTGGTGTACCAGGTAGGTGTCCAGCGGGTCGTCGGTAGCCACGAGCACCACCAGCGAACCCTGCGTCCGTCTGCCCGCCCGCCCGGCCTGCTGCCAGAACGAGGCGACCGTTCCGGGAAAACCGGCGATGACCACGGCGTCGAGGCCCGCGATGTCGACGCCTAGTTCGAGTGCGTTGGTACTCGCCGCGCCGAGCAATGTCCCCTGCGACAGCGACTGCTCGAGCTCCCGCCGGTCCTCGGCCAGATAGCCCGCCCGGTAGGCGGCAACCCGTTCCTGCAGCTCGGGGGCGGTTTCCGCGAGGACGCGACGGGCATCGAGCGCGATCAGTTCGGCACCGCGCCGCGAGCGAACGAAGGTCAGTGTCCTGGCGCCCTCGGCCACCAGCGCCGCCATGATCTTGGCCGCCTCGCTGGTCGCGGTGCGCCGCACCGGTGCTCCGTTCTCACCGGCGCGCATCGCGCTCAACGGCGGTTCCCACAGGGCGACGGTCCGGGCGCCGCGCGGCGACCCGTCCTCGGTGACAGCGGCCACCGGCGCCCCGATCAGCCTGCTCGCCGACGCGGCCGGATCGGCACTGGTCGCCGAGCACAGGATGAACACCGGGTCGGCGCCGTAGAACCGGGCGAGCCGACGCAGCCTTCGCAACACCAGCGCGACGTGCGAACCGAACACTCCTCTATATGCGTGGCATTCGTCGACCACCACATACCGCAGGTTGCGCAGCACCCGTGCCCAGCGCTGATGCGAACGGAGAATCCCGACGTGCAGCATGTCGGGATTGGTGAAGATCCAGCGGGCGTTGGCCCGCACCCACTGTCTGACCTCGGCGGGAGTGTCGCCGTCATAGCTCGCCGGATGCGCCTCTCGCAGCGGATTGTCATGGATCAGGCTGCCGACGGCGCGGAGTTGATCGGCGCCGAGCGCCTTGGTGGGGGAGAGGTACAGCGCGGTGGCGCGGGGGTCGTCGTGCAGCGCGGTGAGCACCGGTAACTGGTAACCGAGCGATTTCCCGGACGCGGTTCCCGTGCTCACCACGACGTGGTTTCCGGTCGCCGCGAGATCGGCCGTGCGGGTCTGGTGTTCCCACGGCAGCGTGATCTCCTGCGCGTCCAGGGCTGTGACCAGCTCCGATGGCACCCATTCCGGCCACGCGGTGGTGTGTGCGCGCCGTGCGGGCAGCTCGGCGATGTGGGTCAACGGGTTGCCGCCGGCAGCCGCCTCGGTCAGGACACGATTGAGCAACGATCGCCCATAGCTCTCGCCCGTATCGTGCTCTCGGACCTCGGTCCGGTCTGTCGGATTCATCCAGTCCTTCTCTCACGCGACACGCGAAGTGTGAAACGTGTGTGTGCGACAACCACTACCTGGGATTTCGTAACCCAGTAGCGATCTGGGTCACAGCATGTTTGCTGGAAGCTCACTCGGTTATCAAGAAGCAAACAGACCGAAAGTACGGATACACCCAATCTGTCCCTTACCTGCACATTCGCAAGATCATGAATTTTGCAAATAGTCGGTAACTCGACTGTCGAATTGCGCAGAGACATGGTTCACTGGGTCTCGGTCGCAAGCTTCTGTGTTCGAGGGACGGATCCAAGGTCCAAACCATCAGCAGGATCGTTGTTGCGAACGCCGTGCTCAGGATTTCCTTGCAGGGGGACCAACAGTACAGCGGTCGGAACGGGCCCGGTGGACGAACCCAGTTGTCCGCCGTTTCCGGTAGAAAGAGAAGGAAACAGAATGGCACAGGGAACTGTGAAGTGGTTCAACGCGGAGAAGGGGTTCGGCTTCATCGCGCCCGAGGACGGCTCCGCTGACGTCTTCGTCCACTACTCGGAGATCCAGGGCACGGGCTTCCGTACCCTCGAGGAAAACCAGAAGGTCGAGTTCGAGGTAGGCCAGGGCACCAAGGGCCCGCAGGCCACCGGCGTTCGCGCGCTCTCCTGAGCTGCGGAACACAACAACGCCTCGTCCCCCTCCTCCGCATGCGGAGGAGGGGGACGAGTCATTTCCGGGTACCATCGCCCAGGACAGCGCCCGCGTCGTGAAACGCCGCAAATGCCTCTACCCCAAGTGCGCAGGGTATAAACGTCACTGGTGGTGATGTCCGAACGTCGCCGTCTGCCCCAGCCGCGCACCGAGCGGACCTCCCGACGCGCGGATCTAGAAGGAAGGTGTTCGCCGGTGGCAACACGAGACCGCAGTTCAGCCGACCAGGGCCGACCCCTGCGTCGTCTCGTGATCGTCGAGTCGCCGACCAAGGCCCGCAAGATCGCGCCCTACCTGGGTCGCAACTACACGGTCGAGGCCTCGGTGGGCCATATCCGCGACTTGCCGCGCGGTGCCGCCGACGTGCCCGCCAAATACAAGGGGCAAGCGTGGGCCCGCCTCGGTGTCGACGTCGATCACGACTTCGAGCCGATCTATGTGGTGAACCCGGATAAGAAGGCCAAGGTCGCCGAGCTCAAGAGCTTGCTGGCCGACGCCGACGAGCTCTACCTCGCCACCGACCCCGACCGCGAGGGCGAGGCCATCGCCTGGCACCTGCTCGAAACGCTCAAGCCGAAGGTCCCGGTTCGCCGGATGGTCTTCCACGAGATCACCGAGCCCGCCATCCTCGCGGCCGCCGCCGACACGCGCGAGCTCGACAACGATTTGGTCGACGCCCAGGAAACCCGTCGCATTCTGGACCGCCTCTACGGCTACGAGGTCTCCCCGGTGCTGTGGAAGAAGGTCATGCCGCGGCTGTCCGCCGGTCGCGTGCAGTCCGTCGCCACCCGGGTGATCGTGCAGCGTGAGCGCGAGCGCATCGCGTTCCGCTCCGCCGGGTACTGGGACATCGCCGCCAAGCTCGACGCGGGTCCCGACGAGAAGTCTGATTCGACCAACCCGCGCACGTTCGGCGCGCGGCTGGTGCAGGTCTCCGGCGACCGTGTCGCCTCCGGTCGTGACTTCGGTTCCGACGGTCAGCTCAAGTCGGCCACCGGTGTCGTCGTGCTCGACGAGGCCTATGCCCGCAGGCTGGCCGAGGCGCTCGACGGCGCCGCGCTCGAGGTCAGCTCGGCCGAGGCCAAGCCGTACACGCGCAAGCCGTACCCGCCGTTCATGACTTCCACGTTGCAGCAGGAAGCGGGCCGCAAGCTGCGGTTCACCTCCGAGCGCACGATGCGGGTCGCGCAGCGGTTGTACGAAAACGGCTACATCACCTACATGCGTACCGACTCCACGACGCTGTCGGAGTCGGCGATCGCGGCGGCTCGCTCGCAGGCGACCCAGCTCTACGGCGCGGAGTACGTCTCGCCGTCGCCACGCCAGTACACCCGCAAGGTCAAGAACGCGCAGGAGGCACACGAGGCGATCCGTCCCTCGGGTGACACCTTCATGACGCCCGGTCAGCTGGCCTCGAAGGTCGACAACGACGAGTTCAAGCTCTACGAGATGATCTGGCAGCGCACGGTCGCCTCGCAGATGGTCGACGCGCGCGGCACCACGCTGACCCTGCGCATCACCGGCACCGCGCGGACCGGCGAGGAGTGTGTGTTCTCGTCCTCGGGTCGCACCATCACCTTCGCCGGGTTCCTCAAGGCCTACGTCGAGAGCGTGGACGAGGAGGCGGGCGGCCAGTCCGACGACGCCGAATCCCGTTTGCCCGCACTGGAAGAGGGCCAGAGCGTCACGGCCGTCGAGCTCACTCCCGACGGCCACAGCACCAACCCGCCCGCCCGCTACACCGAAGCCTCGCTGATCAAGACGCTGGAAGACCTCGGCATCGGCCGCCCGTCGACCTACTCCTCGATCATCAAGACGATCCTCGATCGCGGGTACGTCTACAAGCGCGGCAGCGCGTTGGCCCCGGCGTGGGTGGCGTTCGCGGTGGTCGGCCTGCTCGAGGCCTACTTCGGTCGACTCGTCGACTTCGACTTCACCGCCGCGATGGAGGACGATCTCGACGCCATCGCCGGTGGACGCGAGCAACGCGGAAACTGGTTGTCCAGCTTCTACTTCGGTGGCGAATCCGGCGCCGAGGGTTCGGTCGCGCGGTCCGGTGGCCTCAAGAAGATGGTCTCCGTGCAGCTCGACGACATCGACGCGCGCGAAGTGAACTCGATCAAGATGTTCGTCGACGAAGAGGGCCGCGATGTCGTGGTCCGCGTCGGCCGCTTCGGTCCGTACCTGGAGCGGATGATCATCAATCCCGATGACCCCGAAGGGGATCGGATCTCGCAGCGGGCGAACCTGCCCGACGATCTGCCGCCCGACGAGCTGACGCCCGAGGTCGCCGAGAAGCTGTTCTCGACGCCGCAGGAGGGGCGCTCGCTCGGCGTCGACCCGGTGTCGGGGAACGAAATCGTCGCCAAGGAAGGACGTTTCGGCCCGTACGTCACCGAGGTGCTGCCGGAACCGCCCGCACCCGAACCGGACGCGGCGCCCGCGAAGAAGACCAAGAAGGCCGCGGAGGTCAAGCCGCGCACCGGTTCGCTGTTCAAGTCGATGGACCTGGCCGAGATCACCCTCGACGACGCGCTGATGTTGCTCTCGCTGCCCCGCGTGGTCGGCAACGATCCCACCTCGGGTGAGGAGATCACCGCGCAGAACGGCCGCTACGGCCCGTACCTGAAGAAGGGCACGGATTCCCGTTCGCTGGCGACCGAGGATCAGTTGTTCTCGGTCACCCTCGAGGAGGCGCTGAAGCTCTACGCCGAGCCCAAGCGTCGCGGGCGTCAGGCCGCGGCTGCGGCACCGCTGCGTGAGCTGGGCAAGGACTCGGCGACCGACAAGCCGATGGTGATCAAGGACGGTCGTTTCGGCCCGTACGTCACCGACGGCGAGACCAACGCGAGCCTGCGCAAGGGCGACGAGGTCGAGTCGATCACCGACGAACGCGCGTCCGAACTGCTGGCCGATCGCCGGGCGCGTGGGCCGGTGAAGAAGGCGGCGAAGAAGACGACCGCGAAGAAGGCGGCCAAGAAGGCGCCCGCGAAGAAGGCGGCGGTGAAGTCGACGGCGACGAAGACGGCGACCAAGACCGCGGCGAAGAAGTCCACCGCGAAGAAGACGGCAGCGAAGAAGGCTCCGGCCAAGAAGGCCGCCGCGAAATCCGCTGGGGCAGAAGAGGCTTGATCGCTCGCCCGTGCGCCCGCCCGGCCTCGGTGAATCCTGTCGGACCCCGCGGCTAGGGTGTAGCGCGTGGCAGGTGTCTTCGATCGACTGGTCGGCCAGGACGTGGTCGAGACCGAGCTGGCCGCTGCCGCGAAGGCGGCGCGGGCCGGTGTGGTCACCGGGGCGATGACGCATTCGTGGTTGTTCACCGGGCCTCCCGGTTCGGGGAGGTCTGTCGCGGCGCTGTGTTTCGCGGCGGCGCTGCAATGCACCGATCCCGAGACCGTCGGGTGCGGGCAGTGCCATGCCTGCACCACCACGATGGCCGGTACCCACGGTGACGTGCGGCGCATCATCCCCGAGGGACTGAGCATCAGCACCAAGGAGATGCGGGCCATCGTGCAGATCGCGGCACGTCGCCCGAGCACCGGTCGCTGGCAGGTCGTGGTTGTCGAAGATGCCGACCGCCTCACCGAGGGGGCCGCCAACGCGCTGCTCAAGGTGGTCGAGGAACCGCCGGACCGCACTGTGTTCCTGCTGTGTGCTCCCACCGTCGACCCCGAGGACATCTCCGTCACCCTGCGCTCGCGGTGCAGGCACGTTCACCTCGTGACACCGACCGTTCCCGCGATCGCCCAGGTCCTGCGCGAGCGCGACCGACTCGACGCGAAGGCCGCCGACTGGGCTGCTTCGATCAGCGGCGGCCATGTCGGTCGAGCCCGCCGCCTCGCCACCGACGAGGACTCTCGCCAGCGACGCAAGCGTGCCCTCGCTCTGGTCACCGCGACCGAGCGCCCCGGCGCCGCCTACGCCGCCGCCGACGAACTGGTGAAGTCAGCCGACGACGAAGCCAAACTGATGAGCGCCGATCGCGACGACCGCGAACGCGACGAACTCGCCACCGCTCTCGGCGCGGGCGGCACCGGCAAGGGCTCGGCGTCGGCCACCCGCGGTTCGGCGGGCGTTCTCAAAGACCTCGAACGCCGCCAGAAGTCCCGCGCCACCCGCACCGGCCGCGACGCACTCGATCGCGCCCTCATCGACATCGCCGGCATGTACCGCGACGCCCTGGCCATGCGATTCGCCGGCCGCGGCACCCCCATCACCCTCACCCACCCCGACATGGCCGACGAGATCACCGACCTCGCCACCAACGTCCGCCCCGAAGGCCTGCTCCGCAGCATCGACGCCGTCCTGGCCTGCCGCGAAGCCCTCGACCTCAACGTGAAACCTCGCTTCGCCATCGCCGCCATGACCGCCACCCTCATCACCGCCCGCACCACCTGACCACCCGTTTTCGCGTTCTACCCCTTCCCGCGATAGACTCGCGTCGCCGAAATGGCACGCCGCCTTAGCTCAGTCGGTAGAGCGCTTCACTCGTAATGAAAAGGTCGCGAGTTCGATTCTCGCAGGCGGCTCAACAAAAAGGCCCCTGACGTGGTGATTCACGTCGGGGGCTTCTTTGTGTGCATCGCACAGATCGGTCATGTGGTCACATTGTGTGCAGATATGTCATACCGCTTTGCGAGGGACCAGGGCTGACACCGCTTCCACCGCTGCGTCCTTTGCGTCGTCGTACACGCTGGCGTAGATGTTGCCGGTGATCGCGAGGTCCGAGTGTCCGAGCACTTCCGACACCATTTTCATGTCCGACCCCGACGCGAGCATGAGCGATGCGGCCGTGTGCCGGAGGTCGTGGAACCGGATCGGGGGCAGATCCGCAGCGGCAACCAACCGCTTGAATTCCTTGGACACCCGGTGCGGGTCGAGCGTCTGTCCGTCGGGTGTGGTGAACATGTACCCCGATCCCTTGCCCACACCCCACGACAGCAGTTCGGCACGTTGGGCCGACCGGTGCGCGGTGAGCAGTTGAACACCCGCCTTGCCGACCGACACACACCGGCCGGACGCATCGGATTTCGGAGTGTCTTCGATGATTCCGTCTGGCGTGCATACGAGTTGGCGTTCGACCGTGATCGCTCCGTCGTCCAGATCGGACCACTTCAACCCGCACACCTCGCCCCGACGCAGCCCGCAGTGCGACGCGATCCAGAACAACCCGTACAGCGGATGATCGGTCACCGAATCGAGGAATGCCCCGAGATGCGCCGGGGTCCACACCATCGAGGACGACGGGCGGGGAGCGGACCGGCGGGCGCGGGCCACGGTCATGCCGTTCTCCACCAGCGCGGCAACCTCCCACCGCCACGTCGTCTCTCGGGCTTTCGTCCACACCAGCGCACGGGGTGACCGGCCACCGGCCAATTTCACCAACGCCGCCGCGTTGACCGTCACAAGACCGGCCCTGAGAGCGTCTGAGAGCGCCGAACGGAGCACGGCGCGCATACGTTGTGCCGACGACGGTGCAAGGCGGGTGTGGGCATCGAACATCGCCTTGACCTGGGCGGGCCGGAGGTCACGCAACCGGATGTGTCCGAGGTGGGGCACGAACACCTTCTCGATGTACCGCTTGTAGTTGGCATGGGTGTTCGCCTTGATGTCGTCCTTGCCGTCGATCCACTCCGCGAGGTACTGGCCCACGGTCATCTTCTCGTTGACCACAACGCCTTTCGCGGCAAGGGCCTTCACTTCATCCATCGCGGCAACGGCCTCGTTCTTGGTGTCGAACCCCGCTCGCCGGACTTGGCTGCGTACCCCACCCATGCCGACGACGCCGATCGTGAAGCCCCACGTGCCGTGGTCGGCCCATGCGCCGTTGAGGCGCTTGAGCTTCGGGCATTTGGGGCCGAGTTGCACGCGCTTGCCGTTGTCGTCCACGGTCGTGCACCCGCACCGCCGGTAGACCGAACCTTGTGCCATCAGAGTTCCTTCGCCTAGAAATGACAATGGCCCCGTTGCCGGGGCGCATTGGGTATGAGGGTGTAGTTGATCAACGGGCCGAGCTGTCGGCTCGTCCGTTGTCAGTTATGCAGTTGTGGCAGAGCCGGTTTAGCTGTCGGCACCCTCCTCCATGTGCAACTTGATCTCGTTGGCGAGGCGCTTGGTCATGCCGCCACGAAGGTTCCGCATGGCAGCTGGGTCTTTGGTGCCGTGGTGAGCCAGCCGCTTGTCGCGTTCCTCGGTCGCGGTGTGGCCCCACAGTTTCCGTGCGATCCGAATTGCCTCATCGCGCTCGATGTCGAGGCGAGTGGCAATGCTCTCGTCGGCGGGGAGCCGTACGTCGTTGGTGAAGTCGACAGGCCGTGACTTGAGACGCTTTCCCTTCCCTTGCAACGCATCTCGCATCTCGTCGCGACCGATTGCGAAGCTCTTGGTCAATGCGACTTCGCCCTCGCCCTCGAACCACTCGTGGAGCTGGACGCCGTAGATGCGGGACAGGATCAACAACTCTTCGATTGGGGCGGATGCTTTCTTGCCACTCTCATACGCGGAGACATGACTCTGTGCCCAGTTGAGGCCGAACGCCGACACGCGTTGAGCGCACTCCGACTGGCTCTCGCCTGCCTTCACCCGGACACGTTTCAAGTTCAGTCCTACCACTTGACCTGGGTCTTTGGTTGTCATGCAACAGACAATACCGTATATGAAGAATAGTTGCACGTATTCATGACTCCCGGTTACCGTTGGCATCGAACATACGTAAATCGTGTTCATGACAACGAGCTGGGAGATGGAAAATGGCCGGTCAAATGACCATCGAGGAGATTCGGGCATTGCCCGCTGCGATCGGGATCGAGACAGCGGGGCGTGCGCTCGGGTTGTCCCGTCAACACGCATACACGTTGCGAATGGGCGATGAGTTCCCCGTGCAGGTACGCAAGATCGGCGGACGATACAAGGTCGCGACGGCGGACGTGCTGCGGTATCTGGGCATCGAACCGTCTGCACATGACGTGACCACACCGCCCGCTACCGGCAGCAGCGACGGCCGGATTTCACCCGTTGTGAAACCGCGCTCCGTGGTCCATCCGGGCACGGGCAAGGTCATCGATCCGGACAAGGGATACCGA
The DNA here is from genome assembly GCF_042794235.1 of Nocardia sp. NPDC056541. NCBI lineage: Bacteria > Bacillati > Actinomycetota > Actinomycetes > Mycobacteriales > Nocardiaceae > Nocardia > Nocardia sp. NPDC056541. The sequence continues at coordinate 18,550 of NZ_JBHTUD010000031.1, forward strand.
GTCGACGGACGGCCGATGCTCGGTGCCGACATCATCGCGGTACTGCGGCGGTGGGGTGTGGCGTCATGATCCCGCCGCTCCCGCCCGATGGGGTGTGTCAGTTGTGCGGGCAACGGATCAACCCCAACGACCCGCCCAACGACCAAACGATCTGGCACGAGGAGGGCTGCCGGTACGCCCCGCCTTACGCGGTGGATCTGGACGCACCGGAGAAGTACCCCGAGCACCGGGACTGCCTTCACCGCAAAACCTTGCGGTACGTCAAGCAATGCGAGCGTCGTCGGCGACCGGTGCCGGAGCAGGCCGACCAGCACCCCCGATGCCGCCACCCGATGACCGCCTACGCGGTGCGCATGTGCAACCGGCGTCGGAAGCGGAAGGGGACGCCAATCCCTCAGCGGGGCAATCAGGAGAAGTCCTCACCCGCCGATTACATCCGCCCCGCGACTCCAGAGGATCGCGCCGCATGTGCCGCGAAACACGAGACAGGACAACAGAAATGAGCGAAACAACCGTGGCGATGCGCCGCACGATCGACAACCGAGACGCGTCGATCATGGCCTCCCACTTCGGGCGAATGTTCCGCGCAGATGGGTTGCTGGTCGCGTCGTTCGGCAAGACGCCCGGTGCGATCCGCGAGTACCCCAACACTCGCGAGGGGCATGAACGGTTGTACGCCGACGCGACCAAAGCGCAAGCAGGTGGACACAGTTCGTTCTTCAACGGTGGGGTGTGGTCGGAGGTCGGCCCGACGCTCAGCGGTCGAACGGCCACACCCGCCCCGGAGCAACACGTGCTGTGGGTGGACATCGATGCGGACAAGAACCCGGACTGGGATCTGCTGAAACGGTTGCAGCGCAAGGGATGCCTGATCATCAATTCGGGCTCACCGGGGAACCAACACGTCTGGTTCATCATCGAAGACGCCATGGACCCGGATACCTGGCAGGAGATGAACACCACGCTCACTCGCGCGGTCGGCGCGGATGCCAAACAGGACCGGCACTCCTGGCTCCGGCTCCCATACATGAGGAGTTACAAGCCCGTTCATGGACCGGAGGGCCGCCCGGTCAGGATTCGCGATGTCGGCGAAGGTGCTTGGGGCCTAGACGAATTCAAAAAGGCGATCGGCTACACGGGCCGTACGGCGCCTGGGCGTGCCACGCGGCGGAATGATGCCGATACCGCCCCGATAGCCCGTGAAACGGCCAAACAGCGGGCTCTACCAGCGGCTGTGCGGCGGGTGTTGGTCGCCGAATACGACGACCGGAGCGACAAGTGGTGGAAATTCTGGCGGGAGTGCGCCGAACACGGTGTGTCCAAGAAACAAGCTTTGGCGCACACCCTTGATGGTGAGGATCTGCCCGCGAAATGGACCGAGGCATCGATCACCAAACAGATTCACAAGGCCTACGTGGAGGGGACAGGCCGGCCTGAGCCCTCAGCCCAAACGAAGAAGCGGCGGAAATCCACAGACATGAACCGGCCGAGTGGTGGGCTCACGATTCGAAGGGCGTCAAGCGTGAAGATCAAGAAGCTGTTCTGGCTCTGGCAGGATCGGATTCCGCTCGGGGCGCTGTCGCTGCTGGGCGGCCGAGAGGGAACGGGCAAGTCCTCGGTCGCGTACGGGATCGCGGCAGACGTTACGCATGGCAGATTGTCCGATGGCTACTACGACGGACAGCCGAAGAACGTAATCGTCTGTGCAACAGAGGATGCGTGGGACACCACGATCGTTCCCCGTCTTCATGCGGCAGGTGCGGACCTGGACCGGATTCTGTTTTTCGAAGCCGAGGACGAACAGCTCATGTTGCCGAACGACAACGAGGCGTTCGCCGATGCCGTCCGTGAGTACGAGGTCGGTCTGGTGATCTTCGACCCCATCGTGTCTGTGCTCGATGATGTCGTGGATGTGGACAAGGGGCGGGACCTTCGGAAGGCGCTGGAACCGATCAACCGCTTAGCCGCAGAGGCGGATTGCGCATTCCTCGGCATCGCCCACTTCAACAAGCGCACTGAGGGCGACATGGGAATGCTGCTGAGCGGATCGCTGGTGTGGTCGCAGGTTGCACGTGCGACGTTGGGTCTGATGGCGGACCCCGACGACGAGAACGGTTTCTTCTTCTTCAACGGCAAGAACAACAACGCGCCAGGTGATGTGCCAGTCCTGAAGGGCCACACCGAGGCCCGATTCGTGCCGACCGACGATGGAGACGAAACCCGTACGTCGGTCGCGGTGTGGGACGGAGAGGCCGAGGTCACCCGGCGGCAGTTGCTCGGCATCGCGTCCAAGTCCGCGGGGAACGGCAGCCCGGTCGATCAGTGGCTGACAGAACAGATCATCAATGGCCCAGTGGCCGCCACGGAGATATTCGAGCGGGGTAAGGCTCGGGGATACACCGAGGACCGGTTGCGGCGTGCCCGGAAGCGCATAGGGGCGGAAATGTTCCGTGAGGGGTTCGGCAAGGGCGGCGTCTTCATGTGGCGCATCCCCGAAGCCTGACCACACCCACCCGCGTACGTGGGGCGGCATGTATGCGATCAATGCAATCAATGGATCTACGCACACGACCTCATTTTTTCTCTATCTATTTAATTGATGGTCCCCATAGATCGCATTGATTGTAATTGTGTCGCCCCCCCCGCGCGGAATCGAATCATGTAGCAATAGACGCTCCCGATCGTGGGGTGTGGAAATGGAAGGATTGACATGTCTTTGAAATTATGGGTTAGTCGGAACTTCGCGCCGGACAAGGGCCGCGAGACGATGTATACGCCGAGGAGCGAGGGGGATACGGATCTCACCCGCGCTTATCAAGATGTACGGCGACTGGGTGGTGTGGTGAATATCCCGCAGTCGATGCTGTGTGATGCGTGTGCGCCACCCAGAGTCTTCTATCCGGGTCGGACACCGGTCGTCGGCCGTGAGTTGGAAGTATCGCGAAGGCTGCACGAATGGGAGTGTCCGCGCGCGCTGATGCTGGGCCGGTACGCAGAGTATGTGGATGCGAGCGGGTGGCTTGGTAAATGGATGAGCCGGATAGAGCCGGGACATCCAGCGCTAGTGGTGCTCGGTGTCGATGCCGGAATGATCACGCGGAACTATGAATTCTATTGGGATCTGCTCGGTGGGGTGTGGTCGGTGGAGCATACGGAAATCTGCTCGGATTGCTCTATGCCGTATATCGGGATGCGCCTTGACGACGACGGGAAGCATGGCGGGGTGATCGAATGGATCTGCGACAACTCCAATTGCCCAGGGTCGGACCAGTTGGCGAATCCGACCGCCGTCGCAGCGTGGAAAAAGGAAGAAGGGAGGCAAGTCAAGGAACGGTTTCGGGAACGGCGGCGGGAATGGCATCGTGACCGGGCCGTATCCGATTGATATGTAAGGGCCTTTTAGGTATTAGAAAGGATGGCCTATTTCGATAGAATGGAATACGCGTTTTATGCCCAGTGCCCGCAATGAAGGAATGGCAAAATGCCTGCACAAAAATACAGCTTGACCCGAATGGTGGTCGAAGAATTCTACATCGCTCTCTTCGAATGGCTTGAAGAGGATGTGCGTGACATGAGCCATTACAACGATCATGTGCACTCCACAACCCCGTCGGTCTCCGACGAGGAATTGTGCGCCGACTGCTCGTCGCCGGAGGTGGTGGTGTCGTTGCTCGATTCTGGGCGATACCGAATTGAACGTGTCCGCCACGATGACACCTGCCAAACGGTCCGGGCGGAACGTGTCCGGCGGAACGAGAAACGACGGGCCGCGCGTCGGGCTCGGGCCAAGAATAGTTAAGTCTTTCCCGTTCACGATTACTACGTAATGGGCAAATGGACCTTTTCGTTAGGTCACGCATAGGAAGGAAGGTCATGGAACAACTCACCGAGGACGACTTGAAAGACATGTCGCCCGCACAGATTGTCAAGGCACAGGAAGCGGGTCAGTTGGACAAACTGATCGGAAAGGAAGAAACGAAATGAACGACGAATTGCAGCCCGAGGCATCGGCCCCGTTCCCCCGGAGCATCGTCCGTGCAGCGACCAGGCCCCCGCGCCCGGCTGCACCTCCCAGCGCCGTCGTGCTGCGTGAACCGACACCGCCCCTGCGGCCCCGCGCTGATCTCCCCGCAGTCGAGCGGGAGTCGACCCTCATGGAAGGAATGACCGAATGACAATCGCAACCGCCGAACGGGCTGCCCAGGACGCCGCTCAGGCCGTCATCGATCTCGAAGAGCGGGTACGCGACGGAGACACAACCGTCACGGCCACGATGCTCGAAAAGGCCCGCAAGGAAGCATCATTCGCTCAGCTCCAGATCGATGCCGCTCGGCGGGGTGTGGAGAAGGAACGCCAGGCCGAACATGCCGCCGACGTGAAAGCGTTCATGGCGGACTACGAGGAGCACATGGCCGGGGCCGACCTCACGGACTTGCGCGGGGCATACGCCGACGCCGTGGTTTCGGTCGCGTATCTCTTCACCCTGCTCGAAGATCGCAGGCGGGAGCAGACCGCCATCATGAACCGGGGCCAGTCGCTCGGTCTCACTGTCGGCAAGACCCCGGTGCCGAACGACGCCGACCGGTGGCGGGAGCAGTTCCTCAACCCCGCCACGGATTTCGTCGCCCTGGCAGTGGAGGAAGGTCAGAAGGGTTTCGCGTCCCGCAACGGACAGCCCGCCGTCCACGTCCTCCACACTCCCGAACGCCGCGAGGAAATCGGTTCTCTCCCACGGGATGACAAGCACGAGCGCGGTATTGAGATGCGCGACCGCATCCTGAACGAGGCCATTGCCGCGACCGAACCCGCATAACCTCTCTGCCCGTGGCGATGCCGTCGCGGGCAGAAGAGTAGAGACGCTACCTAATCCCGCATGAAATCCAGGCCGGCCTGCTCCACCTCAGGTTAGGTATGTGCAGGGTGTGGTCAGCGTCGATCGACCTGTGTACGTTACGAACCCGGCTTCTGCATGTACTTCGGATTGAGCTGAATGGACATCGTCCCGCCGTCTTCGCTCTCCGTCGCAACGAACAGGGCTGGCGTGCCCCCGACCAAGCCCTCTCCGTAGGCGTAGTTGACGTTGATCTCTGTGAGCCGTCGATGATGTAGCGGGATCTCGGATACGCGAATTACTGCCTTGGCTGTGATTTCGATGGCGTCGATTCGGTGTCGTTCCGACGTGTTGCCGTAGCGGGCATATAGCGACTGTTCTTCGCCGTCTACCTTGATCGTCCACGCAGGACCGACGCTGATGACGGCCGTTCCGTCCACATCCTCCGCGATGTTCGCCAGGTCGATCTGGTCCATTATCTGAGTCCAACCGCCCTGGATGACCGCACCCGCGACCGCTTCGAGTGAAGTCAGGGAATCGTCCTCGGCCAACACATCCAAGTTATGAGGGGCGCGGAACCACTTCACGCCTTCGCCCGGACGATCGACCCATACCCGAGCACTCTCGGGTGTCAGGTCGACCTGCTTGGGCCAGAGGGATCGAACGGCGTTCACGATCCGGAACGTCGGATCTCCGTCACCAAGAGTCTCGGGCGAGATCGGGACCATGTACTCCTTGAGCGCGAGGTCCCGCGCTTGGTCCGTGAAGCCGCTCTCCGACACGAGGATGACTTTGTCGGTCGGGAGGTTCTTGTGCTTGCCGATCATCCCCTCGACCCATTGTGCCGACACGGGGCCGCGCTGCCGTGATGTCGCCTCGATGCCGATCACGAACTCATGACCGGCGGCCTTGGAACGTAAGACCACATCGACTTCACGCTTCTTGCCGGTGAGTCGGTTCGTCAGCATCGCAGGTTCTTCGATCGATGCACCATCGGCGAGGTGCTGATGGATCACTGCGACGACCGTCTGAAAGAGGTTGGTGCGTATCGGCACTGATCGAGGATACGGGACGATCATCTGGGATTTCTGGCCTTCGCCGGTTGATCCGGCCCCGGTGATCCCGCACGTTCACGCGATAGCAGCGGCTATTCGGGCCGTGGGTGGCCTGCCGGGGCCGATGGGTGCCGGGTATGCCCCCGATGGCCCCACGGCCTGCTGAGGCGGCTCAGGAATCGGTCCGCAGGGCGTCCATGGCCGCAGCGATCATCGCGCGGGCATCCTTGCCGTGAGCAGCTTGATCTTTGAGCCGGTGGAATGCCTTGTCGTACAACGCGATTTCGCTGGGTTGGGTGATCGTGAGTTCGGCCGTGACGGTCTCGACCTGGACCATGCGGGTGTCGAACATGATGAAGTTGTTGGTGGGTGTGGTGTACCGGTGCGCCGACGGCACGATGCCCAAGACCACACGCGGCAGAGACATCGCGGTGAGCAACCGGTCCATCTGTTCGAGCATCAAGTCCGCGGTGCCGACACGGGTGTGGAGGACTTGCTCGGCGAGCATGAAATAGAACCGATGATTGCCTCGGTACAACACCTGCTGCCGTTCCAGGCGCGCAGCGAGTGACTCGTCGATATCGGATTCGGGTTCGTCGCAGAAGTCGAGCACCGTGCGGAGGATCGCCTCGGCGTAGGGCGGCGTCTGCAACAGGCCCGGCACGAGGACGGGTTCGTACCACCGCATGAGGTTCGTTTTGGCCTCGGACGCAATCGACTGTTTCTGCCTGTGCGGCAGGCGCATCCGCCGCCATTCGAGGTACGCGGTTTCGACGTTGCGCAGATTGGCGATGAGGTCCGGCACCTGGTCCGCACTGCGGGTGTGGATGCACCAGACGCGTACGTCGTCATCGGTCGGCACCTGCCTGCCGTACTCGATTTTCGAGACCTTCGAAGGGGGCCAACCGGCAAGCTCGGAGAGTTGCCTACCGGTCAGCCCCGCATCCTTGCGGAGGTTACGCAGGCGCTCACCAAACGCCTCGCGGGCCTCTTTCGCGGTGGTGGTCACGCCTTGACGTAGTCAGCGTGGGGGACGGCCGTGTCCCACACTCGGTTCCACACCGTACGGGCGTGATCGACAATCACCGGGTCGTGACTGATGGCCCAACCGGCGTAGCGCCCTGACGGTTCGAAGACGGTGAACGCGAGCGCCCGGTCATCGATCAGCCAGAAATCGTCGGTGGTCAGTTCGGCCGGGTCGATCTGGTGCCGGGGGAGGTACCGGATCTCCTCGCCCACGGCGATGTTCTGTTCCGCGACGACCAGCCCCCAGCGGGTGTAGTCGACGTGTGGCTCCGTGACGATGCGCGCACGCCGCACAGAACGGCCGGTGCTGGTGACCTCACGAATCAGATTCCACCAGTCAGTGCCCCATGCGTAGTCGTCGGGCTCACCCGTCAAGAACTTGTTGAAGGGTTCTGCCTCCTCGGGCGTCTCGTACGTATCGAGTACTTCGAGGTGGTACGCGCTGTGTTCGCAGGAGCGGAGGAGGTTGTCGATCTCCTCACCTTGCAGCAGGTGCATGAACCCAAATCTCCTGTCCGACAGGGACCTCGATGCTGGTCTCGTGGTCCGGGGTGTTCATTTCTGCCAACGCTCCAACGTCGGTCACCGGATCACCCGATACGAGGAACGTGCCCCGTCCGGTGTCCTCCAACGCTGCGCCGACGCACGTTCCGGGGTGGGTGTGGGCAAGCAGCCGGTGCGGGATCTCCACGCGGTCGTCGTGTCCCTGTACCCGCCATCCCTGGATGATGTACGTACCTCGGTTCGAGGCGAATAGCGTTGGGCTTCCGCCGTTCTGTGTGTTCTTGCCCAGGAACGTTAGGCGCAACGGTGTGTCTTCCAGTGGTGCGTTTCGCACGATTTCTTCCATGCGATCGATGGTCAGGCACCAGCAGAAACTGGTCAACAGAAATCGTACCAGCGAGAAATCTAGAGAAATCCTGTTCAGATTTTCGCGGGCTGGTTCATACCGTCATTCGCAATGGGCCGGGTGAGCTTGACACCTGTCGTTCACCCGGCTCAGAGCCAATCGAAAGGGCTTGGCGTGTCGGATGATCAGTGCCATGTGCGTATCGAGTTCGGGTCGCTCGTATTCAACTACACCGCCGGTAGGGAGCAGGCCGGCCTCTACGCCAAAGACGTAGGGGAATGGCTCGGCGTTCCAGTGTTGATTGATGACGAGGTCCGCGACGACATGCCGCCACTACCTTGTGAGTCGCTGTGGTCGTAATCCTGTTCGCAACAGCGGTTCTCGCGTCGTTCGCGCTGGGCTTCCTGCTCGGTCGTCGTCGGCGCACCACACCACGCCCGCTCGGTCGGCACAGCGTCGAATACCTCACCACCCCAGCCGAAACCACGCTCGTGCTTCCGCCGGTCAGACTTCACCCGCACCACTCGGCATGGCCGCAGCGTCCAGTCAGAAGGAACTCATGATCCGCCGTCCCGTGCTCGCTGCTTTCGCCATCGCATTGACCGGTTGTGCTGCGACCGCCGACCCCACACCGCCGCCGCCGACAACGACACGGCCCGTGGTGGTGACGACACCGACCCCTCAGTCGACCACTGTGCGCACCTCCGCGCCGATCCCGTCCGGATGCCAACCGGCATCGGCCGATGCGGTGGGGACGATCTCAGCCGCGTTCACGAATCCCGCCGACACGTTGGCCGATACGTTCGCGGTCACTGCTCTGGGTGGTGTGGTGTACGTCGGCGCGAACATCATGCAGGGGACAACGAAGGTATCCAGCGCGGACGTGTGGATCGTTCGAGGTGCTGCGGTGTACGCGCTGTCCAGCGATGCCCGCAAGCGGACCACCTTGCCGGACGGCCGGAAGATCGCCAGCGCCGGAGACGAGTACGGCACGAAGGTTCAAGGATGCGTCACAACGGCGGAGCGGACCCGCAACCAATCCGGGGGCCGATGACCCGCCACACCCCACGAACAGGGCCGCCTAGGTCGAATCCTGGGCGGCTCTTACCGTTTCGGGGCATGTGGTGGTGGGGGCCGATCCCGTCAGGTCACCACGGTGCGGGCTGCAAAACGGCCCCACATCCGGAGATGCAGGGGCCGTCGAACCGGGGTGGTGGTCACTCGGTGGGTGTGGACACCTTCGCCGCTTCGGCCTTGGCGGATTCGCGCTCCTTGGACCACTTCGTGAACCGGGTCTTCATGGTGCCAACATCCTTGGTGGAGAACGCGTATCGCTTGCCGGACCCCACCGCCGTGTAGTCGTTCGAGGCGCGGAGGAACACCCGCAGCGTCTTCGCGTCGGTGCCCAGCGCTTCGGCAACCTGCTTGGTGGTGAGCGATTCGGTGGGTGTGGCCTTGGTGGTCATGGTCCGGGGTCCTTTCGATCGGGGTGGGAGGACCGTAAGAGACCGGACGCCGCCGTCTGCCGAATCTGTAGGAAGCCGTGATCTTCGGGGGCGCGACCGGGATGATTGGTTCGACACTGGGAGAGGGGCAGATGGGATCACACGAGAGGCTCATACCGGAGCGAACGATCGACTCGTTGCTCGCGGCTGAGCTCGTTCGACACGACCCGTACGCATTGATCTGGTCACCTGCGCAGTTCGACAGCTCGGCCGATCATGTTCTCTACGGCGAGCGTGCTCGCTTCGGCGTGTTCGAGTGCAAAGCTGTGAGCAGCAACGAGTCGCTTGATCCGGAGGCTCCGTGGCGCATCGAGATCAAAAGAACCCAGCTCAGCGATTACGCGCGCCTGCCGTACCCCGTCATGTATCTCTTTCTTGCTCAGCCCGTCGCCGTGCACACACCGGAGTACCGGCCATGTTCGATCGGCTCTTGCTCTGACAGAACGTGCCAAGCGTGTTGCCGTGATACTCGGACGTGGGGTGCGCTCACTGCGCATGTGAAGTCGTCGCCGTTGCCTCTACGATTGCAGCCCTGGTTCTGTCACTGGGCGTGGGTGATCACAGCCAAGGACTTGCTTGCCCATCTGGATCGAGCGACCGCCAGCTGGATAGTTAAGACGGTTCGCCTCGATGACAGTTTCTTGGGTTCGCTGCCTCGGGCTACTCGGTTGTGCCACGCGTTTCAAGAGATCGCCAAGGGTGATCGGTGGACAGTGACCACGGAGTTTCTGGCGGGAATGATGCGAGATGTTCACTGGCCCGAGGTCAGCGACGATGATCCTGGGGCCACCCCACCCATGTACAGCATCGTGTCCTCCGGCCCGTATGGGGGATAAGTGTGCACACGATGTGGTCACAAACGCACGATGACGGCCGGGCACGGGGGAGCATCGAAACCGGTGTCTACCTGCGTAGGGACGGACAGGCGGGGTACCCCGGATCACTGCCGAGCACGGTTTCTAGCTTGCTCGTAATGAAAAGGTCGGGGGTTCGATTCCCCCAGGCGGCTCCAGCTCAGAGGCCCTTTCCGGTTCGCCGGGGAGGGCCTCTCTCGTTTCAGTGTGCCAACCGGCGGGAAATCCGTCCTGCGGCTCACCGGTTCAGAGCGGCCCCCGCCGCCTTCGATTCGTCCGCGTGCGTGGCAATCGGGCGGTCGTCCGACACGCGGCACCCAGCGCCAGGAACTCGGCGCGCTGCGCCTTCTCGAGCGCCGCGAGATGCGAGCCGAACCAACCGGTCCCGGGTCGCGGACGGAACAGACGCCTGGTATCTCGCGCAGCCTGCGCATCGACTGGTCAGTGTCCGTTCGGTCGAGATCGGGCACGTTGCGCGCCGTTGAAGCCGATCTCGCACGCGCATCTCGACGTCACCATTGCTGCTGTGCTCCGTTGTTGCAGGACCACACCTGGACCCGCCCGGTGAGCGTATGGCCGTTGGTGGTCAGCGCGTCCAGGCACAGGCGATCATTCAGGCCGTTGCGCAGGCTGTGGCTGGGCCCGGCGATCCACCGCTGCTGCGCGCCGCCGTTGCAAGCCCATACCTGGACGACTCCGGTGAGCGTGCGCCCGTCGCGGGTCAGCGCGTCCAGGCACAGGCGTTCATCGAGAGCGTTGCGCAGACTGCCGTTGGGGCCGGGGATCCACCGCTGCTGCGCTCCGTTGTTGCAGGCCCATACCTGGACGACTCCGGTGAGCGTGCGCCCGTCGCGGGTCAGCGCATCCAGACACACGCGTTCATTCAGGCCGTTGGGCATTGTGATGCCGGCCCCGGCCGAGCTGGCAGGCGCGAACACCATCATGGCCGCGGCAGCTACGACGGCCCCCCGGCCGAGCAGGCCGACGAGTCGTCGAGCCGAGCGCTCGGGCCGATTACGTCCCGCACGTACTACCCCGGCAGAAAGTGGATTCTTCACTGGTATTCCCTTCATGGCGCATCCGCCTATCGGCGCGAATTGCCTTGCTGCAGCGGATTTTTCCGACTTCGATGAGGGAAATGTAGCCAGCGCGGAATGTCGGATTCTTAATGAACGCTTTCGTACGAGGGTGCCTGGGCACGAGATTTCCCCGAGGTGCGAACATCCTCGGGGACGGTGAGTTACCCGCGGCACTGGTGCGGGCTGCGCCGCACAAGGGTGAGCAGACTCCGCCAGCCGAACTGGGACCGGCGGGCAAGGAACCGCGTACGTGGTGCACGGCGCGGGCCAAGCGGCCGACCACGCGCACCACGCAACCCCGAATTCGACCTATCGGGTCGTGGCTGAAACCAGCTCTGACCTGCTCTGCCTCGGTGACCTTCGTCGCGCTGATCGTGTTCCGGATAGTGCACGGCGATGACCGGGAAGTCGGTCACCTCAGCTGCAGATCGTTGATCGACCCCTCGGCTGAAATGGACTCCCTACATCGCAGAAGACGACTTCGAATATCGACAGCGGTGGTCTGCCCGGGCGACAACATGCCGAGGTTCCCGGCGCGGAGCGGGTTGCGAAGGGGGTGTGGCGGCGGAGTTTGTGACCGGGCCGAGGGCTGCGGTAAAACATGTGCGACCGCACAGACGCGGTCGTCCGATCTTCACATCCGTTGTATGAGAGGACTTTTCAGCACATGGATCCAATTCTCGGTCAGATCTCGATCTTCACTTACGGCTGGACACCGCAGGGCTGGTACCCGTGCAATGGGGACATCCTGAAGGTCTCCGACCACCAGGCGCTGTTCAGCTTGATCGGCAACAAGTTCGGTGGCGACGGCAGGACGACCTTCGCCCTGCCGAATCTCAAGGCTGCCGGTGAGACGCTCGGCGACAACCTCCTCTACGCCATCGCCACCGAGGGCATCTACCCCCAGCGCCCGTAGACGCGGAGGTTTCAGCGGCGCGGGTACTGGCCGGCGACCGTTCTCTACATACCCACTGAATAGTGCAGGGCGGGTATCGGAAAGTTCCGGTGCCCGCCCTTGCTGTAGGTGAACCAGTCCTTGTACGCCGTGGGCTGAACGCGATAGCGGCATGGCCGGATGTGTGCCGATCGGGTGGTCTTCTTCGGTCTACGCTGTGCTGCAGCAGTTCAGTGTTGTGAACGGTAAGGATCGAAGCGTGCCCCCGCCCCCTCGTAGTCGCCGCCAGCCCACGCAGGATCGAGCCAAGGCGACGCGGAACCAGATCCTCGACGCCGCCGCGAAGTTGTTCGGGGAGCGCGGGATCACCGAGACCTCGACCAATCGGATCGCGGTGGCGGCCGGAGTCAGTATCGGTACGGTGTACCGCTATTTCAACGACCGCTCGCGAATGGTCGACGAGCTGTTGGACCGGCTGCTCACTGACATCGAAACGGCGTTCACCACCTCGATGTTCAGTCTCAGGGGCTTGTCCACCCAGGAGATTTTCACCGCGATCTTCGGTGTCATCACCGACGTATTGGTCGCCAATGCCGGGCTGCTGCGGGCGCTGATCGCGGGCGTGCAGTTCTACAGCAGCGGCCTTCCCGAGTTCGAGCCGCGGTTGCGGCTGATGATCAAGATGCTGGTGATCCAGATCCTGGGTCCAGGCGATGACCACAAATACGACGTGATGGCCTCGGTCGTGGTCAACACTGGATTCGCGGCGGTGCTGCGCGCCTCGGCTCTCGATGTCGATGGCAGCGAGCGCCGTGAACTCATCGCAGCCACCGCTGAGATGGTCGCGACGTGGTTCGACGAGCATCAGCTCCCGAACCGTGATCTCACCTGGTAGTCCGCTGGCAGGAACCTGACCTCGAAGTCGAACCCTCCGTCACCGGAGCCAGGGCCGCGATTCCATGTTGCATAAATTTCTTTGCAAAGATATTTGTGCAAAGAGTACGTTGTAACTATGGCCGACGAGGTACCGCCCCGAGAGATCACCGATCCCGCAGCGCTGCGCGCGCTCGCGCATCCCCTGCGTCAGCGCATCCTGCGCGCGCTCGCCGAGAACGGACCGGCCACCGCGACAGCATTGGGCGCTCGGCTGGGCGAGAACACCGGCGCGACCAGTTACCACCTGCGCCAACTCGCCGAACACGGCTTCATCGAAGAGGCGCCCGAACTGGCCAAGGGCAAGGAACGGTGGTGGCGTTCGCCGCCGAAGGACCTGCGCTACCGGATGGATCGCGAGCAGTCACCGGAGCTCCGCGAGTTGATGGAAGGTCTTGTCGCGCAGCACATCGCCGAAGACATCGAGATGTTCCAGCGCTTCCAGGCCGAGCGTGCCGAGCTGGGCGAGTGGGCCGACATGATGCCCTTCTCGCGTGGCGCGATCTACGCGACGCCGGCCGAACTCGAGGAATTCTTCGAGGACTACATGACGCTGCTCAAGCGTTTTCAGCAGTCTCACCCGCAGGATCGCCCGGGCGCCCGCCGTGTGCTGACGCGCTTCCTCGCCTTCCCCGCACCTCGCACGAACACCGCAAACTAGGACTTGGCGTGCTCTCTTTCTTCCGGCGAATCATCCTGCTCACCTTCATGATCACCGTCGTCACCGGATTTCCGGCGGCGCACGCGCAGAACACCACCACCGTCGACATCACCGTCACCCGCTCGGACGGCACGACCACCGCGGGCACCGTGCATGCTCCGGCGGACGCGTCCGGCAGGCCGGGCGTCGTGCTCGTCCACGGATCGGGCGACGGCAGCGGCGAGCACTACGACCATGTCGCCGAGGCGTTCGCCCGCGCTGGCATCGTCGCGTTGCGCTACGACAAGCGCACCGAGGATTACACGCCGTCGCACCGTGACTACTCCCTCCTGGCCGACGACGCGCTGGCAGGCGTTGCCGCACTGCGGAATCGGCCCGAGGTGGACCCGGCGCGAGTGGGTCTGTGGGGCCTGTCGGAGGGCGGATGGGTCGCGCCCCTCGCCGCGTCGCGATCCGCCGACGCGGCGTTCTTGATCACGATCGGCGCGAATTCGGCCGCACCCGCCGCGCAACAGAACTGGGCGAACGAGACGCGGTTCGGTGCGGCGGGCGTGCGCGGTTCGATGGTCGATGTGCTGGCCCGCAACGGTATTCGTCAGCTGGTCGCGGCCGGTCAGTTCGCCCAGGCCGACTACGACCCGATCCCGGTGCTGGAGCGGATCACCCAGCCGGTCCTGGCGATCTGGGGTGATCTGGACCGTCTGACCCCACCTGGTGACAGTCTGCGCGGCTTCCAGACCGCCTTCGAGCATGCCGGAAAGACGAACTACACGCTGCGCACCCTCCCGAACGCCCAGCACGCCGGACAACCGACCACCGATGGCTTCGACAAACTTCCCGGTTTGGCGCCGGGATATGGCGAGCTCATGGGTGATTGGGTCAACGGGCTTCCCGGCTCCGCGACACCGCCGACAACGGATCAACCTGCGGCACAGGGGCATTCGGTGCGGGCGCTGACTCCCGCCGCATGGTGGGAATCGACCGCGGTGCAGCTGACCTTGCTGTTCGGCATGATCCTGGCGCTGGGCGGCTACGCGTGCACCGGAACGGTCCGCTCCTGGCGACTGCCCGATCGGCTGCCGGCGCGAGTGTTGTTGTGTACGACGGTGATCGGCATCCTCGGCACGATCGTCCAGCTCGGCTACATCCTCACCACCCGCGCAACCTCGTTCGGCCCCTTGCTGTTCGGCCGAACCCTGCCCTGGCTGGCATTGCAGCTGATCGCCTTCGGCGCGGTGGTCGCGCTCGGTTTCGTGCTCGCCCGCGCCCGTCACACCCTCGCCGGTGCGAGCGCCGGAGCACGGACCCGATGGGTCCTCTTGGTCTGCGGTGGAACAGGTTTCGTGCTCTGGGCACTGTACTGGGGTCCGCTGCTCCCTTGAACCTACGAGAAAGGCCCCCGACGAGGTCGGGGGCCTTCTTCGCGGTTACTCCTGAGCCGATCGCCGTTGATCGGTCTCAGGAGAACTGGCTCGGGTCAGCGGGCAGCGACGTTGCGGCGGGTGGCCCGAGAGTTCATGGAGCTGCGCAGGATCTGGTGCAGAACGGCGTCGAAGGCGTCGGTGTCTTCGACATTGCTGAGGTGGCCGTGCGGCAGCACGTGGAAATCGGCCAGGTGGCCGGTGCGGCGCAGGGTGTCGACGATCGGGCGTGACAGGCGCTGTGGCAGCAGCCGGTCCCTGGCGCCGGCGATCACCGTGGTCGGGACGGTGAGGTTGGCGGTGCCCGCCGACAGATCCATGTCGGCCATCGCGGCAGCGTGGCGCCCGCGCGCGATCGGGCGGCAGGAGCGGATGATGCCCATCGCGAAGTCGACCTCGTCGGCAGTGGCCTCGGGGGTGAGAATGCGACTGCGCAGAACCTGCTGGGTGAGCCAGCCGCCGGGGATCGGCAGCGGCGCGAACAGCAGCGACTCGCTGACCGGCTGCGGCATCCGTACCGGTGCGCCGAGCAGTGTGACCGGGTATTGCGCGACGGTGAGCTGCTTGTTCAGCAGCGGCAGCATGTCGGTTTCCCAGCGGATCGCGGCATTGGCGGTGTTGGCGAGCAACACGGCGGACGCGCGTCGGGAGACCTGTTCGGGGTGATGCTTGGCCCAGGCCTGAATGGTGAGCCCGCCCATGCTGTGCCCGGCCAGGACCGCTTTCTCGTCTTCGCGCAGCGTCGCGTCGAGGACGGCGGACAGGTCGTCGGCCAGGGTGTGTTCGCTGGGGGCGGCGGTGCCGAGGGTGGAGGCGCCGTGGCCGCGCTGGTCGTAGCTGACCACGCGGTACTCGCCGGCGAAGGCGGTGATCTGCGGGTTCCAGTATTCGATACTGCAGGCCCAGCCATGGATGAGGACCAGGGTGGGGGCGGTATCGGGACCGTAGACGTGGACCCGGAGCTGCGCGCCGTCCGCGGTGGTCACCGGGACGACCCGGTGCTCGACGGTGGGGGCGTTGAATTTCGCGGTGGCGAAACTGCGGGTACGCAGCCCGGCACGGAACTGTGCGGTCAGTGCGCCGGTCTCGAGGTGAGAGACCATGGATCGCGCTGCCGCGAGCGTCATCATCGACTTCGCAAGCATTGTCGGCACTCCTTTGTGTCGTAGGCCACCGTACAGTGCAAGCCAGGGTGCTAGCTAGTGTTAGCGGGTCACAGTGTCCCACTTGTTGTGAACTGGGTCACCGAGCGTGCTGACATTGTGAAATCGCCTGAAATCAGCGAAAAATTACACCGGATGGGCACGATCGGGCATCGGTCGCGCTGGCGGCGGCGGACGGCCGCCGCTACCGTATTGGAGTGGACAAAACGCACGTCACGGCCGAGTTTTCCGGCGCGGACCCGAACCGGGGTACCGCGCGCTCGACCTGGCAGCGGATGACGCCACCGCTGCTCGCCGCCGGTCTAGGCGTCGGCACGCTGGCCCTGCTGCATTTCCGTGACCCCCACATCGAGGGTTCCTACGGGCTGTGCCCGGTGTACGCGCTGTTCGGGGTGTACTGCCCCGGGTGCGGCGGCATGCGCGCGATGCACAACCTCACCGACGGCAACATCGTCGACTCGCTGCACAGCAATCTGCTGGCCCTGCCCCTGACCGTGGCCTTCGCGGTCTTCGTCATCGACTGGATCCTGCGCGCTCGTCGCGGACAACGGTGGCGCGTGCCCGGGCTCAGCGCGGTGACCGTGTGGTCTTTCTTCGGCCTGCTCGCCCTCTATACCGTGCTCCGCAACACGCCATGGGGAACGTGGCTCACCCCCGTCTGACGCTGATTCGCGAGCTGATTACCGGGCACCCTGGAGATATGGGCGATTCACTGAAAGACAGAGTCCGGCGGAAGTTGCAGCGTCAGCTCGCCCAGGACGGACCCGACCCCGAGCAGGACGACGCCAGGACCATCTCGGTCGCCGACGATCTCGAGGCGCTGGAGATGGTGCAGGCCGACGATCCGCTCATCGAGGAATTGGCCCAGCGCTATCTGGTGTTCTGATGCGCCTGCCCGCCCAGCGGCGGTAGTTGCGGCAGCGGCTTGGTCCCGAGCCAGATCGCGAACAACCCACGCAACGGCGCCACGCTGTAATGACCGGCCAGGTCGACGAACTCCTCCGTAGTAATAGAGGAATGCAGGAAGCGCGCGGTCCATTCGCGAATCAGCTCGAAGAACAGATGGTCGCGTAGTTCCAGCCGCAGCGCGTGCAGGGTGAGCGCCCCGCGCTTGTAGACCCGGTCGTCGAACATGTCCTTGGGTCCGGGATCGCCGACGATGATGTCCTGCGGCTGACGCGCCAGGTTCGCGCGCGCCGCCCGCGCCAGCTGATCGGCGGTCGGTCCACCGGACGCTTCGGACCAGATCCATTCCGCGTAACAGGCGAAACCTTCGTGCAGCCAGATGTCCTGCCACCGCTTCAGCGTGAGGCTGTTACCGAACCATTGATGCGCGAGTTCGTGTGCGACAAGACGTTCCGCGCCGCGCTTGCCATCGCAATGGTTGGCACCGAAGATCGAAATGCCCTGCGCCTCGATCGGGATGTCGAGCTCGTCGTCGGTGACGACCACGGAGTAGTCGTCGAACGGGTACGGCCCGAACCGCTCGGTGAACAAGGCCATCATCTCGGGCTGACGCGCGAAGTCGTGTTCGAAGCTCGCCCGCAACCGCGGCGGGATGACCGCGTGCATCGGTACCGGTTCACCCACGGCGCCGACCCGGTACTTGCGGTAGTTGCCGATCTGGATCGTCGCCAGATAGCTCGCCATCGGCTCGGCCATCTCGTACACCCAGGTGGTCTGGCTGGCCTTGGCCTGCTTACCGACCAGGGTGCCGTTGGCCAGCGCGTAGAACGGGCTGTCGGTGGTGATCGAAATCCGGTAGGAGGCTTTGGAACTCGGGTGGTCGTCACACGGGAACCAGGACGCGGCGCCGTTGGGCTGGCTCGCCACCAGCGCGCCCTCGGTGAGCTCTTCCCAGCCGACCTCGCCCCACGGGCCGCGCACCGGCTTGGGGGTGCCCGAGTAGTGGACGGTGATCTCGAGAACGCCACCGGCGGGGATCTTCTGCTGCGGCGTGAGCGCGAGCTTGCCCTGCTGATGGACGAATTTCACCGCCTTCGATCCGTTGACGAGAACCTTCGACACCATCAATGCCTGCGACATGTCGAGGGTGAACCACGGCCGCACCGCAGTGGTGACCGCGATGATCACCGCACGCCCGGCGAGCCGGTTGCTGGCGGGTCGGTAGCTCAGTTCCAGCTCGTAGCGGGACACGCGGTAGCCGCGATTGCCGTTCTGCGGCAGGTACGCGTCGATGGGGTCCTCGTAGAACTTGCTCCGCATCAGGCGGCTCCGCGCTGCCTCGACTCCCGCGTCGAGGCGGGATCGGTCCAGTGCGCGATGGGATTGCCCCACCAGCGAGTCGACGGCGGAACCACGTCGCCGCGCATGACGAGCGACGCCGGGCCGATGGTGGCGCCCGCCCCGATGTGGGCGGCGGGCAGGGCGACGCAGTGCGGGCCGAGGGTGGCGCCCGCATCGAGTGTCACGGTGTCCATGGACATGATGCGGTCGTGGAACAGGTGTGTTTGCACCACGCAGCCGCGCTCCACGGTCGCGCCGTCACCGAGTGTCACCAGGTCCGCCTCCGGTAGCCAGTAGGACTCGCACCATACCCCGCGGCCGATCTTGGCACCGAGTCCGCGAAGCCACAGATTCATGACGGGAGTACCCGTGGCGGCCCGCGCGAACCACGGCGCCGCGACGGTCTCGACGAAGGCGTCGGAGACCTCGTTGCGCCACACGAACGAGCTCCACAACGGGTACTCCACCGCGCGAATCCGCCCGACGATCAACCACTTGGCGGCCACCGCGATGGCACCGGCGACAGCGCCCGCGGCCATCAGTACCAGACCTGAGACAAGAGCCGCGACAAGGTAATCGGTGTGCTGAGCGATCAACGCGAGCACGAGCAGCACGCTGAGACCGATGGCGAAGGTCACCATCACCGGGATCAACCGGCAGGTCTCCACGAAGGCACGGGCCAGCTTGAGCCGCAGTGGCGGATCGAACGTGCGCGAGGTGTCGCTGGATTCGGTCGCGCGACGAAGCCGCACCGGCGGACTGCCCAGCCAGGACGAGCCTGCCTTGGCCTTGTTCGGCGCGGCCGAGAGCACCGCGACCAGACCGTTCTTGGGCACGCGCCGACCGGGCGCGGTCATCCCCGAATTGCCGAGGAAGGCGCGCTTGCCGACCTTGGATTCGCCGATGCGCAGCCAGCCGCCACCGAGTTCGTAGCTACCGATCATGGTGTCGTCGGCCAGGAACGCGCCGTCGGAGATCACGGTGAACTTGGGCAGCATCAGCACGGTCGACGCCTCGACGTTCTTGCCGATCTTCGCGCCGAGCAGGCGCAGCCAGATGGGGGTGAGCAGGCTGGCGTACAGCGGGAACAGGAACGTGCGGGCGGAATCGAGCAGGCGTTCGGTGGCCCACACCTGCCAGCCGGTCCGGCTGCGCACGGGGTGGTAGCCCTCGCGCAGACCGATGCTGAGCAGCCGCACCGCGAGCACGGTCGCCACGGCGTACACGCCGAGACTGAGCAGCGTGGCGAGCGGCAGGATGGCGAAGCCGTGCAGGGCGGCGGCGCTGATCGTGGTCTCCTCGCGGACCCACCAGGCGATGAAGGTGCCGCCGACGGCGAGGCCGAACACGGGCATCGCGGCCAGCACCATCGACGACAGGCCGAACACGACCAGCCAGTGCCTGGCGCGTTCCGGGGAGTGGTCGGGCCAGCGGCGCGGTGCCTTCCCGGTCTTGGTGGCGGGCGAACCCGCCCATTCCTGTTCGCCCTTGACCTTGCCCGAGACGGCGGAGCCCGGGGCGATCTCGGCCTTCTTGCCGATCTTGGTGCCGGGCAGCAGGATCGAGCGGGCGCCGATCACCGCGCCGTCACCGATGGTGATACCGCCGATGTGCACGATGTCGCCGTCGACCCAGTAGCCGGACAGGTCGACCTCGGGTTCGACGCTGGCGCCGTCGCCGAGTTCGAGCATGCCGGTGACCGGCGGCAGGCTGTGCAGGTCGACGCCCTTGCCGATCTTGGCGCCGAGCGCGCGAGCGAACGGAACCATCAGCGGTGCGCCGGACAGGCTTTCGGCGCCACTGGCCTCGGACAGGCGTACGGCGGCCCATAGACGCAGGTGCACGGCCGAGCCGCGGGGGTAGGACCCGGGCCGAAGTCCGGCGAGCAGAATTCGGGCGCCCGCCACGCAGATCGTCATGCGGCCGATCGGCGAGATGAACAGCACGAACGCCAGCAGAATCCACCACCAGGACAGGCGTGGCAGCCACGGCAGCGAGCCCGACCAGCCCGCGATGCCCGAGACCACGGTCAGCCACGTGACCCACTGCAACCCGGTGAGGGTGGTCAGCGGGACCGTGGCCAGCACCTGGGCGATCTGGGCGCGCAGCGGCGTCGGCTGCACGACGCGCACGTCGACGGCCGCGACCGGTGCGCTGCCGTCGAGCAGTTCGACCAGCGAACCGAGCCGCGGGTGGTCGTAGAGATCGGCGACGGTGACGTGCGGGTACCGCTCACGCAACGCGCCGACGAGCTGCGCCGCCGACAGTGAGCCGCCGCCGAGATCGAAGAATTCCGCGTCGAGATCGGTGGGCTGGGTGCCGAGGATCGCGTCCCACAGGTTCGCCACCCACGCCGCAGTGCCGGACAGTCCCGTTTCGGGTTCGTCGGTCGACGGCAGCGGCCATGGCAGTGCGTCGCGGTCGACCTTGCCGGAGGTGCGGGTCGGCAGGTCGGCGACGACAGCCAGTCGCGGCACCAGTGGAGCCGGAAGTTGTTCGGCCAGAATCTCTCTGGCCTTCTTCACATCGAAATCAGGACCGGCGCCGGTGAGGTAGCCGACGAGAATCTTGTTGCCGGCCTTGGTGGTTCGGATCGCGGCAGCCGCGCCGCTGACACCCGGCAGATGCTGGAGCGCGTTGTCGAGCTCGCCGAGTTCGATGCGGCGGCCACCGATCTTGATCTGGTCGTCGGCGCGGCCGAGGAAGATCAGGCCCTCGCGGTCGTTGCGGACCAGATCCCCACTGCGATAGGCGCGTTCCCACCCGAGGGAGGGCAGCGGCGCGTACTTCTCGGCGTCCTTGGCCGGATCGAGGTAGCGGGCCAGTCCGACGCCACCGATCACGAGTTCGCCGGTTTCGCCTTCGCCCACCGGGTTGCCTTGCGGGTCGACGACGGTGAGGTCCCAGCCGTCGAGCGGCAGGCCGATCCGGACGGGCATCTCGCCGGTGAGCAGCGCGGCACAGGCGACCACGGTCGCCTCGGTGGGCCCGTAGGTGTTCCACACTTCGCGGTCGGCGCCGGTCAGCCGTTCGGCCAGCTCCGGCGGTACCGCTTCGCCGCCGAAGATCAGCAGTCGCACCGATTCCAGCGCCTGGGCAGGCCAGGTCGCGGCCAGCGTCGGCACCGTGGAGACGATGCTGATCTCGCGGCGCATCAGCCATGGGCCGAGGTCGGCGCCGGTGCGCACCAGATCGCGCGGCGCCGGAACCAGGCAGGCGCCGTTGCGCCAGGCCAACCACATTTCCTCGCAGGAGGCGTCGAAGGCCACCGACAGGCCGGCCAGGACCCGGTCGCCGGGGCCGATCGGGGCCTTTCGCAGGAAGAGCCGGGCCTCGGCGTCGACGAAGGCGGCGGCATTGCGATGGGTTACCGCAACCCCTTTCGGGGTGCCGGTGGAGCCGGAGGTGAAAATGATCCACGCGTCGTCGGCGGGGGTGGGCAGGGTGTTCCAGTCGTGGTCGCCGGTGGCCGTGGTGGCCGACTCGATGCCGTCGCCGGTGGCGATCGCGCTCACCCTCGCCTCGCCGAAGACGAGCCTGGCTCGCTCCTGCGGGTCGTCGGCGTCGACGGGCACGTAGGCGGCGCCGCAGTAGAGCACGGCCAGAATCGTCACGTACAGCGCGGCGGAGCCCGAGGGCATCCGCACGCCGACCCGGTCGCCCGGTCGCACGCCCGCCTCGGTGAGCTCGGCCATCCTGGCCTCGATCGTGGCGATCAGTTCCATGTAGCTGAGCACAACGGTGCCGTCGTCGATGGCCGGTGCGTCCGGGTGTGCGAGGGCGGTGCTGGTCAGGATGTCGACCAGGGTGCGCGGCGGCGCGGCGAGATCCGCGCGCAACAGCGGGTCGCGCAGGACCGCCGGTACCTCAGTGTGTGGCTCGAGCATCGTGCTCAGTCCACCTCTCATCGGTTGACCCCCATCGGTGGTGTCTGTTGTTTCATGAGCGGGTTACCGGAGGGCAAACAGGATGGTCACCAGATGCCAACGGTACTCGGTGCGGGTGTTGCCGGACGGCAGCGAAAGGCGTGCCGTCGGCGCTGTTCACGACGGTGATTCCGGCAATTCGCCGAGGGCGGTGACCGCCAGCCGGTGCAGCGTCCGCTGTTCGTCTTCATCCAGGCCGCTCAGCACGCGGGCGGTGGCCTCGGCGATCAGCTTGTCGGTGCGTTTGCACTGCTTGCGCCCGGCCTCGGTGATCCGCAGCCGGTATTTGCGGCGATCCTTGCCGTCGCGGGTGCGCTCTACCAGGTCGGCGCGTTCCAGCGCGTCGATCAGACGGACGACTTCACTGCGGTCGATACCGAGCGCGTCGCCCACCTTCTTCTGCGTCAGGTCGGCGTTTTCCTCGATGAAGGTGAGCACCCAGTGATCGCGCAACGGGACGCCGATCTCGGCGTGCAGCGCCTTGGTGAGCCGTCCGAGCGCGTACACCGGGTAGCGCGGAAGGCCGCGGACGGAGTTCGTGTTCGTGGACATGAGAGGGAACTCTAGCAAATAGTGGAGGTTCCCAATCATCGTGGGTGTCCATCATGGGGTGCGTAGATGGTTGGAAACTGGGTGTGATCAGGCAACTCGGGGGCAATCGGTCAGGGGTAACCGACCACGTTGCGTGCGCGTGGCGAGCGCCCGGACTGATAGGTCTCGGCGCGGCGCCGGACCTGAGCGTGGATGCTCGATGCGGGATCGAGATCGGCGAGGTCGAACGAGATCTTGCCGCCGTGGTCGTGGTGGATGACCAGGGAATCGTCGAGGACGCGGTAGACCGCGCGAACCTCACCGTCGGCCCAGGCTGCGACGTACCGCACCGCGACAGCCCGGTGCAGCGCGAGTCGCCAGTACTTACTGGTTCGCTCGCGCAATCGGTCGGCGTCGACGCCGTCGTACCAGCTGGGCTCCGTGATGTGCGAGGAGCTGCCCGCCTGTGCCCAACGGTCGGCGGCGCTCAGGTCGACCCACAGGATCTCGCCGTCGCCGACCTGGTGGCCCGCGCGGGTCACGCGGCGTGACGGCGGCCGCCGGGGCGGTTTGGCGCGGGTGCCGACGACGGTGACGGCGGGCGTGCCGGGCAGTCGCGTTGCCGGGTCCACGGGCTCGTAGCCGGGATTGTCCTCGCGGACGAAGCCGAGGACGCGGTCGAAGGCCGACAGGCCCGGTGCGGGGGCGCAACCGTCCAGGCACAGCAGAGTGCGGCCGAGCGCGAAGACGAGGTCCGCCGCGATCGAACCCCGCTTGTCCTCGTCGAACGCGCGGGTGAGGACCTGTGCGGGGACGATCACGATCGAGGTATCCGAGGGGCTGGTGTGCTCGGCGCAGCGGGTGAGGTGGCCGACGTGCGCCGACTCGGACTCGGCGTAGAACAGGTAGTACGCGGTGGCGCCGAAATGCGCTGCGGCGTCCTGTAGGTCGGCTCGCTGCGCGGAAGGCAGAGCAGCCGATTTGATCGGTTCACCCTGTCTGGCCCGCTTGGCCTGGATGAGTAACCGCACTTCGCTGGCACCTGAAGGGTCCTGCACGCTGTAGATGAAATCCGCACCGACTCCGCGCCTGCCACGGGCCCGGTTGCCGCCCTCCTCCGGTCGGGTCAGCAGCCGGAGGCCACCCGATCCCGTCGCCTGCGTCGCCGACCCCCACGACGTACACCGCCGCGGCGGCACACAATCGGGGCACGGCGCGTCGATGCGGTAGTCGACCCCGGTGAGATGGCCGAGCAGGATCTCGGTGAACGTCTCCTCCTGCCACGGAAACAGCCGCGCGCCCAGGTGCTGCAGCCGGTATACGCTCTGACAACTCAGCCGCCGCGCCGCGATCGGGTCGACGAAGATCTCCGCCGGGAACTCAGACATCGAGTGGGATCTCGATCGCCGGGCGGAGCGCTTCGAGCTGGGTGACATAGGTGCTGAGCACCCGCTCGTACAGGTCGTCGACCTTGGCGTGGCGCACGGTGATCACCATCGAGTAGCGGATCGGCTGTGCGTTGACGGTGGGATGGCCGGATTCCCTGGCGGTGTGGTGGATGTCGAAGACCGGGTTGCGCAGGCTGTTGACGCGCTTGCTCCGCTCGGCGTGCAAGACGGTGTCCCACTTGTGGGAGTCACGGCGCAGCACGGCCTCGGGGTCGAGTTCGGTCGCGCGGAAGAACGGGGCCGAATCCGGGTGGATTCTGGTCGGTTCGGCGAACCGCTCGTCATGTGGACGGAATGTGACATCGAGGCCGCTGCGGGTGTAGCTGCCCGGGTCGGCGGGGTCGACCGGGGTAGCGAAGACCAGGGTCGCCCGAATGCGGACCATCCCGGCGGGAAGCGCTGCGGGGAGCGGAATCCGGGCGCGCAGATATTTCGCGGGGGTGAGCTCACCCTGGTAGAGAACCCTGGCTTCGCCGTCGCCGCACAGAACCATGTCGGCCAGGGTGGCGGCGATACGGCCGTGTCCTGAGTCGGAATCCGGTGAACTGGTGCGTCTTTCGGCAGTGTGCACGAGCAGGGCCTTCAGGTCGAGCGCACCGAGTTTCGGGCCGAACAGGGTGCGGGCGCCCAGTGCGGCGCGCAGGGCCATCGGGGCGGCGAAGCTGGTGCCGGAGTCGGGAACAGCGGTGCCGTCCGGTTCGACGACGTGGAACGGTTCGTGATCGCTGCCGCCGAAGGCGAGCAGGTCGGGCTTCACGGTGCCGGGGGAGCGGCCCGGCCCGATCGCGGAGTACGGCGCGCGATTCCATTGCGCTCCCACCCGATCCGACGAACCGACCGCGAGCGCGTTGACGCTGTCGGCCGGAACCTGCACGCGCGCATTGCCACTCGGCTTGTCGGCCTCGCCGTTGTTGCCGACCGCGATGGTGGCCAGCGTGGTGCCGTCGCTGAGGTAGTCGTCCCAGAACGCGGTCCAGGCGTGCACTTCGTCGTCCTCGATGGGGAGTTCGGGGCCGATGCTGACATTGACGAACTCGTATTTGCGTTGGCGCAGCACGGTATCGATGCGCTCGATGGCCGAGTACAGCTCGCACTGGTCGTCGTCGGTGTCCTCGTCGAGCACCTGATAGTGGTCGATGTAGCCGTAGGGGACCGGGACCGGCTGGACGGGGTCCACGCTGCCGAACAGCAGCGCCGAGGTGACGCGGTGGCCGTGGTCGAGATAGGTGCGCTGTGGCGCGGCGCTGTCGGCGAAGGTGTGGGCGTCGACCCAGCGGGTCAGCGGGGTGCGTGCGGGGATGCCACCGTCGAAGACCGCGATGGTGAGTTCCCGGTCGGTCGGCTCGGCCGTCGGCAAGGCCGGGCGGAACGTCGACAGCGCTGTCCTGGTGGTGGTGTCGCGCCCGAGCTGGGTGCGCATGCGCGGCATGCGGCGGATCACCCTGGTGAAGGAGTAGCCGGCGAGCGCGGCGATGGCGGCGTGGGTTCCGGTGACGGGGACGAAGGCCAGACCACCGTTGTCGAGTCGGCGGTCGATGGCCACGTCGAGATCGAGATCGCGGGAGAAGTCGAGCAGACCCTGCAGGGCGATATCGCGATCGGAGTGCAGCACCAATTCGGCGACGGTCTCCGAATTACGCGGTCGCGCTGCGAGTCTGAGCCTGTCGGCGGCATTGTTGAGCCGGAATTCCGCCAGGCTGACGATTCCGATCTCGGCGCCGCCCAGCGGTGTGTCGGCATTGATCCGCGCGGTGAGCAACTGCAGATTGACGCGGGTCGTCGCCAGGAACAGCAGGGTGCTCGCCCGTGGTCGGCCGTGCTCCGGCGCGATCGCCACCGGCCTGCTGCCCAGTGGATCCAACTGCATCGATGTGAGAAGTCGTGTGGGATAACCACTTTTGGACAGGTACTGCGGATGCAGAGTGACCGCCGTGACCGTCTCGTCCTCCGGGCAGGCCGTCTTCGGCAACGCGTCCGCACTCGAGGTGGCCGCGCTGAGCATCGGCGCGAGTCGGGCTCGCGCCTGCGCCACCGTGTACGGGGACTGCGGCGAGCCGCCCGATCTGCTGGGAGAGATGGGCGCGGTGAGTCGCTCACCGAAGCCGATCAGAAATCGCGGTCCCGCCACCGGTGAATCCCCCCAGCTGCCACGTTATTCCCGTCGATGCGTGAAACCACGAATGGTGTCGCGCGACACCCCCGTCAGCGCGCTGATCTGGCGCTGAGACAAGCCTGACACGCCCGTCAGCGTCTGTGCCAGCCGTAACCGATCCGTTTTGGGAAGTTCAGCTGCCAGTCGCGCGGAATGCTCGGCCATCAGCCCGGGCAGTAGCTGGTCCTCGAGCACGCAACGCCTGCGCAATCGCAACATCGCGCGCTCGATATCGTTGAACGACAAGCCCTTCGACGCCAGCGCGACCGCGTCCACCGCGCCGTCGGGCAGTGGCTGCCCGGCGAATCGGCGAATCGCCTCGCAGCGTTGCTCGGCCTCGGGCAGCGCGAACTCCACGCTCACATCGAAGCGCCGCCACACGGCCGGATCCAGCAGATCGGCGTGGTTGGTCGCGCCGATGACCAGGCCCCCGCCGGTCGGCCAGTCGTCGATCTGCTGGAGCAGCACCGTCACCAGTCGCTTCAACTCGCCCACATCGCGATCGTCGTCGCGACGCTTGGCGATGGCGTCGAGCTCGTCGAGCAGCAGAACGCACGGCCGCTGCTTGGCGTAGTCGATGGCATGGCGCAGGTTGGTGCCGGTCTTGCCGAGCAGGCTGCTCATGATGGTCGCCAAGTCCAGGACCACCAGCGGCAGCGACAGTTGGTGGGCCAGCCAGGCCGCGGCCATCGTCTTGCCGACACCGGGCGGACCGACGAACAGCAAGCTGCCGGCCGGAGTCAGATCGGCGGCGGCCAGCCGGTCGGCCTGCCTGCGTTCGTCGACGATCTGGGTGAGCACGTCATAGGTTTCGGCGGCCAGGATCGGCACTTCGGCGGTGGAGCCGGGCGGGATCACCCGCAGCAGCGGCAGTCGGCTGTCGCCGTCGACCGGAATCGGCGCATCCACTTCCGCGCGTAGGGGATTGGCGCGCGTGGGATTCTGACGCAGCAGCGCGATCAGCGCATCGGCCAGTTCGGGACTGGCATGCCGGTGGCGGCGCGCGGCGCGGCGCACGAACATTGCGACGTCCTGCTCGCGCCCGGCGAGCGCCAACCTGGCCAGGTGGACGAATTCGTCGGGTAGATCGGCGCTCACGTCCGCCGAAGTGGAGCTCAAGGCGTGTGACATGGTCTTCTTCCGATCAACTACGTGGACTATTTTCGCTTCACTCGATCGTACGGCGTCCATCACGGGCAAAGTTCACCCCTTGTGTACCGGTTTGACATCGGACCCCACCCGCAGCGCCACATTGATCTGCCGAGCCCTCAGCGCAGCGATTCCCTTCGTCGGATGCTAGTTCCGCCACGCCCTCTCATGGGCGATTCCCTTCGCGTCGGGCGTGCCTCGAAGCGTGCGGCTCGGTGCCTATGCGATGCCGAGCGTCCAGACCAGCGCCATGGTGAACGGGTGGCCGCGCAGGCCGGCCCACTTGGGTTTCGCCGCGAGCCAGGCGTCGTCCACC
Organism: Nocardia sp. NPDC056541; assembly: GCF_042794235.1. NCBI lineage: Bacteria > Bacillati > Actinomycetota > Actinomycetes > Mycobacteriales > Nocardiaceae > Nocardia > Nocardia sp. NPDC056541. The sequence goes on from NZ_JBHTUD010000031.1 coordinate 46,592, forward strand.
AGGGCCTCGGCCGCTTCGGTGAGGACCCAGCCCGCGTCGGTGCCCGCGGTGATGTGCTCGCTCAGCAGGTGCAGGTGGGTGCTGATCGCGATCGGATCGCTCCCTGCCGGGGTGTAGTGCGTCGGCATTCCGGTGACCATCATGAACTGTGGGTGGTAGCTGACGTGGGCGAACGTGGCTCCTGGGACAGCCAGCCGCGCGGCCTCGGCGTAGAACGGGCGCAGGTCCGGCAGATGTTCGTCGATCAGTGAGGAGATCACGAGATCGTAAGTGCTGCTGGGCAATTCGGTGGCACACACGTCGGCCTTGGTGAGTGTGCGATGTACACCGCGTACGCGGGCACGGGCCAGCATGCCCGCGCTCAGATCGACGCCGTCGATCTCGGCGCTACTGCGGCTGCGCAACCACGCGCCGGTTCGCCCCGTCCCGCAACCCAGGTCGACCGCCTGGCGCACTCCCGCCCAATCCGGGCGGCGAAGCCGATCCAGCAGCGCCGCGTCCATCTCGTCCATCACGGTGCGCTCGTAGGTGTCGGCCCAGCCGTCGTAGCCGGTGGCGACATCGACGGTGGGGTAGTGGCGTCGGTCGAAATCGGCGAAGGCAGGCATCACCGGAGTGTCGCAAAGGAAAGCGCACGTGGACAACCGATTTCCCGCTGCGGGTCGCGACGGTCCGACCGCCGCGCCGAACCGGGAGATCTCGTGCGTGGCCGGGGTCGGCTCCGAGCGCGCCGGCGATCGGTGGTTGACAGGTCCGGTGGTCGTCTGTCACTCTCGTTGCAGGTCACGAGTACCAGCGTTCAGCCCCGGCTTGCTGGTCGGCAACCCTCCTCCGCGGTGGGGTGCTCCGGGTGACGACCAGGCTGACGTCCGAATTGGGCGCGGCAAGCGCGGGCCACCTCTTCAGGAGCGGGTCCCTGAGCCGACGGGATTTCGTCATGACTGCTGTAATCGACCCCACCTGTGCCATCGCCGCCGTTTCCGGTGCCGACCTGCAGGTTCCGCTCGTTCAGGGCGGTACCAGCTCCTACGCCAACTTCGACTACGCGGCGAGTGCGCCGGCGTTGAAGCAGGTCACCGACCGGATTTCGCAGTTGCTGCCGTTCTACGCCAGCGTGCACCGGGGCGCGGGATACGCCTCGCGGATCTCCACCGAGTGCTACGAGGCCTCGCGTGGGTCCGTTGCCCGGTTCCTCGACGCCGACGACGACCAGGTCGTGGTGTTCACGCGCAACACCACCGATTCGCTGAACCTGCTGGCCGGGTGCGTGCCGGGGGAGACCGTGGTACTCGATATCGAGCACCACGCCAACTTCCTGCCGTGGGCGAAGCACGGTCGTCGCGTCGTGCGGGCCGCCGCCACAGTCGAGGAGACGATTCAGCGTGTCGTCGCCGAGCTGTGCAGCAAGCCTGCCGCGCTGCTCGCGGTGACCGGCGCGTCCAACGTCACCGGTGAGGTGCTGCCGCTGGAACGGCTCGCGACCATCGCCCACCTGTGTGGTGCGCGCATCCTCGTCGACGCCGCGCAGCTGGCTCCGCATCGCCGGATCTCCCTGCGCGAGACCGGGATCGACTACCTCGCCTTCTCCGGGCACAAGCTGTACGCGCCGTTCGGTTCGGGTGTGCTCGTCGGTCGGCGCGACTGGCTGGACGAGGGCGAGCCCTACCTGGCCGGTGGTGGTGCGGTGCGCAATGTCGGTGTGACAGAGGTCGAATGGGCGTGCGCGCCGCAGCGGCACGAAGCCGGTTCGCCGAACGTCCTCGGCGCGGCCGCTATTGCCGCTGCCTGCGATGCGCTGGCCGCCATCGACCCCACCGAACTCGTCGCGCACGAGCGCTTTCTGGCCGACCGGCTGCGTGACGGCCTGTCCGCGATCCCCGGCGTCGACCTGGTCGGTATCTGGTCCGACAGCCCCGACTGTGTGGGCATCGTCGCCTTCACGATCGCCGATGTCGCCCCTGGCAAAGTCGCCGCGTACCTCTCCGCCGAACACGCCATCGGCGTGCGCGACGGCCGCTTCTGCGCGCACCCCCTCCTCGCGAGCCTCGGCCTCGACGCCGCCCTCCGAGCCAGCATCGGCCTCGGCACCACCGCCGCCGATGTAGACCGCTTGATCAGTGCCGTAGCCACCCTGGTCAGCCAAGGCCCCGCCTGGAATTACGCCGCCACCGACGGGCACTGGAACCCGACCCCCGAAACCCGTCCCCTCAGCGCCTCTTCCCCCGAAGGCGCCGCCCCCTGCCTGATCGGCTGAACTCGTCACAGGCGAGATTCGCCGAACGTCGGCCGTCGAGACCTGCTCTCGGCGGCCGATATTCGTTTTCCGTCGAGTGGTATCCGTCCGAGAACCCGACGGACCGCTTCTCGGAAATTCCAGGTTTGGACTGCCTCCCAGCTGGGTAACGCCTGTCGAACCCGTCGCGATGAAGCCCCCGAGATTGCCCGACAATCAAAGGGGACACCGTGACTCGACCGATTCAGCCGCCCGATCCGTGGGCTCGTCCGCCCCGCCGACCCGAAAAGAAGCGGCGTTGGCCGTTGCTGGCCGGGATCGGAGTCGCCGGCGTGCTCGGTCTCTCGGTCGTCGCCGGTCTCAGTGACGACAACCCCTCACCGGCCGCGCGGACATCACCCACCTCGACCACCCGCGTCGTCGCATCATCGACCACGGCCAAGCCGTCGACGACCACCGCCGCCCCGACCACCACGACGTCCGCCGCCCCGACCACCACGATCGATCTCCCGCCGGCACCCATCGCACCCACCACCACGATCGCGGCGCCCGCTCCACCGCCGGTCATCGTCCCCGTGCCGACCACCACCGTCGACCTCCCCGCCCCACGGGTGGCAGCCGTCCCGGAGCCCGAAACGCCCGCGCCCGCCAGCGCCTACTACAAGAACTGCGCCGCTGCCAGAGCCGCCGGTGCAGCCCCGCTGCGCACAGGCGATCCCGGCTACCGCTCCGGCCTGGACCGAGACGGCGACGGCGTGGCCTGCGAATAGCGGCGATCAGATGCCGAGGCTGCCAGGCATCAGTCGAGGTCCGCGTCGAGGGCGTCCCAGGTGATGGTGACGTCGAGCGGATCAGTGATGGCGATCGCGAGGGGATTGTGCGCCTGATCAGGTGTCGAGGGCGGTGGGGCGGTGGTATTTGCCGTTGTAGTAGAGCAACGGGGCTGCGGAGGGGGACTCTTCGGTTTGGTCGTGGACTCGGGTGACCAGGCCGACGGCGAGGGTGTGGTCGCCGAGGTCGATGAGTTTGTGGAGGGTGGTGCGCAGCCAGATGGGGGTGCCGTGCAGGACCGGTTCGCCGGTGTCGAGGGTGGTCCAGAGGGCGCGGTCGGTGAAGCGGTCGGCGGCGGTCCGAGAGAAGCGGTGGGCCAGGTGTTGTTGGTGTTCGCCCAGGAAATGGATCACCACCGAGTCCGCGGCTCGCAACGCGTCGATGCTCGATGAGGTGTGCGCGATGTTGAACGACACCAGTGGCGGTTCGAGCGACAGGGAAGCGAACGAGGTGGCCGTGAACCCCACCGGTCCGCTCTCGGCTCCGAGCGTCACCACCGTGACGCCGGCCGGATAGTGCCGCATAGAGGCCCGATACTGCTCAGCCGTTATCCCGCTCAGATCATCGGGAACGACCAGTCCGGTCTCAGAAGGTTGCACATCGCCCACCGCCCCCAACTTACGCCCGTCCGGCGCGCGTCCTCACGGTCGCTGTGTCCGTTTGATCCAACTCACACGGTCGGGATGGGAAGCCGAATTCAGTCGATATCAATCGGCAGCCCCGCGGTGATGCGGATGATTTCGCGGAAGTTGGTGCGGAACACGGTGTTCGGGTGGCCGCCCGCTGCCCAGACTTCGGGGTGGGCGGCGAGGGCGGTGTCCACCCAGGTGGGGAGGTTGGTGGGGTGGCCGAGGGGGGCCGTGCCGTCGACGGGCTGGCCGGTGATGCGTTCGGCCAGGGCGGTGGGGGCGGGGGTGAGGGTGCCCTCGAGGCGTTTGCCGGTGCGGGCGAGGTCCACGTGGTGATGGTCGGCCACCAGGAGCAGGACGGGATCGTCGTCGAGGAGGAAGACCTGGGCGGTGAGGATCGCGGTGGGCTGGGCGCCCATGGCGCGGGCGGCGTCGGCCGCGGTGGGAGCCGGCGTCTCGGGGCAGACGATGACGCCGTGGTGCCCGCGGGCGATGAGAGTTTCCGCGACCCGGCATGCGACCGGCGGCAATGACGACCTGCGCATGTCATCCAGAGTAGGTCGATTGCGGGAAATATGCTGTGTAACTTGGAGTTCTGGCGAACTCGAGTTCGCGGCTGTGTTTGTTGGAGCGCTGGCGCGCTCGAGTTCGCGGCCCCGCCGGTCCCGGGGGGGGTGGGGGGGGTGGGTGGTGGGGGGCGCCACACCCACACCCCACCCGAGCGCCGGCC
>NZ_JBHTUD010000032.1:0-23140 GCF_042794235.1 Nocardia sp. NPDC056541
TTCCCCACTGCTGCCTCCCGTAGGAGTCTGGGCCGTGTCTCAGTCCCAGTGTGGCCGGTCACCCTCTCAGGTCGGCTACCCGTCGTCGCCTTGGTGAGCCGTTACCTCACCAACAAGCTGATAGGCCGCGGGCCCATCTCGCACCGATAAATCTTTCCACCACCGAACATGCATTCAGTGGTCATATCCGGTATTAGACCCAGTTTCCCAGGCTTATCCCGAAGTGCAAGGCAGATCACCCACGTGTTACTCACCCGTTCGCCGCTCGTGTACCCCGAAGGGCCTTACCGCTCGACTTGCATGTGTTAAGCACGCCGCTAGCGTTCGTCCTGAGCCAGAATCAAACTCTCCGTTGAAGACTCTCGAAACAACCCTCCGAAGAGAGCGAATCAAAATTATCTAACTAGAGTCCGAAAACCTAGCAAAGCGAACACCAGCAAAAAGATTCGCTGTTGTTCAATGTCCAACCTCCCACGACCGGGGGGTACATGAAAGATTGGAACCAATAATAATTATTGGCACTGACATTCATCGACACACTATTGAGTTCTCAAAGAACACACGCACACACTTCTACCCACAACTTCTCGGAGGGGTTTCGGTGAGGCAAGGGTTCAAACTTAGCTCAGACAACCGGCCGGAAGCAAATCCGTACCGAGTCCCTCTGAACACGCAGCCAGTCAGGCGCTCATCGTCCTACCTCGTGTCTCGGCCGCTGGGCGGCTGAGTCGGTGTCCGTGTCGCTCTGACTCGAATAAAGTTACGTGTCGCGAATTGCAATGTCAAATCCCCTAGTCAGGGGATATTTTCGCAGTGTTCATGTATGAAAGTGCGCATGGCGGAGGAACATAGCGGGAAGCGTCAGCGGTTGCGTCGCATGGCGAGAGCCGGACTTGTCGTGGCGGGTGGCCTCGCGTTGGTGACAGCTGGGGCGAACATCGCTATGTGGAGTTTGTCGTCCGGTCATAGAAGTGATGTCGCGGCCGCGCCCAGCGCACCTGTCGTGATCGTCCCGGGTGCCAAAGTCGGGACGGATGGAACTCCGATGGCCTATCTACAGGGACGTCTCGATGTGGCGATCGAGTTGGTCGAAGCGGGCAAGGCCGAGGCGATTCTGTTGTCCGGGGATGCCGGCGGCTCGTCGGGCGACGAGATCGCGTCGATGACGCGCTATCTCCTCGACCACGGCATCGACCCGGCCATCGTCCGATCCGATCGTGCCGGCCTTTCCACGCGGGAGACCTGCGAGCGAGCGAAGTCGCTGTTCGGCATCGACCGGGCGATCATCGTGAGCCAGTACCAACATCTCCCCCGCGCGGTCGCGCTGTGCCGGGCCGCGGGTATCGAGGCCGACGGGGTGGTGGCCTATTGCGAGTGCAGGCAGGTCACCGAGGCACGCAACAACGTTCGTGAATGGCTGGCAGCGCCGAAAGCCGTGGCGGAGATGCTTCTGCGCTGATAGCGCGCCGGGAGCGCAGAGAAGCGACGAACTCCCGCAATCTCGCGGGCCGTGCCGACCGAGGCACGGGAGGCGCTGTGACCAGATGGGGGAAGGCCGGCGCGGCATCAGCAGCGAGCAGGGCTGTCGCGTGAGCTCGTGCCAGCCCGACCCTGACCTCGACTTCTCGTGCCCTCCAGTCGTGCACGAGCCCGAGCTCGGCCATCGCGGTGCGGAACAGTTCGGGAGCGGCACCGCAGTCCGTCCGGGGCAGACAGGCGAGCTCTACCAATGCTGGACTGTCGAGTCCACGCGCGAGTGCCTCGGCGGCGGCCATCGACAGGTCCGCACCGTGGAGCTCACCGAGCACGAATCGGTCTGCGGCGTGGGCCAAGTCGTCCATGGTCTCAGCGTGCGCGGCACAAGGTTGATGAGTCAAAGGGTTTTCCGGGGCGGTTGTGGGCGGCGAGGTGCTCACCGCGGCGGCAGGACCAGCACCGATGTTCTCGCCACGGCAGGCGCGACCGCCGGGGTGGCGTGCTCGAGGGATCCGGATCGCGTACCGTGATCGGGGTTGTCTGCAATGATCGCCGACCGGATTGGGGTGCATCGTGGGCGGTTCCGAGCACGCCGCGCGGCTCGTGCGTTTCTGGCAAACGGTGGAGTTGTTCGGCCCGCAGCTTGTTCCCGACGTCGAGACCGGCGGACTGGTGGTCGATCTCGCGCCCGATGACCGCGCGCCATGGGAAAACCTCGCCGCGCTGCCCGCGTTGAAAACCGGGCGAGTGTGGCAGTTCGTCGTGTACGGCGGACTGTTCGAGGTGGGGCGCGCGCGGGAAGCGCTGGTGCGGACATTCGGCGAGGACCAGCTGGAGGCCGACGCCCGACGGGCCGGGACCACAGCGGCTTTCGCGGTGACGTTGACCGACGGCGGAGTGGTTGTCGAAGGCTCGGCGACGTTGTCGGGGCTGGCGTGGGCCGTGAACCGGCTGCGCGCACCAGGGCCCGGCGACGTCGGCTGGGCCGACGGATTCGACCACGACTCGGCGGCCTTCACCGCCGCGCTCGACACGCTGACGCGAGAAACTCACCCCGATGCCGAACAGATGGGTCCGGCACCGCGATGGCGTGCGCTGGACGTGGCAGGCCGCGGGGTAGCGGCTTCGGTGCTCGCGGCGGGAGCGGATGGCGTCATCTCGCCCGGTCTCGCCGGGATGTCGGCGTTGGCCTTCGCCGAACGGTTCGCCGTTCTGTCTGACGACGACGTCGTCGATGCCCCCCGATTGACCGGCCGCGACCTGCAGATCTTCACCGGTGAACTGTGTGCCGCGCTGGGCATTCGATCGGAATTGCGGGCCGGCGGTGTGCGGGTGGCGTGCATTCAGGTCGCGGCGCGCGACGCCGACAGTGACGCTGCCGAGGATCGCCTGAACAGCGGGCTCGGCACAAACCTCGCCGAGCTCGCGAAAGCGGTGGAGCGCGGCGACATCGGTGCGGCGCTGCGTGACTACCTCTCGGCGGCGGAGTCGCTGCCGATCGATGACCGGATCGATGTCCGGCGACGCCAGGACGCGGTCGTCGAGGGCCTGCTCCCCCATCTCATTCCGGACGGACGCTGGCCGGGCGATCCGCTGGTTTCCGGACAGCAGTTCGCGGTCGATCGCGCGCTGTCCGAATTGCGCGACGATGCGGGCATTTTCGCGGTGCACGGTGCGCCGGGCACCGGGACGACGACGATGCTGCGAGACCTGCTGGCCGGGATTCTGGTCGAGCGGGCCGCGCAGCTGGCGGCGTTCGACGATCCGATGGCGGTGTTCGCCGGGATCACCGAGCAGGTGCAGGTGGCGAAGAACTACACGGTGGGCGCGCACCGATTGGCGAACTGTGTGACCGGGTTCGAAGTGGTACTGGCGACCGGCAGCGATGCCACCGCGGCCGATGTGGTCGCCGAGATCCAGCATCGCGACGCGATCGATGGCGAGCTCAATCACTTCACCGACCTGGCCGAACTCGTCGGCGGCGCACCGGCGTGGGGACTGGTCGCCGCGGCACTGGGCGGGACGCGACGAACGTTCGCCGAACAGTTCTGGTTCGGGGATCGGTTCGCCACCGAACGGAAGACCGGGACACCGAACGGCGGGATGCTCGACATCCTCAAGCAGGCCGAGGCCGACCCGGATTCGATTCCCGATTGGCCGACCGCGGTGCGGGATTTCACCACGCGCCGCGCCGAGGTGCGCAGACTCGCGCAGGCGCGCCAGAACGTCGCCGACGCGGTCGCCGAGCTGCCGACCATGAACGCGGGATTGCAGTCGACGGCGGCCGAGATCGCCAACGCCGATGACGCGCACGCGCACTGGCGCGAACGTCATCAGCTGGCCACCGAGCATCTGCGGGCCGCGCAGGCCGCGCACCACCGGGCGGGCAAGTTCCTCAGCGAGCACGGCGGGCAGAAGCCGGGGTTCGTGGCATCGCTCTCGACGGGATTCCGGGCGGGACGGCGGTGGAGCGCGCGCAGCAACGAATTGCTGCGCGAACGACATATCGCCGAGGCGGACATGCGGCGGCGCCAGACCGAGGTCGAGTACACGCGGGAGCAGTGGGCGCAGGCCGCCGAGAACGGCCGCACGCTGATTCGCGAACACGTCGAGTTGACGGAGCGGCGGGCGACGGCGCTCGACGTTATCGAGCGGGGGCGCGAGAACTGGTCGCGCACCATCCCGTTCGGTGATGTGGCGGGTGACGACGAGCAGTTCCAGCTGTGCAATCCGTGGGCGGACGAGCAGTACGCGAGCGCGCGGCGCGAGCTGTTCCTGTCGGCGTTGAAGTTGCATCGTGCGTTTCTGCTCAACGCGGCCCCGCGGATTCGCGACAATCTCATCGTCGCCATCGCGTTGATCCGTGGTGAGCTCGCGGTGGAGCCGAAGCCGGAAACCGTTGCGGCGGCATGGCAGACACTGTTCTTCGCGGTGCCGATGATCACCACGACCTTCACCGCACTGCCCCGGTTGTTCGCCGGGCTGGGGTCCGAGGCCCTCGGATGGTTGTTCGTCGACGATGCCGGGCAGGCTGCGCCGCAGTCGGTGGCCGGTGGGTTGTGGCGGGCTCGGCGGGCGGTGATCGTCGGTGATCATCGTCAGCTGGGACCTGTCGGTGTGCTGCCCACTTCGGCGCAGGAAGCATTCGTACAGCAGTACGGGCTCGATGCGGAGTGGATGCCGGATCAGGCGTCGGCACGCCAGGCTGCTGATCGTGGGGTGCGGTACGGGACCTGGCTGATGCCCTCCGATTCGATCGCGCCGGTGTGGGTCGGCTCGCCGCTGCGGGTCCATCGGCGTAGTGACCGGCCGATTTTCGAGCTCACACATCACATTGCCTATGACGATGATCTGCTGGTGTTCGCCACGCCGGATCGACCGGAGTTTCCCGGGCACGATCGGTGGATCGATGTCAGATCCGCACGGGCCGAAGGTAATTGGATTCCCGGTGAAGGCGAAGCGCTCGCCGCGCTGCTCGCGCGGTTGACCGAGGACGGGGTGGCAGCGGCCGATATCCGTGTGGTCAGCCCGTTCCGCGACGTCGCCCATGGCGCGCAGGAGATCGCGCATGAGGTGCTCGGTGCGGAGTTCGCGCAGCGGCAGGTGGGCACTGTCCATGCGATGCACGGCAATTCGGCCGAGGTCGTGGTGCTGATCTTGGGGACATCGCCCGCGGCAGGTGGGTCGCGACGGTGGGCGGCGACGAATCCGAATGTGCTCAATACGGCAGTGTCGCGGGCTCGGCGGCGGGTCTACGTGATCGGCAACTACCGATTGTGGAGCAGCCAGCGCTATTTCGACGATCTCGCCAGGCGCTGGACGGTCGAGACCGAACAGCTCGCCGATCAGACCGTGAGCCGGTAGAACCGCCAGAATCCGAAGTCCTCGATCGAGAGGACTTCCACGGCGGTGAAACCTGCCTTCTCGGCGTACTCCCCCAGTTTCGCCGTGCGCATGACGGTGCCGGTGCCCGCGGAGTCGGGATGCGCCATGCCGTCGGGCAGGCAGACCAGCAGGCTGAACCCGTACATCAGGCGGTCGATATCGCTCGCCGGTGCGGTGAATTCCGGCGCGACGGCCTCATCCATGATGATCACCGCACCACCTGGACGCAGGGCTTTGCGCATCGAGGTCAGCACCTCGACCGGGTGTGGCATGTCGTGCAGGCACTCGAACGCGAACAGCGCGTCGTAGGCGGATTCGGGGAGGTCGGTGGTGGCGTCGGCGTGGTGGAAACGGACGCGATCGCCGAGGGCGGTGGCGTTTTCGGTGGCCATCCGCACCGAGGGCTGGTCGATGTCGTAGCCGTCGACCGCCAGCTCCGGGTAGGCGCGGGCGAGGGCGATCGCGGACCAGCCGCCACCTGAGCCGATATCGGCCGCCTTGGCATCGGGGCGCGACAGCAGCGCGTGGATATCAGCGACCCCGGCCAGACCCGCAGCGAGACGGTGCTCGAACCAGGGGCGGTTCATGTCCGACTGGGATTCGCGCATGTCGGCGCCGTACTCGGACCAACCGACGCCGCCGCCGTCGCGGTACGCGCGCACGAGCGCGGGCATCTGGGCGGCGGCACCGGCCAGCATACGAGCCAGTGGCGCAAGGTAATCGAGACTGCTCGGGTCGGTGAGCACCTCGGCAGCGCCGGCGGGCAGGGCGAACCGCCCGTCCGCGGCCACCGTCAGAATCCCGGTCGCCGCCTGCTGCTCGAGCCACTCCTGCGCATACCGGCGATCTCCACCCGCCCGCGCGACCAATTCACCCGCATCCGCGGGCCCACCCTCGGCCAACGCCCGATACCAGCCGAGCCGATCCCCGAGATGCACCGCCAGAATGTCGATGGTCCCGAGCGCGGCCCCGAACAACCGCTCGGCGAACTGCTCACTGGATTGCTCAGCTCCGGTCATCGGTCATCCTCCTGTTGACGCGATACGAATCGACGCCGACCCGCTGATACGGACTACGGGTCGGCTCACCGAAAGGTTCAGCAGCAGGTCAGGGTGGCTATGGCGAATCGAACAGAAGGCTGCCGGATTCGACGGTGGTGCCGACGGTGTCGGTGTAGACGGAGTCTTTTGCCGAGTCCATGACCACGACGGGACAGATGACCGAGTAGCCGGTGGCGGCGGTTTTCGTCGGGTCGAAGGTGACGATGGGGGCGCCGGCTTCTACGGTGTCGCCTTCGGTGGCGAGCAGTTCGAAGCCTTCGCCTTTGAGTTTCACGGTGTCGATGCCCAGGTGGACCAGGACGCCGACGCCGTGGCCGAAGATGACGAAGGCATGGGGGTGGAGTTTGAGGATCTTGCCTGCGATGGGGGCCGTCACCGTCAGGGTGCCGCGGGTGCGGTCTGGGTCGAGCGCGACGCCGGAACCGACGATCTGCTCGGCGAAGACCTGATCGGGGACCTCGGACAGGGCCACCACCTTGCCGGGCAGCGGCGCGATGACCGGGATGCTCACAGAATGTCCTCGATGTCGTCGGCCAGGGTGTCGGCTTCGGGGCCGACGACGACCTGCACGACCGTGCCCGACTTGAGGACACCGTGGGCGCCCGCGGCCTTGAGAGCGGCCTCGTCGACCTTGCTACCGTCCTTCACCTCGGTGCGCAACCGGGTGATGCAGGCCTCGATCTCGACGATATTGTCCGCGCCGCCCAAGCCCTGGACGATCGCTTCCGCTTTGGACATCTGTTCTCCCTTTCGGCGGTGGTTGCCAGTACCAGTATGGGAGTCTCGAATGTGCGCCACATCATATTCAGCGGTTGACATCCGACCTCCACCTGGTCAAACTGGCAACTGGTTATGACCGGACAGTACCCGTCAGGTACACCGGTTCACAACAGTTAACCCGGATCGGCGGGCAAGCCGGTCCTCCCTCGCCGAGACCGCCGCGAAGCCGGCACGAAGAAGGTCGACATGACTGCCGTTACCGACACACCCCAACAAGAATCGAAGGTGTTCGCGGGATTGCAGCGCCTCGGTCGCAGCCTCATGCTGCCGATCGCGGTGCTCCCCGCGGCGGGCATCCTGCTGCGCATCGGCCAGGACGATCTCCTCGGCCGCTTCTCCGCGCTGGAGAGCACCGCCTCGGTCATCTCGGCAGCCGGGCAGGCCGTGTTCACCTGGCTGCCGCTGATCTTCGCCGTCGGTATCGCGATCGGCTGGGCGAAGAAGGCCGACGGGTCGACAGCGCTGGCGGCGGTGGTCGGCTACATGGTGATCAACGGCGTGTTCGAAGCGATGTCACCGATCGTGCTGGAAGGGAAAACCGACCCGAAGGGCGCGCAGGCGCTGATCAACTACGGCGTTCTCGCCGGCATCGTGATGGGTCTGCTGTCGGCGATACTGTGGCAGCGGTTCTATCGCACGAAGCTGCCCGACTTCCTCGGCTTCTTCAACGGCAGGCGGCTGGTGCCGATCCTGACCGCGTTCACCGGCCTCGTCGTCGGCGTCGGCATGGCGTTCCTGTACCCGGCCTTCAACTCCGCGCTCACCTGGGTGGGCGAGACCGTTGCGGACAACTCGGTCGTCGGTGGCGGCATCTACGGCGCGGCCAACCGCCTGCTCATCCCGACCGGTTTGCACCACATCCTGAACTCCACGGTCTGGTTCCTCGTCGGCGACTACACCGACGCCTCCGGCCAGCTCGTGCGCGGTGACCTCAACCGCTTCTTCGCCGGTGATCCGACCGCGGGTACGTTCATGACGGGCTTCTTCCCGATCATGATGTTCGCGCTTCCCGCTGCCGCGCTGGCCATTTGGCGCAACGCGCGCCCGTCGCAGAAGAAGCTGGTCGGCGGCATCATGCTCTCCACCGGCCTGACCGCGTTCGTCACCGGCATCACCGAGCCGCTGGAGTTCTCCTTCATGTTCGTGGCGTGGCCGCTGTATGTGGTGCACGCGATCTTGACGGGCACATCGATGGCGCTGGTGAACGCGCTCGGTATCCACGACGGATTCACGTTCTCCGCGGGTGCGATCGATTACCTGCTGAACTTCGGCAAGGCCACCAATGCCTGGATGCTGATCCCGATCGGGCTGGGTTACGCGGTGATCTACTACGTGCTCTTCAGCTTCGTGATCAAGAAGTGGAACCTGCGCACGCCGGGTCGCGAGGCGGAAACCGATGTCGAAGCCGGTGTGCCCGACGCGGCCCTGGTCGAAGCGGAGACCGCTCTGACGGCCACGGGCGATACTCGAACCGACGCACCCTCGGTCGCCGAAGTCGAAACGAAGCTGGACAAGAAACTGGAAGGTGAGTGAGGCAATGAGCACCCGCACCGTCATCGTCGGATCCGAGGTGGGGCTGCACGCGCGGCCCGCCGCGAAACTCACGCAGGCCGTGCAGGCCGCGGGGGTGCCGGTGCGGATCTCGTTGGGAGGTGGCGAGCCGGTCGACGCGGCCAGCGTGCTCGCGGTGATGACGCTGGGCGCGGGACACGGGGCCGAGGTGACCCTGCACGCCGAGGGGGCCGACGCGGTTCTGGACCAGCTGGCCGAACTCGTCGCCTCGGATCTGGACGCCGCCTGATGCCAGAGCAGGTGATCAGTGGACTCGGAGTGAGCCCGGGCGTGGTGTGCGCGCCGTGGTTGCGGTTCGGATCGCAGCTCGAGACATCGGCGCACGATCCCGTCGGCGGCTCGGTCGCCGACGAGCTCGCCCGGGTCAAGGACGCGCTCGGTGGCGTGTCCGACGAGATGACCGCCAGGGCCGCACGGGTGAGTGGTGTTGCGGCGGAGATTCTTTCGATGTCGGCGACGATGGCCCGTGATCCGGGCATCGTCGCCGCCACGGAGAAGGAACTCGCCGCCGGGATGCCGACGGCGCACGCGGTGCACCTGGCGTTCGAGGGATTCTGCGCGAAGCTGGAAGCGCTCGGCGGGTACATGGCCGAGCGGGCGACCGATCTGCGCGATATCGGCGGGCGGACCGTGGCGGTACTGCTCGGGCTGCCGATGCCGGGGATTCCGGAGCCGGGATATCCGTTCGTGCTGGTCGCGCGCGATCTCGCACCTGCCGATACGGCGATGCTGGGTGACAGTGATGTGGTCGGGTTGCTCACCACCGAGGGTGGGCCGACCAGCCACACCGCGATTCTCGCGAAGTCCCTCGCGTTGCCGGCGGTGGTGAACTGTCCGGATACCGACCGGCTCGTCGACGGTGTGCCGGTGCTGCTCGACGGCACCACCGGTGAGGTCGTGATCGACCCGAGTCCTGAGCATCAGCAGGCAGCACTGGAACAGGCAGCGGCGGACAAGGCGCGGATCGCGGCGGCCACCGGGCCGGGACACACCGCGGATGGGACGCCGGTGCAGCTGCTGGTGAACATCGGCACCGTCGACGACGCGGCGAAGGCCGGGTCCATCGACAGTGAGGGGGTTGGCCTGTTCCGCACCGAGTTCATGTATCTCGGGAAGACGTCCGCGCCGTCGCTGGCGGAGCAGACCGCCTCGTACACAGCGGTTCTCGAACAGTTCGCCGGTCGACGAGTCGTCGTGCGGACACTCGATGCCGGGTCGGACAAACCGCTGCCGTTTCTCGATCTCGGCACCGAGGAGAATCCGGCGCTCGGTGTGCGCGGGCTGCGGATCGGCACGGTGTTCCCGGAAACTCTGGCCACGCAGCTCACGGCTCTCGCCCGTGCGGGCGAGGCCACGGGAGCCGACCTGTGGGTGATGGCGCCCATGGTCGCCACCGCGGACGAGGCTGCCGGATTCGCCGCGCTGGCAAGGGAATCCGGGCTGACCAAAGTCGGGGCGATGATCGAGATCCCGGCGGCGGCGTTGCGCGCCGCCGATCTGCTCGCGCATCTCGACTTCGTGAGCATCGGAACCAACGATCTGAGCCAGTACACGTGCGCGGTGGATCGAATGGCGGGCGGGCTCGCACAGCTGCTCGATCCGTGGCAGCCCGCGGTGCTCGATCTGATCGCGATGGTCGGTGCGGCCGGCGCGGCGGCGGGTAAATCGGTGGGGGTGTGCGGTGAGGCGGCGTCGGATCCGACGTTGACGCCGGTGCTGGTGGGGCTGGGCGTGACGAGTTTGTCGATGTCGGTGCCCGCGTTGCCCGCGGTACGGGCGGCGTTGGCCGCGGTGGATGTGCAGCAGTGCCAGGACGCGGCCGACGCGGCGTGTGCGGCACGGAATCCGCAGGTGGGGCGGGCGGCGGTCGCGGCGATCATCGGGCGGGCGTGAAAAAGGTTGTTGTGCACACGGTCCGGCCGTCGGTCGGATCGCGATGCGGTGTCCGGTGGTGGTCCGCGATCGCTGTGGTGGATGGCGTATCGGGTCGTTCAGGTGTTGGGGCCGGGCACGGCTCCGGTGATGGGGAAGGTTCGCGGTGACGGGAATCGTGCGGGGTCGTCTCGTCGGGACGGTCGAGGGTGACATCGCCGACGGCGTCGTCGAATTCCAGGACGGGCTGATCACCTGGGTCGGCGATGCGGCGAATCATCCTGCACCCGATCGGCTTCCAGCATCCAGTGATGATCTGGTGCTTCCGGGGTTGATCGATCTGCACTGTCATGGTGGGGCCGGGTTCGGGTTTCCCAATGCTGATGCGGACGGCGCTCGGGTCGCGGCGGCGCATCATCGGGCGCACGGCACCACCGGGTTGATGGGGAGCTTGGTGTCGGATCGGCCGGAGGTACTGGTCGCACAGGCGGCGATGTTGGCCGATCTCGTCGAGGACGAGGTATTGCTCGGGGTGCATCTCGAGGGCCCGTTCATCAATGCGATCCGCTGCGGGGCACAGGATCCCGCGGCGATCGTTCCCGGCGATCCCGCGTTGTTCGAGCGACTCTACGCGGCCGCCCGCGGAACGGTGCGGTCGATGACACTGGCGCCCGAGACCGCGCATTTCGATGAACTGCTGGCCGCGATGCGCCGACACGATGTGCTGCCCAGCCTCGGGCACACCGATGCCGATGCCGCGACTACCGCGGCGCGCATCGCCGAGGCCAGTGGTGGCCCTGTTACCGCCACGCACCTGTTCAACGGGATGCCCGCACTGCATCACCGCTCCCCCGGGCCGGTCGCCGCCTGTCTGGCCGCGGCCGGGCGAGGCCAGATGGTGGTCGAATTGATCGCTGACGGTGTGCATTTGGCGCCGGAGACGGTGACGATGGTATTCGATACCGTCGGCCCGGATCAGATCGCGCTGGTGTCCGATGCGATGGCGGCGGCGGGCATGAGTGACGGCGGCTATCGGCTGGGCGCCCTCGATGTTCAGGTCCACGACGGCGTTGCCCGGCTGGCCACCGATGACGGTTCGCCCGGGGCGATCGCGGGGGGCACGGCACGGCTCGTCGACGTGCTGCGCTGGACCGTCGACGTCGCGGGCATACCGCTGTCCGATGCGGTCGTCTCCGCGACTCGAACCCCTGCTCGTGTTCTCGGTCTCGAGGGCGAACGCGGCAGTCTCACCGTCGGCGCGCGTGCCGACATTCTTGTCACCGACCAGTCATTGCGGCCGCGGCGGGTGCTCGTCGCCGGAACGGAAGGAATCTGATGGAGATCGTGATCCGAGCTGACGAAAACGAAGTGGCGAGTACGGTCGCCGATATCGTCGGCGGCTATGTGCAAGTCGGCAACGCGATCCTCGGCTTGGCGACCGGGTCGTCGCCGCTGGGGAGCTATCAGGAGCTGGCGCGCCGGTACCGGGAGGGCGAGCTGGACTTCACCACCGCCAGCGCCTTCCTGCTCGACGAGTACGTCGGTTTGCCGAAAGATCATCCGCAGTCGTATTTCTCGGTCATCCGGTCGGAGTTCGTCGACCATGTGAACCTGGATCCCGCGCGGGTGCTGAGCCCGAACGGGGAGGCGGGTGACGTGGCGGGCGAGGGCCGCCGGTACGACGCGGCCATCGCCGCCGCGGGTGGGGTCGACGTGCAGTTGCTGGGGATCGGCACCGATGGGCACATCGGGTTCAACGAGCCCGGGTCGGCGCTCACCTCGCGCACGCGGGTGAAGACGCTGACCGAACAGACGCGTAAGGACAACGCGCGCTTTTTCGACGGACCGGAGGATGTGCCGCATCACGTGCTCACCCAGGGCCTCGGCACCATCAACGAGGCCGGGCACCTGGTGATGATCGCGCTCGGCGCGGGGAAGGCCGATGCGATCGCCGCCGCCGCCGAAGGACCGTTGTCGGCGTTCTGCCCGGCCTCGGTCATGCAGTGGCATCCCCACGTCACGGTGGTGATCGACGAGGCCGCGGCGAGCAAGTTGAAGCTGGCGGACTACTACAAGTACGCGCTGGCGAACAAGCCCGCCTGGCAGTCGTTCTGACGTGACCGCCCTCGAGTTCGCGGTGCAGGACGCGGCAGGCGCGCTCGGCGCTCGCCGCGCCGGGGCGGATCGGGTGGAATTGTGTGCGGCGCTGGGCAGCACGGGTGGGCTCACGCCGAGTATCGGGACGATCGAGGCTGTGGTGGGAACCGGCATCCCTGTCCATGTGCTGATCCGGTGCCGGGCCGGAGGTTTCGTGTACGCCGATGCAGCCGAGCTCGCGGTGATGAATGCTGATGCGCGCGCGGCAGTTTCGGCTGGTGCGGCCGGTCTGGTGATCGGTGCGCTCACCCCGGACCACCGGGTCGATGGCGAAGGGCTGAGTCGTGTTCTCGATGGTGTCGCTGTCGATGGCATAGAGCTGACCTTTCATCGTGGGATAGATCAGATCCGCGACCGTGCGGCCGCGCTCAACACATTGATCGCCGGTGGCATGACCCGGGTGCTCACCTCCGGTGGGGCACCCACCTGCGCCGAGGGACTCGATGAACTCGCCACAATGGTCGATCACGCGGCAGGGCGCATCCAGATCATGGCGGGTGGCGGGATCGCCGTCGGTGACATTCCGGCATTGCACCGGGCGGGCGTCGACGCCATCCATCTGTCGGCTCGACGCGTCATCAGTGATGACGGTGGACCCGGTGGCGGCGGCACCTCCGGCCACGAGCAACTGGACGAGGAGCTCGCGGTCGCCGCTGCCCGTCAACTGCTCGCGGTAGACCGGCCGAACGCCTCCGGACACCCCTCGGCCTGATGCGGGCTGCTCGCCTACTCGGCATGCGACGGGGCCCGGCCGCGATGAGACCAGTACGGGTTCGGATTCGCCCGGCCGTCAACTGCTCGTGTCAGGAGCGCTCGGCCAGAATCAATTCTGCCTCGCCAGGACCGCAGTCGAAGGCCGCTTGTACTGCCGCAACGGCTTTTTCGTGTTCGCCCACGGCTACCAACGCGTCGATATCGGCCCACTGATCGGTGGGCGGGGCTATCGACGGGTCGAGGCGGCGGTCGAGGCGTTCCCACATGCGGGCCACGGTGGGGTCGTCGGCCAGGAGTTCGCCGAGGTGGGCCTTGAAGGTGGGATGTTCGGTGCGGTACATGCCCATCCAGCTGCTGGCGGGCGGGCTGGCTTCGGCATTGGCGGTGCGGTCGGCGAGTTTGAGGATGACGGCCCTCGGATGCGCGGCGATCTTGTTGTAGGCGTTCTGGTTTCGCGCCTTGCGGTCGGGGCCGATTCCGGTGACCGCCCACACCAGGTCGAGAACTTCACGACCGAAACGCGATTCGACGTCCTCGGCGGTGACCGGGGTGTCTTCGACGACATCATGGAGCCAGGCGGCGAGGGCGAGTTCACCGCCGTAGCCGAAATCGTCGAGGACACCCCGCACGGCCGCGAGATGGGTGGCGTAGGGATGGTCGCCGTAGCGCTGATCGCCATGCGCCGCG
Organism: Nocardia sp. NPDC056541; assembly: GCF_042794235.1. NCBI lineage: Bacteria > Bacillati > Actinomycetota > Actinomycetes > Mycobacteriales > Nocardiaceae > Nocardia > Nocardia sp. NPDC056541. The sequence goes on from NZ_JBHTUD010000032.1 coordinate 14,205, forward strand.
AGGGCGAACTCCCGTGCCTCGATTTCGCGCTGATCGAACTCCATGCCGCACCCCCGTGCTCGATTGGTGATCGTGTCGAGATCGACCCTAGCCGAGGGCACCGACAGGTTTCCCGGATCAGTGGGGGGCGACCGGTTTCAGCGCGGTGAGGATGCCCGTTTGGTCGCGGCTCTGGGTATAGCTGAGATCGGTGAAGCCGACGGCCTCGACCCGAACGGTGTAGTGGCGGATATCGGCATCGGCGAACGGATCGCCACCGCGACCGAAGAACGGTACGAGGACTGTCCGCATCCGAGGGGAGGGGGACGCGTCGGCGAGCAGAAGCCGTCCGCCCGGCCGCAACACCCGCCACATTTCGGCGATCGCGGCGTCACGCTGCGACTCGGGGATGTGGTGCATGACGAAAGTGCACGTGACCACGTCGAATTCGGCATCGGGCAGGGGCAGCGACTGCGCCGGTCCGACCACGTAGCGATGATGAGTGGCACGATCTCGGTCGCGGTTGTCGGCGACCGCCGTGGCGGAGGGATCGACACCGACGGCGGCACCGTTCGGACCGACCGCTCTGCCGAGCCCGCGCACGAGTTTGCCGGGCCCGCAACCGATATCGAGTGCACGCGAACCCCGACGCGCACCGGAGAGCGTGATGAATTCGGCGAGCAGACGACGGTGCCTGCCCAGGAAGAACACCGTGGTGAAGAGGTTGTAGCGGCGCAGGCCCGCGATGACCAGACCGGTGCCTGCGTCGTCGACGAACATGGGGGTGAGAAGCTGATTTCGGGACATGAGTTCATCCTCGGGCGCTGCCGCGCACGTCACCAGGAGCAGAATCGCCGGAAGTGTCCGTTATCGAACAGATCCGGGGAAACCGTGCAGGAGGAAGCGATGGCCGAGCACCCTGATCGCCGGGTTCGACGCACCAGGGACACGCTGCACAAAGCGCTGATCGAGCTGATGATCGAGCGCGGCTACGACAAGGTGACCGTGAGCGACATCATCGGCCGCGCCGACGTGGGGCGATCCTCCTTCTACGCGCACTACCGCGACAAGGACGACCTGCTGCTGGTGAGCTGCACCGAGTTCCTGCGCCGCGAGATCATCCGCACGACGACACCGGGTTCTCCGCTCGCGCCGCTGCGCGTGATGTTCCATCTCGCCGCGCAGTACCCCGAGGTGTATCGCCCGCTGATCGGGCCGAAGGCCACCGCCACCGTCGTGCGCGCCTATCGGCAGTGTGTCGCCGACCTGGTCGGTGAGCTCCTCGGTGAGCAGCCGGCGGGCACGATCGAGTTCCTGTCGTGGGCATTGCTCGGCGTGCTGGGTCCGGTGATCGAGCCGACCGCGCCGACACCACCGGTCCAGGCGTGGCAGCGGTTCGAAACGCTCGCGCTGTACGGGCTCACTGGCTCCGGCGGCCCAGGTCCGGCCACGGCGGACGACGCAGAATCGCCAGCGCCGCGATGACCCCGGTGAGCAGGCCGATCCATTCGCCGAGCTGAGCGATGCGATTGGCGTCCATCGCGGGCGTCCAGTGCGCGCGCCCTTCGTGGACGACGAACACACCGACCGGACGAGGGTGCCGCAGCGGACCACCACCGCGCGAGACGGTGATGACCGTAGCGCCGCCGGAAGTGTCGATCGGCTCGCCGAACACGATCGGCGGCTCGGTCACCAGCTGTTCGACGCGATCTCTGATCGTCATCGCCATCCTGTCTCCTCGTCTGGCATTGCCGTCGAACATACGCGCACCGCGTATCCGGCGCCGAGGTTCGTTCCGCGCGGCGCGCCGCCGATCGCCGGAGCGAGTCGCACAGCGAATTGCGTTGTCACCCATTCCTTTCCGAATCGGCTGCCAGCCGAGTAATCCCGGCACGCATCGCTTCGGGAATGCGCTGCCGATCAGCTGCCATGATGGATGGGTCATAGCCGTGGCGAAAGGTGCACCGATGTCAGAGCAGACGCTGTCGACACAGTGGTCACGATCGCTGGGGCTGCGGGTGCCGCTGGTGAACGCGCCGATGGGCGGCGCGGCAGGCGGACGGCTCGCGGCGGCGGTGAGCGCGGCGGGCGGGCTCGGGATGATCGGCATGGGCAGTGCGGGATCGGTGGCGGCGTTGCGCCGCGAACTGGATGTCGCGGGAGCACCGGACGGGATCGGGCTGGTCGACTGGGTCCGCGCCCGCGAAACCGGGCTGCTCGAGGCTGCGATCGCCGCGGGTCCACGGATTATCTCGGTCAGTTTCGGCGCTGATTTCTCCTGGGTACCCCAGGTGCGGGCGGCGGGCATCCTCGCCGTCACCCAGGTGTACGACGCACCGGGCGCCCACCGCGCGCAGGACGCGGGGATCGACATTCTGGTGGCGCGCGGCAGCGAAGGTGGCGGCCACGGCGCCGACCGATTGGCCTTGCTGCCGCTGCTCGACGCCGTCCTCGACATCGCGACCGTCCCGGTCCTGGCTGCCGGTGGCATCGGCTCCGGGCGCACGCTCGCGGCCGTGCTCGCGGCGGGAGCGGCGGGAGCTTGGCTCGGGACCTGCCTGGCCGCCGCGGAAGAATCTCTGCTGCCAGAATCCGCCCGCCTCGCGATGCTCGCCGCCGATTCCAGCAGCACCACCGTCACCACCGCGTTCGACGAGGCACTCGATCTGCCCTGGCCACCGATCTATCCGGCGCGCGTCCTGCGCAACGAGTTCACGGATCCGTGGTCGCGGCTCGAGGGCGACGACGTGCCCGATTCCGACCGCCTTCGCGCGGCGATCGCGGACGACGATCCTCGGCTCGCACCGGTGGATGCGGGTCAGGGTGTCGGATTGGTGACCCATATCGAGCCTGCGGCGGCCATCCTCGACCGACTCTGCGGGGACGCCGCCGAACTGCTGGCGTCACGCCACGGGTAAGGCTGGTTGCGACCGGGCGAGCGGTCGGCCATTGCGAAAATATGTAGACCAGTCTAGTTTTAGCGGGTGGGCAAAAAGGGAGCCGAAACGCGGTGCAAGTTGATCAGGGCGACGCGGTCGCTGATCGAGTCGCACGGATACTTCGGCGCCGGACTCAACCAGATCGTGCAGGAGAGCGGTGCGCCACGCGGGTCGCTGTACTTCCATTTCCCGGGCGGTAAGGACGAATTGGTGGCGGCGGCGCTCGCCGAGAGCGGCACCGACATCGCGGCGATCATCCGCACGGTCGAGGCGACGGACGCGCGAGATTTCGCGCGGAAGATGGTGAACCTGCTGGGCGATCAGCTGGAAGCGTCGGACTGGACCGTCGGGTGCCCGGTGGCGGCCGTCGCGTTGGACACCGCGTCGACCAACGATGCTGTGCAGCAGGCTTGTTCGGCGACCTATCGACTCTGGGAGGAGGCGATCCGGGAACGATTGATCGGATTCGGCCACCCCGAACCCGAACGGATCACCACGGTCGCGCTCGCACTGATCGAAGGCGGGCTGGTGCTGGCCCGCACCCACCGTTCCCGCCAACCACTTCAGCACCTCGCCGACACCATCGACATGCTGATCTGAGCCGTTCCCGACCCGCAGCTCGCGTCATATCCTGAAAATATGTAAATCGGTCTACTGAAAGTAGGACACCATGGCACACACCGACTCCGTCGTTTTCGGCGCCGCCGGGTTCATCGGCCGCTCCCTGGTCGCCGAATTACTGCGAAACGGGAACACCGTCACCGCCGCACTGCGTGCGGGCAGTCAGGATCGGCTGCGGACCTGGCTCCACGGGCAGCGTGTCGACACCGCCGGTTTGACCATCACCACCACCGATATCGGCGAACCGGATCTCGCGCTGGGCGACACCGTCGAAGGGGTGCGTGATGTGTACAACGCGGCCGCGTTGATGAAGTTCGGGCTGGATGCGCAGGTGGCGCGGCGGGTCAACCTCGACGGGGCGGTGCACGTGCTGGAATGGGCCGCACGGCAACCGGATCTGCGGCGCGTCGTCCACATCACCGGCTATCGCGCGGCCGACGACGGGGGCGAGCAGGACTACGGCAACGGCGCGTACGAGGCGTCGAAGGTCGAGGCCGATGCCCTGCTGCGGCGGCTCGCGGCCGAGCGCGACATCCCGCTGACCATGGCGAATCCTGCCGGAGTGCTCGGACCCGGCCAGTACTTCGGGCTCTCCGACATCATCGACAATCTCTGGCAGGGCCGGTTGCCCGCGTTGCCGGGCTCGGCCGATACCTTCGTTCCGGTGGTCGATCTCGACTACGTGGCCCGGTTCATCGTGGGACTGCCCACGCACGCCGATACGGTCGGCAAGTCGTATCCGCTGCTGGATGCCGCGACTCCCGTACTGCCCGAACTGATTCGGCTCGTCGCCGACCATCTGCACGTCGGCGCGCCGCGCTTCACGCTGCCGACCGCGCTGGTTCGTCGATTGCCCAGGGCAGTGACCCACGCCGATCCCGAAGCGCTGTCCTTTCTCAGCAGCGATCGGTACGACACCAGCCGAAGCGACGCCATCGCACAGCGTCTCGGCATCAGCCATCCGCCGGTCGACGAACTGCTGCGCACCTACGCCGACGGGATCGTCGCCGGCCGCAACGGCACCGTCGCACCCACACCGAAATCCGGATTCCGTGACGGGACCTGGTTGGTCGGCGAGCGAACCGACCCGGAATATGTGCTGTTGCACGGGATTCCGCTCGACAGCGAATCATGGTCCGACGTGGTGCGGGAGTTGGATGCCCCTACCCTGGCGGCCGACCTTCCCGGGCTCGGGCGCTCGGCGGTGTCCGCGCAGTCGGCCGGCGACTGGATGGAGGAACTGATGGCGCCGGTGCGGACGCGACCGATCATCGTCGGTCATTCGTTGGGCTCTCGGGCCGCAATCGAATTCGCGCTGCGCCATCCCGATCGGGTGTCACGGCTGGTACTGATCGCGCCCGCTTTCCTCCAGCAGCCCGCCTCCCGGCTGACGGGTTCGCCCCTCGCCGCCGAGGTCGTCAAGCGGATGTCCGCCGCGACAGTGGCCGCACGACTGGGCATTCCGGAGGGTCCTGCCATTACCTCCGCTCTCGCGGCTCTGCGACGACCTGGCGTTGCCCAGCGCACGTGGGCGGCCCTGCGCGCCGCCGGTGCTTCCCGAGACGAACTCGCCGCGAAGCTGACCCGGGTCACCGTTCCGGTCGACATCATCGTCGGTTCGGACGACCCACTGGTCGAGCCGACCGATCGGCCGGTCACCACGATCGCCGGCACCGGCCACTATCCGCACCTGACCCATCCGGATCTCATCGCGCGTGCCCTGCGCGGCGAATCGGTCTCTGCTGCACCGCAAGACCACCCGACGAGCAGCAGCCGCTAGTTGGGCCGACAGCCAGATCGGTCCGCGACGCTCACCCGGCCGGAGCCGTGAGTTCGATCCGGAGTGCGGGGTCGTTCACCATCTCCGGCTGGAGTGCGATGGTTTCCTCGGTTCGCCACCGTGCGTGCCAGATGGGGACGCCGCCGGGGAGATTCAGTTCCCGCGGGGTGGTGAGCAGGGGTAGGTCGAGGCGGGCCGAAGCGACGGTAACGGCGGCGTTCGTCGGCGTGTGCGACCATACGTCGTCGACCGCGTTGGTGATCCGGACGCCGAGTCGGTGGCCGGTGGCCAGGCGGGCATCCTGCCAGAGCAGCCGGATCCCGGATTCCGAGCGGACCGGGGCGATACCGCGGGTGATGACGGTGGCGCGTCCGTCGGGGGCGATGTCGTAGAGCTCCAGTGCGACAGTCGCTTCCGGCGGGCCGCTGAGGGTCAGCGCGGCAGTGGCGCGGCCCGCGAGGTGTACGGGCTCGGCGACCGGGGCCGAGATCGACCAGATTTCCCGGTCCGCGCCGGGCAACAGACCACGATCGCTGTAGCTGCCGGTGCGCAATGCGATGGCTGTGCGCTGGGCGTCAGTAGGCGGCCAGGCGGGTTCACCGCGCCACCCACCATCGAACTGGCCTACGGTCACCGGTGGTCCGGGTACCTCGACATCGGCGCCCGCCACGTGTTTGTCCAGGAATGCGTAGAGCTCCGAGGCGAAGTGGGGTGTGCCGCACTTCTCGCGGCAGTCCGAGTGGCCCCACTGGCCGAACCAGGCGCGGTGTTCGCCGGGGCCTCTGGCTTCCCATGCCTCGATGATGCGGTCGGCACGGGTATTGGAGTCGAGGAAGCTCTGGCCGAGGAACATCGGGGTGGTGTTGCCGCGGACGGCCTCGACCATGTCGCGCTCGCGCCAGTCCGGGTTGGCGCCGTTATGGTCGGTGGTGAGAGCGAGGTAGCGGGCTGCGCAGTCCTGGGTCATCTGGACGGCATTGGCTTTGTACTCGTCGCCGTCGTCGGGGTGAGCGGGGGTCGAGGCGATGGCCAGGTGTTCCGCGCCCGCGGTGTCGGCGGGGCGGATACCGTCCTCGGTCAACGGTTTTCCGCCGAACTTCCACGCCGTGCCCTGCATGTAGAGGTAGGAGTACGGATCGACGACCGGTTCGAACGCCGCCACCGCCACGAGCCCCTTCGGCTTCGCGGCCAGCGCCATCATCCCGGTCCATCCCTCATAGGACGTGCCGACCACGCCGACCCGCCCCGTCGACCACGGCCTGCTCGCCGCCCACTCCACCGCCGCCGCCACATCCGACCGCTCCCCCGGGCCGCCGAAATCCGGGCACCCGTTGGACCCACCGAATCCGCGCAGATCGACGATCACATACGTGTACCCGGCCCGCAGCGCCCACTCGACCGGCAAGTTGTCGGTCGAGGGCCCACCACCCGGGCGAGGCTGGGACAGGTATGCCAGATGCGCCCGGTACGGACTGGCCGTCAGCAGCACCGGAGTCCGCGCGTCGGCGGCCACACCCGGCGGCCGAAGGATATCGGCGTGCAGCCGCGTGCCGTCAGGGGCGGTCAAATACTCCTGCGTCCACGTGAACGCCACGTTCACCGGTTCCGCCGTCGCCGGCGCCACCATCCCGAGCACCAACGCCACACCGGCCACCGCCCGCGCCACCACAACACCCAATCGCACCCCCGGACTATTGCCGGTCCCCGCCTCGCCGTCCAGCCCCGATAATCCGGGGCGTGTCGCCGATCAGCGATCCGCCCGGGCATCCAGCTCGGCGAGCAACTCCAGACTGTCGCCGTAGAGAGCGTGCTGCACCCGTTCGTCATAGGACGCGGCCGAGGACCGGACCGGTGTGCGGCGCACCAGATACTGACCGGTGATTCCCTCCCGGTCAGGTGCCGCGACCAGCCATGCGAGATCCGCGCCGGACCCACGCGGCGTGCGAACTCCAGGGAGTACGACAAGGGCGCGAGCGATCGTCTTCCAGCCCAGCCGCTGGACGGCACTCGCGTTCCTGGCCAATCCGGTTCCAGGCATCAGGCCCGGGTCGAACGCGTTCACTGTGATGTCGCGTGGGGCCAACTCGCGAGCGAGGTGATAGGCGGTCTGGAGGTTCGCCAACTTCGAGGTGGTGTAGCGGCGGCGACCGTCGCGCTGTGCCGATTCGGTCGGTGGCGGCGGATAGGCGAGTTCGCGGGCGGTGGCGCGCAGTGGGTGCGGCATCCCGGTGAACTGGTCGGGATCATGAGTTCCCGAGGACACCACGATGATTCGCGCGGGTGCGGTGAAGTGGGCGAGCAGGTCGATGACGAGGCCGAGGTGGCCGAGGTGGTTGGTGGCGAACGTCGCCTCCATGCCGTCGGAGGTAAGGGTCCGGCCGGTGAATTGAACGCCCGCGTTGCACACCAGGCCGGACAGCGGTGGTAGGTCCGCGGCGACGAGTTCGGCGACGAACCCACCGACCGACGGGCGCGAGGACAGGTCGAGTGCCATGCCGTGCGCGCCGATCGCCGCGGCCAGTTCCCGAGTTCGCGTCGCGTCGCGACCGGTGATCACCACCGTGTTGCGCGGGTCGAGGGCGAGGTTCCTGGCGCATTCGTAGCCGAGTCCGCTCGTGCCGCCGGTGATCACGATAGTTCTGTCACTTGATGTCATATGGCACAGTCTGCCAGATTGTGGAGTCGTGCGACACTGTCTCGATGTCGCTGCGGGAACTCAAACGGGAACGGACCAGGCAGTCCATCGTCGACACCGCGTTCCGCCTGTTCGCCGAACGAGGCTTCGACCGCGTCACTGTCGCCGAGATCGCGGCGGCCGCGGAAGTCGGCACCCGCACCCTGCACCGCTACTTCACCAGCAAAGAAGAGCTCGTCTTCCCCGAAGACGATGACCTGCGTGCCGACCTGGCCCGACTCCTCGCCGAACGCCCAGAGGGCGAACACCCCGAAACCACCCTCGCCGTCGTCATCACCCCGCTGATCAGCAGATTCGGCGGCGAACAACTCGCACAGGCGCGCACTCGCGACGCCCTGATCACCAGCACGCCGGCGCTACAAGCCCGCGACCTGGCCAAACAGGCCGCCGTGGAAAAGCTCATCGAACACCACCTGGCCCGCCGACTCGGTGTTGCTGTCGACAGCGACGTGCGGCCGGCCCTGTGGGCGAAGATCGGGATGGCGTGCTTCTTCTCCGCGTACCGAGTCTGGCTCCATGAAGGCGGCGACCTCGCTCAATACCTGATCGATGCCCGCACGGCGTTGGCCGAATCCGTTCCCCGACGCACGTGATGCGCCTCGTTGTGCTTGACCGGTACTCCCGTAGCGGTCGGTAGTGCGGACCCGTGCTGCGCCCACGAACCGGTCCTGCGCTGGATCGATGAGCGTCTGGCAGGGCAGGCCGCGCCGGACGGTTGCTCGACGCGCACGGTGACGTCCATGTCGCTCGGTGGTGCCTAGCGCGCGGTCGGGACTACGAGTCGGCACCTCCGGCCGGATACAGACGAGTCCGGCCCCGCCCGGTTCTCGGGGCGGGGGGGGGGGTAACCCTGACCGGCGGGCGGGACCGGGCGGTCAGGCGCCGGGCCCCCCGGGCGGGGGACAACGCGGAGTTGATCTCG
>NZ_JBHTUD010000032.1:23150-43832 GCF_042794235.1 Nocardia sp. NPDC056541
TTAGTACATGGGCGGGGGGGGGTGCGGCGGGCGGGGCGGTGAAAAGGTTTCCCCCCCCGCGGCCTAACACAGCCGCGCCCCCCCCGCCGCCTACCCGGGCGCGGGCGGACTCGAAACCGTTCACTGCGGACGGAACGGGCCGATCAGGCCCGTTCCCGCAGGTCAGGATCACACGTCGTAGTAGAGCTCGAACTCGTACGGGTGCGGACGCAGGTTGACCGGGGCGATCTCGCTCTCGCGCTTGATGTTGATCCAGGTCTCGATGAGGTCAGGCGTGAAGACGTTGCCCTCGGTGAGGTAGTCGTGATCCGCCTCAAGACGGTCGATGACCGTGGCCAGGCTGGTGGGGGCCTGGGGGATGTTCTTGGCCTCCTCCGGCGGGAGCTCGTAGAGGTCCTTGTCGACCGGGGCCATCGGCTCGATCTTGTTCTTGATGCCGTCCAGGCCTGCCATCATCATGGCGGCGAAGGCCAGGTACGGGTTGCCCGAGGAGTCCGGCGCGCGGAACTCGATGCGCTTGGCCTTCGGGTTGTTGCCGGTCACCGGGATACGCACGGCGGCCGAGCGGTTGCGCTGCGAGTACACCAGGTTGATGGGGGCCTCGTAGCCCGGCACCAGACGGTGGTACGAGTTGACGGTCGGGTTGGTGAACGCCAGCAGCGACGGGGCGTGGTGCAGGATGCCGCCGATGTAGTGACGCGCCAGATCCGACAGGCCACCGTAGCCGGCCTCGTCGTGGAACAGCGGCTTGCCGTCCTTCCACAGCGACTGGTGCACGTGCATGCCCGAGCCGTTGTCGCCGAAGAGGGGCTTCGGCATGAAGGTGACAGACTTGCCTTCCTGCCACGCGGTGTTCTTCACGATGTACTTGAACAGCTGCAGGTCGTCCGCCGCCGAGAGCAGCGTGCCGAACTTGTAGTTGATCTCGGCCTGACCGGCGGTGCCGACCTCGTGGTGGCCGCGCTCGAGCTCGAAGCCCGCGTTCTGCAGGTTGGTCGAGATCTTGTCGCGCAGGTCGACGTAGTGGTCGTACGGGGCGACGGGGAAGTAGCCACCCTTGTTGCGGACCTTGTAGCCGAGGTTGCGGCTGCCGTCCGGGTTGAACTCCTTGCCGGTGTTCCACGAACCGGAGACGGACTCGATCTCGTAGAACGAGCCGTTCATGCCGGAGCCGTAACGGATGCCGTCAAAGATGTAGAACTCGGCCTCGGCGCCGAAGAAGGCGGTGTCGGCGATACCGGTCGAACGCAGGTACTCCTCCGCCTTGCGCGCGATGTTGCGCGGGTCGCGGGAGTACGCCTCACGGGTGAACGGGTCGTGCACGAAGAAGTTCAGGTTGAGCGTCTTCGCGGCGCGGAACGGGTCGATCCGGGCGGTGCTGAAGTCGGGGAGCAGGAGCATGTCCGACTCGTCGATCGACTGGAAGCCACGCACCGAGGAGCCGTCGAACGCCAGACCCTCTTCCGCCAGGTCAGCGGTGAACGCCTTGGCCGGGATCGAGAAGTGCTGCTGGACGCCGGGCAGGTCGGAGAAGCGGATATCGACGTATTCGATGTCCTCTTCCTTGATGTACTGGATGACCTCTTCGGCCGTGCTGAACGTCACTTGCTCTCCTTACGAATCGGTTCCCAGCCAGTCGCGATGCTGGCCCTTTCGAACGACCTGCGCGCAGTCGCTACGAAGGGGTTCGTCGCGACCTGACGCTAAGGACGCGGTGTTTCCCAACAGTCAAGGCTATGTTTCGCCAGTGTTACGCGAGCCGGATGCCTGGGTGATGTCAGCCATTCGGGTGCGATCTTCACGCTAATCCTGCCATCCGCGTGATCCCGCGCTGACGTGACCTCCATTAATGCGGTCGTGGGCGACCGATCGCGCGCCACTATCCTGGGTCCCATGGCGCGTATTACCGGCACATGGCTATCCGGATCCCCGGGCGAACCCGGCGACTCGGACATCTCCGGCTACCCCGGTGAGCTGTACGGGCTGCCGCGCGAGGGAGCGGGCTCGCTCGCCCCGACGTGGCGACGCGTCGTCGCGCTGTTCATCGACTGGTTCATCGCGGTCGGGATCGCCGCGGTGATCACCCGCAGCTTCGCATCGTCGTCGATGCCGCTGCTGGTGTGGTTCGTGGTCGGCGTGGCCGCGGTGACGCTGTTCGGGTTCACCCCGGGGCAGTACTTCACGAAGCTGCGGGCGCTGCGCATCGACGCTCCGGTGGCGGTGGGTTTCGTGCGCGCGCTGGCCAGGCAGGTGCTGCTGGTGTTCGTGGTGCCGGCGCTGTTCACCGATGCCGACGGCCGCGGCATGCACGACCGGGCGACCGGGACGGCACTGGTCAACGCTCGCTGAGCCGTTGGGTCCGCTCGTACTCGCGCGCGGCCATACGATCAAGCCGTGTCACTGAATCCGGCCATGTTGGCCGTACGTTTTCTGCTCGAATTGATCGCCATCGCCTCGTTCGGCGTCTACGGATGGCGCGCCTTCGACTCGCCATGGCGGTACCTGCTCGTGGTGGTCCTGCCGATCGCGGCCGCGACGCTGTGGGGCGTGTTCACCCTGCCCGACGATCCGGGACGCGGCGGCGGTTCACCGGTGCCCGTCTCCGGCCCGGTCCGGCTGCTCGTCGAGTTCGCGGTGCTCTTCGGTGGCGCCGCGGCACTGTGGGCCGCTTCGCTGCCGCGGCTCGCCTTGATCTCGGCGGCTGTTCTCGTCGGTTACCACCTGTTGGCATACGACCGGGTTCTGTGGCTGCTGACCGGCCGCTCACCCAACGCCTGAAACGGCGCGAGCCCGTCACCTGACAAGGTGACGGGCTCGCGGCGGGAGTGGGTCAGCGGCGACGGATCGCGCGCTGCATGCCCTTCATCTTCGCACCGGGGGGCATCGGGCCCTTCGGCATCGCGGGACCACTGCGCGAACTCAGGGCCGAGAGCCTGCCCTCGATCTGGTCGATCCGCTTGACGTCGATGTTGCGCGGCAGCTTGGTGAGGTACTTCTGCAGCTCCTTGAGGGGAGTCTGGCCTTCCTCGTTGCCGACGATCACTTCGTAGATGGGGGTGTCACCGACCAGGCGGGCGGTGCGCTTCTTCTCCTGCGCGATGAGCGAGCGGACTCGCTGCGGCGAACCCTCGGCGACGAAGATCACCCCGGGCAGGCCGATCACGCGGTGCACGGCGTCGAGCTGGGTGGTCGCGGCGACGCCGTTGGCGACCCGCCACTTGCCCTGCAGGTTCTCCAGCACCCACGCCGCGGCGCCCGCCTGACCCTCAGCCTTGCGGTACACGTTCTTCTGCACGCGGCGCCCGAACAGGATGAATGCCAGCAGCACACCCAGCAGCAGACCCAGCGGCAGCAGGAACCACTGCATGTCGAAGATCAGCCCGATGAGGAAGAAGACCACCGTGGTGCCGACCAGTGCGCCGATCATCAGCGGCAGCAGCGCCTTGTCTTCCTTGCGCTGCATGTTGAACGCCTGCCACAACTGCTGACGACGCTCGCGTGATGCCTGCTTACGGGCCGCTTTAGCCGCGGCCCTGGCTTCCTTCGACGGCTTGCCGCCCTTGCCTCCTGCCATGGTGTCAGCTTAGATGGCGCGCCGCCGGGGCGTCTGACCGCATCACACCGTGCGACGATCCCGGCGTTTCGGGCACGTTCGGCGGGCGGCGGCCCATGCCACAGGCCACAATGGCTGAGATGCGCCCGATCACCGAGAACCCCGCCCTGCCCCCCGTCACCGAGGGTGTCGATGACGAGGTCGCCCGGCGGCTGGCTGTCGCGCTGCAGTGCGTGACGGTGTCGACCGAAGATCCCGCGCACACCGCGCACGCGGAGTTCGCGCGCCTGGCCACCCACCTCGAGACATCGTTCCCCCGCGTGCACGCCGAGCTGACATTGACGACCTTCGGTCACAGCAGGCTCTACCGCTGGGACGGCGCCGAGCCGGGCGCGGTGTCGGCGATCCTGCTCGCGCACCAGGACGTGGTGCCGGTCGACGACGCGCAACGCTGGACCCATCCCCCGTTCGACGGTGTCGTCGACGACGAATTCATCTGGGGCCGTGGCGCGATCGACGACAAGAGCCGCGTGCTCGCCGTCCTGGAAGCGGTCGAGTCGGCGCTGGAAACCGGAATTCGCCCGCGCCACACCGTGTTCCTCGCCTTCGGTCACGACGAAGAGGTCTTCGGTGACGGCGGCGCGGTCCGGATGGCCCAGCACCTGCGCGACCAGGACGTGCGCGCGGAGCTGCTGCTCGACGAGGGCGGGGTGATCACCGACGGCGTCGCCGACGGGGTCGACCGGCCGGTGGCCAGCATCATGCTCGGCGAGAAAGGCTATGCGACGGTACGGCTTTCGGTCACCGAGACCGGCGGCCACTCCTCGATGCCCGGCAAGCAGACCGCGGTGGGACGGCTGGCACGCGCGGTCGCACGCGTGCAGGACCATCCGATGCCACTGCGGCTGACGCCGGTGATCAGCGACATGCTCGCCCGCATGCGTGAGGCGCTGCCCGAACCACGACGCCGGCTGCTCGAGCTCACCGACGCACGCGGGCTGTCCAGGCTGGCCGGACCGCTCGTCGCCCGCATCATGGCGACGGGCCCGACCACCGAGGCGCTGGTGCGCACCACCACCGCGCCCACCGTGATCAGCGGCGGCGTGAAGGCCAATGTGCTCCCGCAGAGCGCCGAGGCACTGGTGAATTTCCGTATTCTGCCCGGTGATTCGGTGGCGGCGGTGCTGGCGCACTGCACCAGGGTGATCCGCGATATCGGCGTGGCGATCGACCTCGTCGGACCCGCATCGGAGCCCTCGCGGTTCCACGGGCCGGGTCCGGCTTTCGACATGGTCGCCGAGCTGGCGTCGAGCGTGGTGCCCGGGATCGTGACCACCACCGGGATCGTGCCCGGCGCCACCGATTCACGCCACTACGACGGCCTGGCCGCGACCCGCTGCAACTTCGCGCCGATCGTGTTGACCGCGGCGGATCTGGAACGGATCCACGGAACCGACGAGCGGATCTCGCGACTCAACTACGCTCGGCTGATCGAGTTCAACCGGCGCCTCATCGAGCGGCTCGCCGCGGCGCCCGAAGCAGGAGGAGCGCCACGATGACGACCGACACCGGCGAGTTCGCGGGCCACGGCGGCAAGATCGCCTGGCGCGCATGGCAACCGGAGTCCGCACCGCGCGCGGTGGTGGTGCTGGTGCACGGCGTCGCCGAACACTCGGGCCGCTACGAACACGTCGGCACGACACTGGCCGAGGCCGGCTTCGCGGTCTACGCGCTCGACCACATCGGGCACGGCCTGTCCGAGGGCCCGGCGGCCAATATCGGTTCGATGCAGGGCGCCGCCGACAATGTCGCGACCCTGCTCGATCTCGCGGGCGCCGCCCATCCCGGTGTCCCCCGGTTCCTGCTCGGACATTCGATGGGCAGCCTCGTGGTCCTGCACCAGGCGACCCGCGGACCGGTCGACGTGGCGGGCATCATCGTGTCCGCGCCGCCGCTGGACATCCCGCTCGGCAATCCGCTCCAGCGCCTCGCCGCTCCCCTGCTCACCCGGTTCGCACCGAATCTCGGTGTGCTGACCCTGGATTCGTCCACGATCAGCCGCGATCCCGAGGTGGTACGCGCCTACGACGACGACCCACTGGTGTTCCGCGGCAAGCTGCCCGCGCGCACCGCGGTGGAGATCCTGCAGCACACCGCGCTGGTGAAGCAGCGTCTCGGCGCGCTCACCGCGCCGCTGCTGGTAGTGCACGGCACCGCCGACGTGATCGCGTCACCGTCGAGCGCCGATCTGCTCGAGCGTGACGCGGGCTCGACCGACGTGACGGTGCTGCGCTATCCCGGGCTCTACCACGAGGTGTTCAACGAGCCCGAGCGCGCGAAGGTGCTCGGCGATGTCACCGACTGGCTGTCAACCCATGTTACCGGTCAGTAAGTTTTTGCGCGGGCGACACTAGTAGACTTACCACCCATGACCACGTCTACCGGCGCCGTTGCCTTCATCCGCGCCAGCTGGCACAGCTCCATCGTCAACAAGGCGCACGAGGGCTTCCTCGCCGAATACACCGGCTTCGGGTTCGATCCCGAGGTCGTCGAGGTGTTCGACGTCCCCGGCGCGTTCGAGATCCCGCTGCATGCCCAACGCCTGGCCCGCACCGGCCGCTACGACGCGATCGTCGCCGCGGCCCTGGTCGTCGACGGCGGCATCTACCGCCACGACTTCGTCGCCTCCGCGGTGATCGACGGCCTGATGCGCGTGCAGCTCGACACCGATGTGCCGGTGTTCTCGGTAGTGCTCACCCCGCACCACTTCCACGAGCACAGCGAGCACGTGGACTACTACACCAACCACTTCGTGACCAAGGGAGCCGAGGCTGCCCGCGCGGTGGCGAACACCCTCAGCTCCCTGCGGTCACTGCCTACCTCGCGCTGACTACTTGAACTGGTTCAGGCAGGCCTGCTCGCCGCTGAGGACACCGGTGCGGAACGCCTCGAGGCGCTGATATCCGCTCGGCACCACCTTGCCGTTGACGTCGGAGGCGGCGAGGCCGTCGGCGAGCAGGCCGGAGACCGCTTCGTCGAGGTCACCGGCCGACAGGCGCGGATCGCTGTTCGGCTCACTGAGTTTCGTGGTGAGCACGCCCGTCAGGCACGCCGTGCGCAGGCCCGCCGACTCGGCACCCGACAGCGACAGCTTGCGATCCTGCTGCACCGCGAGGGCATAGCGGGACACGAACACCGCGGCGGCGTTGTAGTCACCGGTGACGACCGCCGACAGCGGCTCCTCCTTGGCGCTCGACCCCTCACCCGCACGCTTGGCCATGGCGGGGACATCGGTGCCGATGGTGTTCGAGCCCGGGCAGTAGGAGACCGGCTCGGTGGTGGTCGTCGACGCGCAGTTGCGGGTGACGCCGGCGTAGTCGAACTTCGGCGCGGTCTTCACCGGCATCGACTTGCCGAGCTGGGCGGCCAGGGTGGTCAGGGTCTCCTTGTTCACCGGCAGCTGCTTGTCGCGTTCATCTTCTTCGAAGGTGACGGGCAGACCGGCGCGACGCTTCTCGATCTCGTCCTCGTTGATGTCCTTGCACGACTTGGCGCCCTGGGTGTAACCCATCTGCACCGCCGTCACCCGCTCGAACGCCGAACCGTGCACGGCGTCGGGATCGTTGGGGTCGCGGTCGCGCACGGCGACGGTCGCGCCGAGCACACCGTTGAGCCCGTCGGTGGTGTTGAGCGTGAAGTGCTTCGAATTGCCTTCTGCCACATGACGAAGGAACACACCGGCCAGGCAGTCGGCCTGCTGCTCCTTGACCAGCGCATCGGTGAGGAACCCGCGCAGCAGGTCGGCCTGGGACTGGATGGCGTGCCCGTATTCGTGGGCGAGCACCATCACCACCGACATTTCCTTGTACTTGTCGACCAGCAGCGGCAGCAGGACGGTGCGGTCCCAGCCGATGGTGTGGTCGAGCGGGCAGTACGCGGCGTTGACCAGCTTGTAGGTGCTGCTCTTGCAGAACTGCACCGACTCCGACTCCGGCGCCTTCGCCGACCAGGAGATGTACTTCGAGGCGGGCTTGAAATTGCCACGGAAAGTCTTGGAATACTCGGTCTGCCAGTACTCTTCGATGTCGGCGATGGCGTTGAGAGCGAGCTTGTCGATCTTGCCGTTGTCGCCGTTGTCGGCCTTCTTGTCCGTGTCGGGCACACCGGGACGCGACCCGCTGGGACCGGTGGACGACGCCGCGCCCGCCACCTCCCATGGATTGTCCATAATCGGCTGCGCCTGGTCGCTCGCGACAGTTGTCGCGCCGCAACCGGATACGAGCATGCCGATACTCATCAAAGCTGCCATGGTCGCGCCGAACCGATGTCTTCTCATGCGCTGTCCTCCCCAAAAATGACGCGGCCGCCTTGCGGTCCGCGATCGAGCGCTCACATGGTAAACGACTACTGTCACAGGTCCATTCGGATCGTGGCCAGCACCGCGCGATGGTCGGAGCCGGGGATGGTGAGCGTGCGGATCTGTTCGGCCACCCCACCTGCGACGAGGATGTGATCGATCCCGATCACCGGTCCCCACCGGCGATCCGCCGGGTAGGTGAGCAGGACACCGTCGCCGGTCTGGTCGGCGGCCGAGGCGAACGCGCCGTCGAGCAGTGCTCGATAGGCCGAGTGGTCGTGTGTCGCGTTGAAATCCGCGCCGACGATCGCGGGTGCGCTGGTCGCCGCGAGGATCTCGTCGACCCGGCGCATCTCGGCCGACCAGGCACCGAAGTCGATATTCGGCGGGATCGGATGGAACGCGAAGACCGACATCGGCCCGCGCTGTGGATGTTCCATCGTCGCCGAGATATTGCTCATGACGAAGCCGTCGTATTTCTTGGTGTCGCGCAACGGGTATCGGCTGTAGATGCCGGTGCCGCCACCACCCGACTGCGCCGGTTCCAGGTAGAAGTAGGGCAGTCGTTCTTCGAGTCCGGCCACACGCAGACCCGTGATCGAGTCGACGGTCAACTCCTCGACGGTGAGCACGTCGACGTTGTTCTCCCGCACCGCACCGACCACGGCGACCGGATCGGCCTGGCCGAACAGGATGTTCGACTGCATCACCACGAGTTCGGGCCCATCGGCGGCCCTGGCCTCCGGAATGTAGGACGGCACCACCAACCACGCGGCACCGGCCAGCACCAGTGCCGCCGCCCCCGAGCTGCGCCAGCCTCGGGCGAGCAGCAACAGCACCAGTCCCACGACCGCGCCGAGCATCAACCACATCGCCCCCGACGCCAACAGCACCATCGACTTCTGGCGCCAGTCCACGACATGCAACACGATCCCGGCCACCGCCGCGACCACCGCGCCCCACCCCAGGACGAGCAACGCTCGTTCCGCCCATTTACGCATCATGAGGTCACCCTAAGCGGCGCCGCTTTCAGGTCTCTTGCGGCTGTCTTGGGAACTCCGTGAGGACCTACACTGGCCGCCGGAAGGGAGGTGACCGTGTACATCGAAGAGTTCTCCGCCGCGGGTCCACTCACCGAGCGGGCCGTCGAGGAGCTGATGACCGTCGCGAACAAGTACACCTCGGCGATCACCCTGACCGTCGGTGAGCGCACCGTGCAGCTCCCGGTTCTCCCGGTCTGCTGGGATGAGCTGCGCGTCGGCGCGGGCACCGCGATCACGGTCGAAGCCGACCGCGGCTACCGACCGGCCGACCTCGAGGACCGCACCGCGCTGACCGACTTCGTCTCGACCTTTCAGCGCGCGACCGGTAGGCCCTAGAGCGGCAGACCCGCCTCGATCCAGTTGTAGGCCTGGATCTTTCGGGACTCGGGATCGTTGACCACCTGGTTGATGAGGTCGTTGATCTGATCGGTGGACAGGGGGTAGCCGTAATGTTCGGCCGCGCCCGCCGACGCCCACAGCGAGGCGAACAGACCGGGCCCGCCGAGAAGGTGGGACAGCACGGTGGCGACCTCGTCGACGGTCTCGATGACCCCGTGGACCAGAGCGATCGCGATGTCCTCGTCGCCGGGCGGCATGCCGGGGGCCAGCGCACCGGATTCGACGGCGCGCTGGGCCAGCCACGCACGCGGGACCAGCGGGCTCGGGCCGATGGCGTCGCCGAGGTAGTAGCGCCATTCGCCCGGGTTGCCCTGGTCGAAAGCGTGGATGTAGAAGGTGCGGGTGAGCGCCCACAGGGCGATGTAGCGCAGGGCCAGCTGTTCGGGACCGAGCAGCGCGTCGGGGCCCTCGGCGCGGTCACGCTCCAGCAGGTTCCAGGCGAAGCGGAACCAGACCTGTTCGGAATTGCCGACCCAGGTGGCGGGCAGGCGGTCGGCCAACGCGGCCAGATCGCCGACCGGGCCGTCGATGCCGCTGTCGCCGGAGGCTTCCACGCGCAGGTTGTCGACATAGCCGCGCAGGGCGTCGACAGAGGTGAACACCGCGTAGCCCAGCTGGGCGAAGCGGGTGAGGTCGGCATTGGACGGCTCGAGCACGAGCACCACCGGCATGCCGACGCCCGGCTGCAGGCCCTCTGGCCAAAAGGCTTCGGCGACAGCGAGTTCGCGGCCGGTGACCGGGTCGGAGACCTCACTGTCGAGCAGCGGGAAGCCGAAGCCGTCGGCGACGAGATCGTCGACGAGCGCGTTGACCTGGTCCACCGCGGGATCGCCGATGGTCACTCCGGCGACACCCACCGTCAACAGGGTCGGGCGGTGCAGCTTGCCGGTGCGCAGCTTTTCGAGGAACGCATCCGCCGAGGCGGAGAGCATTTTGCGGCGCGCCCGCAGGAACTCACGGTAGTTCTCCACCCGCCACAGCGACGAGTCGGTCGGAATCCACTGCGAGGCGAGCACACCCGGGTTGCGCCGTTCCATCTCGGCGAAGTAGTCGGCGGGCTCACGCTCGCCGAGCTCGGCCTCCGAGCCGGGGCTGAGGAAGCAGAAATTGGCGATCGCGTTGATCTCGTTGCGTTCGTAACCGGCGTCGCGCAGCAGGGTTTTCGGGAACAGGTAGTGCACCTGCACCGGCGTGCGCTCACCGAACTGCTCGATGCCGAGTTCGGAGCCGGTGCCGAGATCGCGGGAACCGTCGACGCGGGTGAGCATGTACAGCAGCGGATAGAACCGGGAACCGCGAGTGGCACCGGCGAAGTCGTCGGCGCACAGGTCGAGCGAGCCGCCGCGCAGCCGTTCCAGCGAGCCGATCAGCGCGTTGATGCCGCCGCGTTCGAGCGTGTCGTAGTCCTGTTGCAGGAACGTCTCGGTGGAGCCGCTGAACCGGCCCCAGAGCGCGGAATGCACGTACCAGTACAGCACCCGGTCGCGGTGCAGGTCGTCGTCGAAGCGGCCGCCGTTGAGGAACAGCAGGCGGGTGATCACGGGAATCGCGTAGCGCCCCATCAGGACTCGGTCGTGATCGAGGCCGAGCCTGCCCGCCACCGTGTCGAGGAAGGTGTCCACCTGTTTCGTGGTGGCCACCAGGGCCTGCTCGAATTCCGCGGGCGCCAGATCGCCGAGCGCGTCGAAGTGCGCGCGGCCGTTGCCGACGGCGATCACGTTGCGCAGCAACCAGTCCAGGGTGAAGGTGTAGCCGTCTTTGTCCCAGCGGATCAGGTGGTCGCGCAGGTTGCCGCGGGCCTGCGGCCACTGCGCGCACAGAGTGGCCAGCGCGAGGTCGCCCTTGGACAGTTTGGTGCCGCCGGAGTTGACCCGGTTGAAGATGTCGACCACCTCGTCGACCGTGCGATCCGATCCGGTGATGGTCTCGACGTTGAACTCGCGGTTGGCGACCTCGCGAACCTTGTTCAGCCGATCGAGATAGAGGGCAAGGGTTTCCGGCGACTCGTCCGGGAACCTGGCCAGATAGTGCATCGGGCCCTGGGCGAACAGTTCGGTGATGTCGATCCAGGCCGGTGCGGTATCGCGGCCGGGCACCTGGAATTCGAAGAGCTCCCGCTCGACATCGAAATGCAGACCGGTAAAGGCGATCTCGTCGCCTTCGAAGAACGACGGCGCTGTCCCGCGCATGATCCCGTACAGCGTGGTGATGCGCTGCTGACCGTCGAGCAGCAACTGGCGCAGCCCCGAGCCGGTCGTCGACCCGCGTACCGCGATCTCCTCGGACCCGGTCTCCCACACCAGCAACCCACCGACCGGATACCCGAGATACAGCGACCGCATGAGTCCACGCACCTGGTCGCGGTTCCACACGTAGCCGCGCTGGAATTCGGGCAGCAGCACAGCACCGGAGTCGATCTGGTCGAGCAGGGTGGACAGACGTGTCACGGCAGCCTTTCGATCGAGATCCGGTGGCAGACAAGCGCCCCATCGTTGCACGAATCGTACCGACACATCCCGACATGCCAGCGGCCGAACGGAACTGGCGTGATCACTCCATCCCGGACACCGCTGCCCGGAAGGCGTCCGAAGCGTAGAACGGTGCCAGCCTGCGACGCAGCACGGTGTCGAGATAACCGCGCTCGTCGAGTGTTTCGAGGACCGGCGGGCCGAAACGCAGCGCCTCCTCGAGCATCTCCGCGCGCCCTACGCCCAGCTCAGCCAGCAATTCGGCAAGGGGGGTGTCGCCGTACTTGTCGAAGACGTGGTCCACTCCCTCGTCGAGCAGGGCGCGGAAGTAGTCGGTATCGCGGAAGGTGCGCCAGAATTCGAAGACGAGCACGACGATGTCTTCGACATCGGTGGCCGAGACCAGATCACGGAACGAGCCGACGGCGACGCCGGTGTGTTTGCGCCAGGTCTCGCGGGCGCTGTCGAGCAACACTTCGTCGGCGTCACTACTGTTGCCGCGCAACACGAATCGCGCACCGGTGCGGGTGAGCCTGCCGACACCGTGCTCGATCGCGGGCATCGCGGGTTCGGCCAGCCGCGACAGCGCACCGCGCAGCGTCCGGGCCAGGCCACCGCCTTCGGGGTGTAAACCGTCGTCGACCGCGGTGACCACCGCGCGCTGGACCGCCTCGACGCACGCGTCGACGGTCACCGGGCTGTTGAGCACCAGACGCACCAGCCGGTGGGTGAGATCCAGATCGGCTACGCCGTCGACCAGCTCGTCGAAGCGGCGGTTGTCGACGAGCTCACCGACCTCGATCTCGTCGTTGGCGCGATGGTTGTACAGGCGGGTGGCGATCTCACCGACGAGTTCGGGAATAGCGCCTTCGACGGGAACCTGCACGGCGAACTTGTGCGCGACCGCCTTGATCTGCTCACGGGTCACCGCCTGCGCGAGGGTCAGTTCCGCGGCCTCGTCGAGCGCGCCGTCGATCTCCTCGGTGACGAACTCGAGGAAGCCGGCGGGCTCGCGCAACTGCTGCTTGGTGAACGCCACGTGTGCGTCGAGCACCCGCATGGCCAGGTCGACGTGCCCGCCACGCCCCGCGTTCATCTCACCCATACCGCTCAGATTGGCACAGTCCGCGACGCGATGTGAAAGGGGCGTTCGCATTGGTTGCCGACCGACTCGACACGCCGGTCTTCCACGGTATACACCGCCCACATCGCAGTGTGACAAACCGCAAGGCGCGGTTTGCTGGCGAGTATGGCATACTGGGTTGCTGAGACTGGGCTGATCGCAAGTGATCGCCATGGCTCACCTACGGAAAAGACTTTTAAAACATGACTCAAGGCACCGTCAAGTGGTTCAACGGCGAAAAGGGCTTCGGCTTCATCGCCCAAGACGGAGGCGGCCCCGACGTCTTCGTTCACTACTCGGCTATCGGCGGCTCGGGCTTCAAGTCCCTCGAAGAGGGACAGCGGGTGGAGTTCGAGGTCGGCCAGGGCCAGAAGGGCCCCCAGGCCCAGGACGTCCGCGCCATCTGATTTCGGCGTGAACTGAAAAGCCCCGCACCAGTGGTGCGGGGCTTTTTCATGTCCGGACTATCCCCCGAACACGCGCTCGACGACGGCCTTCGCGCGGCGGGTGATGCGCATGTAGGTGTCGAGGAATTCGCTGCCGTCGTCGTTGGGCCAGCCGGCTACCCGAGCCACCGCCGAGAGCAGCTGGCCCGGGCCGGGGAGTTGGTCGGTCGGCTTGCCCTTGACCAGGACGAGGGCGTTGCGGGCGGCGGTGGCGGTGATCCACGATTCACGCAGGAGCGCGACGTCTTCGGGTTCGAGGATGCCCTCGGCTTCGATCACGTCGAGCGACTGCAGGGTCGAGGTGTTGTGCAGCGCGGGTATCTCGTGCGCGTGGCGCAGTTGCAGGAGCTGGACGGTCCATTCGATATCGGCCAGGCCGCCGCGGCCCAGCTTGGTGTGGGTCGACGGGTTGGCACCGCGCGGGAGTCGCTCGGAGTCCACGCGCGCCTTGATGCGGCGGATCTCGCGGACCGATTCCTCCGACACCCCGCCGGTCGGATAGCGGATCGGGTCGATGACGTGCAGGAAGCGCACGCCCAGATCCTGATCGCCCGCCACCTGGTGGGCGCGCAGCAGCGCCTGCATCTCCCACGGCTGGGCCCACTGCGCGTAGTAGGCCTGATAAGCGGTCAGCGTGCGGACCAGGGGCCCGTTGCGCCCCTCGGGACGCAGGCCCGCATCCACCTGCAAAGGCGGGTCGACGCTCGGTGCGCCGAGCAGCCGCTGCACCTTCTCGGCGATCCCGTTGGCCCATTTCACGGCCGCGGCCTCGTCCTCACCGGGGCGCGGATCGCAGACGAACAGCACGTCGGCGTCGGAGCCGTAGCCCAGTTCCATCCCGCCCAGCCTGCCCATGCCGATCACCGCGAAGTCGGCGGGCGCGGGCGCACCACGTTCGGCCTCCGAGGCGCGGATGACCGCGCTCAGTGCCGCCTCGAGCACCGCAACCCACACCGACGACAGCGCCGCGCACACCTGTGCGACGTCCAGCATGCCGAGCACATCGGCCGAGGCGACCCTGGCCAGTTCGTGGCGGCGCAGTGAACGTGCTGCCGCGACAGCACGTTTCGGGTCGTCGTAGCGGGCGGCCGCGGTCTGCATGCCGCGGGCGACGTCTTCGGGTTTTGTGCTGAGCAACTGCGGGCCGCCGGGCCCGTCGGCGTACATGCGGATGGTGTCGGGCGCGTTGATCAGCAGGTCGGGCAGGTACTCCGAGGAACCGAGCACGATCATCAGACGCTGGGCCACCGCACCCTCGTCACGCAGCACGCGCAGGAACCAGATCTGGTCGTCGAGCCCCTCAGACACCCTGCGGTACGCGAGCAGCCCGGCATCGGGATTCGGTGTGTCACCGAGCCATTCGAGCAGAGTCGGCAGCAGAAGCGCCTGGATGCGGCCCTTGCGCGAGACGCCGCCGGTGAGCGCCTTGAGATGGCCGAGCGCGTTGGCCGGTGCGCCGTAGCCGAGGGCAGCGAGCTGGCGGACGGCGGCGTCGGGGCTCAGGCGCAGCGCGTCGGAGTCCATCCGGGCGACCGCGTCCAGCAGCGGGCGATAGAACAGTTTCGCGTGCAGGCGCCGGACTCGCACGGCGTTGCGGCGGATGTCGGTGTCGAGCACGCCGACCGCGTCCTGGCGGCCGTCGGGACGGATGTGGGCGGCGCGGGCCAGCCAGCGCATGCCCTCCTCGTCATCGGCCGCGGGCAGGGTGTGGGTGCGCTTGAGCCGCTGCAATTGCAGGCGGTGTTCGAGCAGGCGCAGGAATTCGTAGGAGGCGGTGAGGTTGGCGGCGTCCTCACGGCCGACGTAGCCGCCCGCGGCGAGGGCCGTGAGCGCTTCGACGGTATTGGTGACGTGCAGTGCCTCGTCGACCCGGCCGTGCACCAATTGCAGGAGCTGCACGGCGAATTCGACATCGCGCAGGCTGCCCGCGCCCAGCTTGAGCTCGCGCTCACGCATGTCGGCGGGGACCAGGTCCTCGACCCGGCGGCGCATGGCCTGGACGTCGGCGACGAAGTCGGGACGTTCCGACGCGGTCCAGACCATCGGCATCAGCGCGTCGCGGTACTGCTTGCCGAGTTCCATATCGCCGGTCATCGGCCGGTTCTTCAACAGCGCCTGGAACTCCCAGGTGCGCGCCCACCGCTTGTAGTAGGCGAGGTGGGAGTCGAGGGTGCGCACCAGCGCCCCCGCCTTGCCCTCGGGGCGCAGTGCGGCGTCGACCTCGAAGAAGGCCGAGCTCGCGACGCTCATCATCTCCGCGGCCAGCCGGGTCGCGGTCGCGTCGGCCGGTTCGGCGACGAACACCACGTCGACGTCACTGACGTAATTCAGTTCTCGCGCACCGCATTTGCCCATCGCGATCACCGCGAGGCGCACCGGCACCGGGCCGTTCTTACACACCCTGGCCACCGCGACCGACAAGGCGGCGGTGAGCGCGGCATCGGCCAGGTCCGACAGGTGCTTGCCGACCACCAGGTACGGCGGCACCGGTTCGTTCTCGACGGTGGAGGCCAGGTCGACCGCGGCCAGTAACATCAGCTGATCGCGGTACCTGCCGCGCAGCAAGGCGACCGCCTCCGGACCGGCGATCCCGGCACGCCACAGCATCGGCCCCGCGTTGGGTCCGGTCTCCGGCGCCGCGTCGACGGCGTCGAGCAGGTCGGCGATCAGCTCGTCACGGCTGGGAAGTTCGTTCTCGCGCAGCACTTTCCACGCGGCCGGGGCAGCGACCAGGTGGTCGCCGAAGGCCGTCGACGAGCCGAGCAAGCCGAACAGCCTGCCGCGCAACGTGGTGTCGGAACGGATCGCAGAATCCAGTTCGGGCCATGCGTCTTCGAGCGATTCGCGCAGCCGCACCAGCGTGGACAGGGCGAGATCGGCATCGGGCGAACGCGAGAGTGCCCAGAGCACCGGCACCCCGTCGACGTTGTCCCAGCCGAGTTGATGCAGGGAAGCCGCCGCTGTCGGTTCGAGGAGACCGAGCCGGCCGACGCCGGGTACAGCGGAGCGGGCAGTCGGTGGCCGGACCATAGCTGTGATCCTAGCGGCTGGCGCCGCGGGCTTTCGGCCCGGAAGCCTTGATCCGGTCAGCCCGGATCAAGGCGGCTCGGGATCACTCAGAGACTCAGGTACTCCTTCAACTCCCAGGGAGTGACCTGTGAGCGGTAGTCGGCCCACTCACGGCGCTTGTTGCGCAGGAAGAAGTCGAAGACGTGTTCGCCGAGGGTTTCGGCGACCAGCTCGGAGCGCTCCATCGCCTGCAGGGCCTCGTCGAGGGTGCCGGGCAGGGTGCGGAAGCCCATGGCGCGACGCTCGGCGTCGGTCAGCGACCACACGTCGTCCTCGGCCTCGGGGGGCAGCGTGTAGCCCTTCTCGATACCGCGCAGACCCGCGGCCAGCAGGACCGCGAAGGTCAGGTACGGGTTGCAGGCGGAATCAGGGCTGCGGATCTCGACGCGACGCGACGACGACTTGTTCGGGGTGTACATCGGCACCCGCACCAGTGCCGACCGGTTGGACCGGCCCCACGAGGCCGCGGTCGGGGCTTCGCCACCGTGGATCAGCCGCTTGTAGGAGTTGACCCACTGGTTGGTGATCGCGCTGATCTCGGGGGCGTGCTCGAGGATGCCGGCGATGAACGAGCGCGCGGTGCCCGAGAGGTTGTTCGGGTCGTCGGGATCGGCGAAGGCGTTGTTCTCGCCCTCGAACAGGCTCATGTGGGTGTGCATGGCCGAGCCGGGGTACTGGGAGAACGGCTTGGGCATGAACGTCGCGCGCACGCCCTCGTCGATCGCCACCTCTTTGATCAGGTACCGGAAGGTCATCACGTTGTCGGCCATCGAGAGCGCGTCGGCGTAGCGCAGGTCGATCTCCTGCTGGCCGGGAGCGCCCTCGTGATGGCTGAACTCGACCGAGATGCCCATCGATTCGAGCGAGTCGATGGCATGGCGGCGGAAGTTCGGCGCCGAATCGTGCACGGCCTGGTCGAAGAAGCCGCCGTTGTCGGCCGGGGTCGGCTCGTAGCCGCCCTTGAGGTTGTTCTCCAGCAGGAAGAACTCGATCTCGGGGTGCACGTAGCAGCTGAAGCCCGCGTCGGCGGCCTTGTTCAGCTGACGGCGCAGCACGTGGCGCGGGTCGGCCCAGGACGGCGAACCGTCGGGCATGGTGATATCGCAGAACATCCGCGCCGAGTGCTGGTGGCCCTTGGAGCTGGCCCACGGCAGCACCTGGAAGGTCGACGGATCGGGCCGCGCGACCATGTCCGCCTCGGACACGCGCGCGAAGCCCTCGATGGCCGAGCCGTCGAAGCCGATGCCCTCCTCGAAGGCGCCTTCGAGCTCGGCGGGCGCGATGGCGACGGACTTGAGGTAGCCCAGCACATCGGTGAACCAGAGACGGACGAAACGGATATCCCGCTCTTCGAGCGTCCGCAGCACGAATTCCTTCTGGCGATCCATACCGGCGAGCGTAAGCACCCGGCGTTAAATCCGTGTTACATACGGAGACGGGTTTGCGATCTCGTCACATCGTTCGCACATCTCACCGGCCACGACGGGGCGCGGTGAGCACATGTGGCTCTCAGCATGTGAGACCGGGCGCGGGCGTGGCGAGATCGACGAGGTAGTCGATCACCGCGGTGTCGAGGCACTGATCGCCCGCCACCAGAGCGGCGGTGTGCCGATTGCCGCGGAAGGTGATCAGGTCGGCACCCAGCTGGGCGGCCAGGTCGACACCGGCCTGATACGGCGTGGCCGGGTCGTCGGTGGTGGAGACCACCACGGTGGGCGGCAGTCCAGGGGCCGAGACGCGATGCGGGCTGCTGGTGTTGGGCACCGGCCAGGCGGCGCACAGTTCCAGTGGGGCGGCGCCGGTGCCCTTGCCGTCGTCGAGGAACGGGGCGGCCTTGCGGTATTCGGTGTCCTGACGGCCGGTCACCGCGGGATCGGTGACGCGCGGATCGTCTACGCAACGGATCGCGTTGAAGGCGTCCTGGGTGTTGGCGTAGGTGCCGTCCTGGCGGCGGCCGTCGTACATATCGGCCAGCTGCAGCAGGGTGTCGCCGCTGCCCGCGCGCAGTTCGGTGAGGCCCTGGGTGAGGATCTGCCACAGGTCGTCGCTGTAGAGAGCCTGCTGGACGCCGGTGATCGCGTCGTTGTAGCTGAGACCGCGCGGGTCGGCGGTCGGCGCCGGGGCCTTCTCCAGCGGCCCGACCAGCTCGCGGAAACGAGTGACGGCCTGGGCAGGATCGGTCCCGAGCGGGCAGTCGGCGTTCTTCGCGCAGTCGGTGGCGTAGGCGGTGAACACGCCCTGGAAGCCCGCCGCCTGCCGCAGCGACTCCTGGACCGGGTCCTGCGAGGAGTCGACGGCGCCGTCGAGAACGAGCGCGCGCACGTTCTGCGGGTACTTCTCGGCGTAGGCCGAGCCGAGGCGGGTGCCGTAGGAGTAGCCGAGGTAGCTCAGTTTCGCGTCGCCGAGCACGGCCCGCATGACATCCATGTCCTGGATCACCTCGCGCGTACCGACGTGACCGAGCAGGTCGACGCCGGAGCGCTGGGCGCAGCGGTCGGCGTACTCACGGTTGTCGTCCTCTGCCTCGGCGATGCCCGCCGGAGTGTTGTCGGTGGGCGGCTCGGCACGTTCGGCGTCGGCCTGCTGCGGGGTGAGGCAGACGATCGAGGGCAGCGACGAGCCGACACCGCGCGGATCGAACCCGACCCGATCGAACTTCTCCGCCAGTTCGGTGCGGTTGCCGACACCGACCATCGACAGGCCGGAGACGCCGGGCCCACCCGGGTTCATCAGCAGCGAGCCGACCTTCTCGCCGGTGGCCGGGATCCGGGAGAGCGCGATCTGGGCGGTCGGGCCGTCCGGGCGCGCGTAGTCGATCGGCACGGTGATCCGCGCGCACTCGGTTTTGGGTGGCAGCCGGTCCTCCGGGCTGCCGTAGCCCTCGCACGAGCCCCAGTCGATCTGCTGGTCGTAGAAGCTGTTCAGACCCGGTGGGGGCGGGGGCAGTTCAGCACGCGGCGCGCTGTCCCCGCCGGTGCCGCATCCGGTGACGATCAACGCAGAGACAGCGCCGAGGAGCACGACGAGCCGGCCTCGCTGCACAGTGGGCCCACCTTTCCGCGCCCTGCGGCGCACACAATGCGCCCGAACGGGCTCGCATCACGGTAACCGAATCGCCCGGTGTGACCGATCACACCGGCGCCTGGCCTTAAACCCGTGCGGGCGCAGGTGGCACACTGAGGTGGTCAGAAACGCCCGGGGACCCGGTATGGGCCTCGAGGAACCAGACGAAAGGGACGATGATGTCCGTATCCGATGAGCAGACTCCTGCCTACGGTGCCACTCCCGCCGACAACAAGCCACGCCGCAAGACCCGCGTCCAGCATCTCCAGCAGATGAAGGCCGACGGTGAGCGCTGGTCGATGCTGACGGCCTACGACTACTCGTCCGCCCGGCTGTTCGAGGAAGCCGGTATCCCCGTGCTCCTGGTCGGCGATTCCGCCGCCAATGTCGTCTACGGCTACGACACCACCGTGCCGATCACCGTCGACGAGCTCATCCCGCTCGTGCGCGGTGTCGTGCGCGGCGCCCCGCACGCGCTGGTCGTCGCCGATCTGCCGTTCGGGACCTACGAGTCCTCGCCGCAGCAGGCGCTGGCGACCGCCATCCGCTTCATGAAGGAGGGCGGCGCGCACGCGGTGAAGCTCGAGGGCGGCGAACGGGTCGCCGAGCAGATCGCGCTGATCACCTCCGCGGGCATCCCCGTGATGGCCCACATCGGATTCACCCCGCAGAGCGTGAACACCCTGGGCGGTTTCCGTGTCCAGGGCCGAGGCGACGGCGCCGAGCAGCTCGTCGCCGACGCGATCGCCGTGCAGGAGGCCGGTGCGTTCTCGGTGGTCATGGAAATGGTCCCCGCCGAGATCGCGGGCCAGGTCACCCGCAAGCTGACCATCCCGACCGTCGGCATCGGCGCGGGCGCCGACTGCGACGCCCAGGTGCTGGTCTGGCAGGACATGGCCGGCTACACCAGCGGCAAGACGGCCAAGTTCGTCAAGCGCTTCGGCAACGTGGGCGACGAACTCCGCACCGCCGCTGCCACTTACGCCGCCGAAGTCCGCCAGGGCACCTTCCCCGGCCCAGAACACAGCTTCTGACCGGACCCACAACAACCTGTCCCCGTCCCTGCCCCCGTCTTCAACAACCCACCCAACCCAGCCACCGCACTCCCGACCCCTAGGGAGGGACGGCCACGAAGTGGCCGGTCCGCGGCCGGGCCGCCGG